>CAZIXI010000001.1:0-40901 GCA_964543115.1 uncultured bacterium
CACCTTTCTTTCCTTCCATCCGCGCCACCCGGTTGGCCGCATACCACTGCGCGCTGACAAACGCTATCCCCTGAACAGCAAAAAGCAGGCCCAGCGGAATACCCAGCAGCTGTAAGGCCGGTAAGCCTGCACTAATCGTTCCAGCGGCTATGGCCCCCTGAATAAGATTAAACACCAGTGCGCCGTACGCCGCCACCAGCGGAAAACTCAAAACCCCGGCAACAATCCCGGCAATAAAGGCTAGCGGCCCCAAATACCGCTTGCGGGCCGCGCTGCCGCTGCTCAATTGAAACAGCCCAAACGCTAAAATAAAACCAATAACCAGCGCCGCGATTCCCGGCGCTAAAAACAACAGATTCGTTATCACCGCCTGTCCGGTAAAGAGTAGAAACGGGTTTATCCCGCCGGCAACAAGCATTGCCGCCATGCCAATAACGCTGATCATTCCGCCGGTTAACCCCCGGAAGAACCTTTTCTTACCGGTCATCGGCATCTTGGCCGCCTGCTTAAGATCCTTGCGGCTGACCAGCAGAAAAATAAGCTGCGCGCTTACTCCGATAACACCCAGAACCGCTGTACCCACAATAAACATCGGCCCGGCCACCGCTAGGGTAAAATGTGCCGTTCCCAAAAGTGACAGTAATCCCGTGCCAACCATTAAAGGCGCGAAAGTACCGATAATATTAAGAATTTTCTTTAAACTCGATACACCAGTGGCTCTAGCCACATAACCAAACCCCACCCGTTCACCAACCGTAACCGCCCGGGCCAGTTCCTTTACGCTCCGGTCAACAGCAGCCGTGCGTTTAACCTGCGAACTCAACGCCCAGCCCACAATCAGGGTAAACACCGCCACAGCGCTGATAATTACCAGCCCGAAACCGCCGGCGGAAATCCCGGCCAGCCAGGGACTCATCAATCTCACACCCTGCTCCACGGTGAATAACTTAAATAGCCAACCGATAATACCAATACCCACCGCGGCACTTGTAATTACCGCCAGCGAAGAAGGCAAATATTTTACCAGGGCCCGTCTTACCTTCTGAGTATTAAGTATCCGGCGCGAAGGCCCCTTCCCTTGTTCTTCGGTATGTTCAGCCGGCGGCTCGCTTAACATCTCGCGAATACCCTTAAGCATCTGGTAGAGCTCCTTATTCATCTTTTCTTCTGTTTCTATATATATATTACCTGTTATTCTCTCAATTTCCGCGTAAATCTGCTTCGGATTAATAAATTTCTTTCGAAACCCTGCGCCGGCCTGCATCTCCTGCAGCCGGTGCTTAACCCAGCCGCTTTTAGTTAAGAACACCGCGCGGGAATCATCAACCATCTTTAATGCCGCTGCTTGAAGTTTTTCAACTATTTGCTTCGCGTATTTTCCCGGATCATCACGCACTCCCTCCGCGCCTTGTTCACGGAAAACATCTATTAACCTTTCTTCTAATCCCTCCCAGTCAACACCAAACTCTCCCTCAAGCCATTTACCGGAAACAACCATTTGCCGCAGTTCCGCGTTTTGCAGTAAACGCGTACTCATAACCTCCCGCGCAAACTCACTTTCCTGCTCACCGGTTAATATCCTGTTATTCTTTATCTTCCGCCTCATCTCTTCAACAATGGTAAGGTCCCTTGATTTTTTAACCCCCAGCCTTCTCCGCAACTTAAGCTGATAGGGTTTCTCATTAGCCACTTTTCCTTTAAAATAATCAAGGTATTCCTCAATCAGCTTTTCATAGGTCACAAACACATTGTCTTCTACCGACCAGAATCCATACCACTCGCCGATCCTGCCGTCCCTGCCCACCCGACCCCGGAACTGGATATCGGTAGCATCCAATTCATCGCAGAAAGTGGATATTGCCGCCATCCGGTCCCCTTTAAAATCCACCCCTCTGCCGGAAAGGTTAGTGGAAACAATAATCGCCCGGCTGTCTATGGATATATCCTCAACAATATCCTTAATGGCATAATAATTATCCGAAGTGAATCTCACAATAATTGAATCAACATTAGCTATATCCACTCCATTAATAGAGAGTACGCGCACTTTATTTCCATCCGCGTCCCTTTCCCATTCCAGATCATACGTTCCCTCTTCACCCGCCAAACTCTCTATATCTAATACTTGCTTACCGGCCAACTCACCTGTAATATTCTCTATAAATTCCCCGGCCTCTTTATCCGACTCCACCCTGAGCAGCACCGAACCAAAATCCTCGCCCGCGTGAACCGCCAGCGTCTTTCGCAGCGCCGCCTGCCGGGATTCATCCTTACTGCTAAAAACCTTTACCTCTTCTTTTCTTTTAGGGATTTTTCCCAGCTGCACCACCTCTTTATCGTACACCCGCTCCATAAATTCCGCATCCAGAGTAGCGCTGGCCGCGGTAAACTTTATTCCCGCCAAACCCAATACCTCCGGCAGGGTCATTGAGGCAATAGTGGGCTTATCCGCTTCCGCCCGCAGCCCGTGCTTTATCCGGATGGCGTTATCCACACCAAAACTCCATTTCCTCCCGGGCAGTTCCCGGCCCGTGGCCCGGTCCAAGATAATCACCTCTTTCTCTTCGTCACCTTTGATTATATAATCTACTCCGCTAAGCCTCTCACCTTCCACATACTCCCCGCCCTGATAGAACACATAGGAAGTCAGGGCCAGCTGAACGAATTCCCGCCACAGATACAAATCACCGGCACTGAACGGCCGGCCTTTCTTCTGCCGGTAAACATCGCCCTCTTCCTGCTTTTCCAATATACCTTCCAATTTCATTAAACCCTCAGGAGTCAACACTACCCTTCTCGCCGATGAATCCATACTGCAAAAAATCGTATTGGGCCGGCCCTTACTGAAAAAACCATACTGTTTAATTATTTCATCCGCTGCCAGCTGCATCTGCAGCCTCTCTTCTGCCGCTTCCGTCAACTCCGCGATCTCCGCCGCGCCGGAGATAATACAGGGAGTCTGTATCTGCAGGTCCAGCGGCACATCACCTTCATCAAACATGAGGAAATAATCTTGTTCCCCCAGCCTCAGCGCAATATCATCTTCTGATCTCACCGTATATAGATCCTCTTCTAATCTGTGTACAAAATTATAGGCATTAACATAAATAAGATCCGCCCGGCGATAAAGCTCCTTTTCCGTAACTTCTTCCCTAGCGCCATCCTGCCCCACAAGATAAGCCTTACGCTCACCTGCCACAGAAACAACATAGCCCACCCCGACCTCTAACAACCCCAGAACACCCGCCGCCTGCAAGGCATCTCTTTCCACCAGATTTTCTTCCGTACAAATAACCTGCTTTTCTTTCCTGCCTTTCTTCCGCTCACCTTCCAGCCATCTCAGGCAGGCAGCAGCCATAAAGGCAAAGGTCTTTCCGGCAGATGTAGGCACATTGGCCAGTTTCTCCCTGTACATCAACCGCGCCGCTCTTTTCTGATCTGCCCATTTATCATCTTTCCACACCTTTTCCAACCCTTGAGACTTAATAATCGCTTTCTTAACCATAGCCAACGCCGTTTTTATCTCATCGGTCCCTAAACTGCCGCTTCCCGCTAATAATTCTTTCAACATAGCGAAATCAACTTCAGCTGCCCGCACCACCGCCGAGCCTTCTTCCTCCGGCTCCTCCTCGGTCTTCATCTCCTCCCCTTCTTCCGGCTGTTCACGTAACTGTTCTATTATTCCCGCTAACATAAGTAACTTTTCATCTATCCTGCCTAAAATTTCTCTTACCGCACTAAGATTATGCCTGTTGCGCACAATCCCTCTCGCTTCCCCTAATCCGCTTAAGACAACCTGTAATTCCTCTGCCCGTTCACGCCTGCCGGCAGGATCAATAGCGACAGGCACTGATTCAACTATCGATTCATGAATACCCTTTTCTACTTCAACTAATAACAATTTCGCCGCTGCCAGATCCTCCTTGCTCTCCTCTTTCTTAATCCTTTCTTCTTCCTTCTTTACTTCGGCAATGCCTTTTTCCTGCGCGTCCGCCTGCTCATATAAATGCGCTATTATCTCTTCCGGCACAAGCAGCAGTTCATCTATCTCAGTCAATGCCATATGCACTGTCTGATCATCATGCCTGTTCTGGAGCGCCCCCCTGGCCTCAACAATGCTGTTAAACATAACACCGATTTCCTGCGCCCGCTCACGTTTGCCCGCCGGATCCTCCGGCACAGGCGTTACCTTAACAATAACTTCACGAACAGCCCTTTCTACCGCACTCTGGAAGAACGCCGCTTCGGCCAAGTCACCTGCCCTTTCTTCGGCTTCAATACCATCAGGATGGTGTTCACCTTCAACAGGTATTTCTTCCGCAACCTCCTCATCCGCGCGCCATATTTCCGGCTCTTCCCCGCCGGCAGCAAATTTACTAACAATATCCTTCAAGCCGTATTTACCGCCATGTTTATAGGCCTCAAATAATATTGCTACCTGTTTTTCCGTCAGGTCCAGTCTTTTACCAATATCTTTTATTTTAGCGCGATGTTCTTCCAGTTGAAAAAATAAATACTCGGACCCGGAACCCACTATTTCTTTTGTGAATTCTTCCGGTTCAGTAAAATTATCATCAATCCAGGTTAATAAATATGTTAGCTCCGCTGTTTCTCCATCCAGCAATCCTGACCAGGCTTCCGCTTCCGCCCTGACCCGCATTTCCTGCCTTGCCTGGCGCAAGAAGTCGTCCCTTAACGTCACTACTTTTTTCTTAAAAATCCTTCTTCTTTTATTATGATCTATACTCTCATCGCCTAGAATTTTTAGAATCTGCTCGTCCGCATCCTCAGTACTCAAACCAACAACCTGCGCAAATGCCCGTACTTTTTTAGTTAATTCTTCCTTATCCAGAGACTGCGGCTCTTTCGACGAAAAAACCCTTTCCATCAACCAATCGATCTTTTTCCTTTGTCTTTCTAACGCCCTTACCTGGACCAGCGCTTTCTGCATAAGACCGGGCCTTACCTGCCCCCTTTCCAAAACCCTTCTCAGTCCCGCTTCCCCTTGGCGGGAATAAACATAATAGAAATAACTATGACCAAAATGAGCCCGCTCTATCTGTTGATCCCTTAATCCTGATCTTCTCTCCAGGCTGATTAAACGGGACTCCATCACGCTTTCACTTCTCGTTAACATATTCATATCCGTTGTTTCTAATTGCTCCAGATCAATCGTCTCCACCAATTCTAAAATCCCATCTGCCAATCGTATTGCTGCCGGAAAATACAATTCAAGTTCACGCAGTTCCTCATTTGTCAGCGGCAATTCCCGCAGCTGCCTCTTCCTCAGCAAATATCTGATTCCATATCCTCCTAGGACAAGCAAAATAATTCCGCCGGCCATAGTAACACCAAACCCCAGATTACCGCAGGAAGTCAGGGTCAACGCTGAAACCGCCAGTAAAATGATACTTCTGAGAACTCCTGCCGCCCGTTTTCCTACTGGACTATCCAGTAAAGATTTCTGGGCAGGGGAAATTAGCGGGAAAGGTATCGGCTGTGCTGCTTCCTCTCTCTCTACTACTTCCGGCACAATTTCTCCTTCTTCTATTACGTAGACTAACTCTCCCGGCTGTAATTCTCCCTCTTCCAGTTCCTCTAGGATTTCCACTCCTGTTGTTTCCTCATCCCTTTCCACCATAACTGACTTGGCAATGAGCCAAGAACGATAAAAATATTTCGCCACCAGCACCACGACAGCAACAGCACTACCAACACACACATATTTTAGCAGCATATCTGCCTTTGCTATCACAATATTAACTAAACTATCCATGCCCACAAGCCAGGTTATTGTTCCTAAAAACACAACCGTTACCAGAAAAACGAGCCAACGCTGTTTGTTTTTTTCTTTTCTTTCTTCCTCCGCCTTCTCTTCCCGTTTCCTCCACTCACTGGTAACCTCCGCTAAATCCTCATTCATTTCTCCCGCAAACCACTGCTCTTCAGCCGGCTCGAATGCGGGAATCTGTTCTTCTATTTCTTCAGAAACAGGAAGCAGGGCCAACGGCTCACTCACCGCAGGCAGCGCGGGCGGAAGATCTTCCTCCTCCTTATCCCGGTAATGCCTGCGCCTCACCGGCCTTTTCTTGTAGGCATCCTTCTTGCCGGCATACAGCTTACGCCAGACATCCTCCGCATCTTTTTTACTAAGAAAATAAACTATTATCTTTTTGTCATCCTTACCGGTTATTTCCTTTCTGTCCATTTTCTTTCCGGCCAGTCTCCGCTTCCACCTCCTCTCTTCCCGCGGCCGCATCACCACCGCTTGAAGCTCACTGTCCTGGAAACTGAACGTATGCGTCAGGGCCATATGGTTGGGTGAAATCTTCAGTTCATCAATCCCCGCTATTGCCTGTTGCAATTCCGCGATTAACTCTTCTGCTTCATTTGTGTCTACATCGATCTTCTCCCCTAAAGACACATAGGCATCCAGATTCCTGATCCACTGCTTGAGAAACTGCTTAAATTTTCGTTTTGTGTTCTTGAGGCCCTTACCAATATTCACTGACAGAAAAATGCTATTAGCGTAGTTCTGAAATTCGGCCAGCAGCGGTTCCCTCCTTCCGGTTAAATCAGCGGGGTTTGTGAATATCACCGGATTGGCCAGGCGCTGACCTCTTTCCTGCAGGAGGCGCTCAAACGGACTTTTCACGTCCATCATCAGGTCAAGGTACTTTTTATCCAGGTCCGGCTCTATCTTTGTTATCATTGGTGAAACAACCAAATAAGAAATATCCTTTTCTTTGAATCTATCGACAAGGCCCGCTGTGTGGAATCCGCCGGCAACCAGAAATCCCACATCTATTTTTTCCTCATTCATCTTTTTAAAGAAATTGCTTACTATCGCCTCATCCCGCTTCAAGGCCAGGCGGTAGAACCGCTCAAACACGCTGAATTCCGGAACATTCAATTTATCCACCGCCACCGGCACCCGGCCATACTTCACTAACAGCCCGTTAGCCGCTGTTGCCAGCCTGGCAAAATCCATCTCCGCTTTATGATCCCGGTAAAAGCCCTGCTCCTTGCGGCTGAGCTTTAAACCCGCCAGATGTTCAAGAACAATAAACGCCGTAATTAATCTATCTAGCTCATTCTGTTCCTTCTCGTTAAACAACCGTTCTTTCAAATCCTTCTCCAGCCTCTCTGATTCCGCGAACAATTCTTCGGGATTAACCTTAGCGTGCAGCTCCACAAGCTTCATATATTTTTGCAGATCCGGATAATCTTCATTCTTAAGGCCGTAATTTGTAATCAACCCTGCTAAATTCTCGTAAAAGCACTTTGCCTGGACCTTTCCCAGCCTCAACTGCAGGCTCAGCTTGATCAACCCCTGCGCCTCTTCCGTCACCATACAATCGAGTAATTGCTGAATAACAACCTGTCTCTGGGCCGCCACTTTATCCATCTCCAGGGAATTTTGTAATTCCAGAGAATCCACGGCAAACTTAATCTGCGGATACTCAGCCAGAGAAAGATTAGCAGTTTCAACATACCCCAGCAGCATATTCAGATATACCGAAAAGTCCGCCTCCCCTTTCCCGTAAGTAACAGCCACCCTGGCCAGCTTGGTTAATTCTTCCGGAAACAGCTTTTCAATCAATCCCTCCAATCCGGTTCTCAGCTTCTTCAGGCAGGCAAGTACTACCGGCTTGGTCTCCTGCGCCTGCCGGAACACCGCCAGATTCTCTTTGTAGAGCGCTATCTCTTCAATACCGTAGAGCTCCACATTGTCCGCGGCGAAAATTGAAAAATACTCCGCGCCATTAAACAGCGCGTTTTTAAAATAGTGGTCGATAACAATCTTTTTTACCTCCTGGTCAGGCACTGTCTTGAATCTCACTGCAGTGAGCGGCCCGCTGGCGCCCTCTACGGCAACCAGTTTCTTACCATCGTTAAAATACATTTTCGTCAGGTGACCTAGAAGTTTCGC
Source organism: uncultured bacterium (assembly GCA_964543115.1). Lineage (GTDB taxonomy): Bacteria > Auribacterota > CAZIXI01 > CAZIXI01 > CAZIXI01 > CAZIXI01. The sequence goes on from CAZIXI010000001.1 coordinate 7,934, forward strand.
GTGATTAGCCTGTGCTTCGTAATTGGCGTGAGAATCCTGGATATGGATTACGATTTTCCCGTTATTTCCGCTTTGGCGCTCTTTTATCATACCGAAATCAGCCGGAACGGAAAGATCGTCAACGGAGGGAAAGGAATTCTTAATAAGAGGCATTATTTCCCGGGAATTTTGAAGGTTGATGCTGGAAGTCCCCTGAATAGACATCGGCGTACCCTGCGCCCAGACATAGTTCTGGCAGCTAAAACATATTATTATAATATAAGTAATAATATGAGCTAATATCCTGTATTTATTTAAAGACAACATATCTATATCCCCCGTAAAAGTAGTGAAGTTACAAGGAAAGTAGAGAGAAAATTTCTAACCCTCGCTTAGTTATAATAACAAGAATGGTGCCAGGATAAGAAATTGACCAAAAAAGAAGTTTACACTTTGGCTTGCAAACACTTAGGCGGGTAGATCGGATTCTTTTTTGCTGCTTAATTTAGGCAACTTATATAATAAATTATATATTTTAAGGTAATATATTTCTTATCAATCTGACAGAAAAATCAACCATTGACATTTTTGGTGTGTAGAACAGGATCTTCTCCCCAGTTAGACATTGACTTTCTAATAAATATGTAATATAATTTTCGTAAAGGAAAAGGAGGATATCAAAATGGCCTTAAGACGATTTAAGATAATATTAGAACCTGAAGCGGAGGGAGGATATTCTGTATATGTTCCTTCACTTCCGGGGTGTACAACTCAAGGTGAAACACCAGAAGAATGCCTGAGAAATGCCAGAGAAGCAATCAATTTATTTATCCAATCACTACTGGATGATAATCTCTCTCTCCCGGAATCCGATGTGTTACTCGAAGAGATAGAGGTTAAAGTTTGAAGGTCCCTTCTTTGCCCCAGATCCCCGGCAACCGCGTAGTTCGCGCTTTGGAAAAAGCAGGATTTATTGTGTTGAGACAAAGCGGCTCACATGTAGTATTGCGTCACAGGAATGAGCTCCGCCGCAGAACTGTAATCCCTCTCCATGGATCTAAGCCCGTTAAACCAGGCACTCTGCGGGCTATCCTCAAAGGCACCAATGTAACAATTGAGGAATTCAAAAAACTGCTCTAATTAAACTAAGAACCCGCAGGACCTTGCGTAATTACCCGCCCGTCAACGCAGAGTTTATTTTCCAGGCCGTCATGACAGCCATCATAACAACCAGCGATTAATGTGGCTGACGTACTGCTGTCATTTAAGCCCGCTACATACCAATAGTCCGGAGCCGCCACCGTGCCCTCATAGGAATGTGAGACACAATCAAAAATTTCCGCGTCATCTATATAATCGGGATGAAGTTTATCGCCCCACGGTTCTGAGGGAAACTCACCGTTATTTTTTAATCCATATAAATGCAGGGCAACACCGATCTGTTTTAGATTATTGGCGCAACTGGTCCTTTGCGCCAGCCGTTTGCTTTTACCCAGCATCGGCAGCAGAAATCCCAGCAAAATTACGGTAATGGCCATGACCATCATCAACTCCATCAACGTAAATCCCTCCCTCCTCACAGCCACCACCTCCGTGTTAAATTTAAACGCAGAGACCGCAGAGGACGCAGAAAACACAAATAATAATTATGTGAATACTCTGCGTACTCTGCGAAGATCTTTGCGCTCTTTGCGTTTATTTTCAGACGCTATTTGAATACCATCCCGAACTCTGCTCCAGCCGTGTTTTACCAACCGCTTTAACTCAACGGAATTCAAACAAATAACAAAATTATTAAGCCACTTAAAAAAGGCAGCGGCCCAGGCAGGCGCCTTGACCTGCTCTTCTCTGTTCATAACCTCGTCCTTACGCTCCGCTGTCACCTTTCGGGGAGTAATCTTTATTATTCCCGGCCGCTGATAGGAAACCTCTTCCATCCTCCGTTTAAACTGCTCTCTCGGCAAGGGCGCCACCTTAACAACCTCCTCTTCGTAGAGGTCAGCATCTCGGTCAGGATATAATTCCCTGCCCAGGTAGCTCCGGTAATAAGAATAAGGCTTTTTCTCCGGCTTACCCGCCGCACCAGCAGTCTCTCTTGGACAAATAATACTTTTTCTTTCGCCCTTTTCCCGCAGCACGTATACCGAGCCATAACCGTAATTATACCCCTTGGCTGACTCATCTTCTTCATCACCATCGTCGTTAATTATTTGCGTCTCATTTTCTTCTATATTATTATTTTCTTTTTTATCCCCTTGTTCCATTTCCTCATTTTCTTCTTCTTGCTCATCTCCCTGTTCTTCTTCCTGCTCATTATCTTCTTCATCCCCTTCCTTATCTTCTTCTTCCTCTTCATCTATATCATCTTCATCATCTTCCTGTTCATCATCATCCTGTTCATCATCATCCTGTTCATCCTCTTCCTTGTCTTGCTCATCTTCTTCCTGACTATCCGGTTCTTCTGCATCCTGCTCAGGATCATCTACATCCTCTTCACCCTCATCTTCGTATCCATCATCGCTGTTCTCCTCCCCTTCACCCTTCTCATAAGCCAGGAAAAGGCTATAGCCATCGGGCGCTATTTCGTGCTGCAGTGCCCCAGCGCATTTCTCGGCAATCAAATCACCGGTCAGCAAATCCTCAACCGTCTTATCCACAATCAGCGCCGAGCTCACCTGCACTGTTTCTGTGGTATCCGGACTGTAATTTTTGAAACTCATTAAAACCTGTGAAAGATCAGCAGTAACCAGGTAATCTACCAGCACCAATGAACTACCGCTAACAATCAATTCCGGCGTTAAACCAAATCCGTGATTAGTATCAGTATAGATCATCCTCATCCAGCCATATCTGTCCTCCCAGGTCCAATCACTGGCCCCGTCAGCCAGGTTATCAATCGGCTTATTGGCACCCAGACTGAATAATGATATTGCCGTATCATATTCCGGACTGCCCAGGTAATCATTTACAATCAGGGCCGGCGATCCGTCAGAATCGTCAAACCGGGCCAGCACCGCGCCTTTCCCGGCAACGATCTCATCCCGGTACTTCCACATATTCACGAAGTTGTTATAGTCCAATAACGGTGAATAAAGCAGCCGGGCGTCGTATGTTATACTAAAAGAGGCTGTCTCATAATAACCATAACTTTGATCATCGTCCTCCAGGTCAGGGTCTATCTGCAGATTACTGGCATCGGTATCGATGCCAAACAAATCTTCCAACATAAATAACCAATCCGGATCGGTATTTCGAGACACGCCATATTCATCCATAATTCCGGGCAGATCGGCATTCACATGGATCTTTACTCCACCCAGCGCCGCGGCAGTGAGCTGAGCCAGAACATCACCGCTCATCTTCTGATTGCGTGACAACACAACAGCCTTATAGCCGGAATAATCCCCCGCCAGCATCTCCTCACGATTAATAAATCCCGGACTAAACCCCAACCTCTTTAACGTACCGAATAAATTATGCATTTCCGCCTGAAAACGGTTCACGATACTGTCAAGCGCGTCAGTCCACAACAAAGCGATATCCGGTGCCGGATCAATAAACTGCGGCAGTAATTCCTGAATTTTTATGTCATCCATCTGCTCGAACATTTTCTTAACTATTGTATATACGGGTTTCGGATTGCCCTCTATATCCACTACTCCAAAACCAACTTCCCTGGCCGTTACATAACATTGATCCCGGTCACTCCAATGAAAAATACAAACACCGGCGGCCCCGGACGCTACTGTTTCCCAGACAGCGTTTCTCACCAATAGCGCCTGCCGCTCTTCATCAATGCCCGGATACATAATCTCCGTACTGGTAAATCCCGTCTCTGTTACCATCACCGGCAATCCAGCATCATGCCGCGCCCGGGCAATGCCCCATTTGCCGGTCATCAATTCATCATTTTCCAGGCCCCAGGGATAGTTGTTAATACTCCAGAAATCCAGCGGCGTACCGGCAGCACTGCAGGCCAGAACAATCTTTCTGGCATCTTCGGTATGATACCGCCAATCTTCCTCGCCCCACTGCATACCCACAACCGCGTAGGTAATGAGATGGTTCTCATCCACTTCTTTTACTGCCGCGGCCAGTAAAGCAATATAGCCGCCAATACTCTCCTCCCGCCATTGAGTAAGGTCATACCAGCTGGTTTTGTCCCGGGCAAGATACCGGCCGGCATTCTCACCCGCGTAACCAAACGGTATCGGCATATCCACCTGGGCAAAATCCGCGTATGGATGCCCCGGCAAATAGCCGGGTTCAGCAGCATTATCCTTGGCCCATTGCTCATTAAGCGCGCCGATACTACCGGCGTACCTATCCTCCAGCCACTGCCGAAAAGCGCTCTGACAGGCATCATCATATCCATCATACTCAACACTCCACAGACCCATATAACCATACTCATTTCCCAGAATCCAGCCGGCAACAGTATCAGCAAGATCTTCACGCGCGCCCCCAACAGAATAACGGCCCACAACCGCTTGTAAATATTCGGCTGCTTCCGCCCGCACCTCCGGATGCTCATAACTCAAGATATCCGACTGCCAGGGCCCCTGCGGATGCGCCTCACAAGGGGGATGCTTTGTATACCAGTCATCCGGAAACCACTCCGGCGGCCATTGATAACCAATAACCGGAAACACCTTTAGCCCCCGGACCTGAGCCTCTTCCAGTAACAGATCATAATTATCCCACTCAAAATGATCATCTTCCTGCTCAATATGCTTCCAGACAAAATCCACCCGCAAGGCATTGGCGCCCACTGCCTGCATCCCGTCTAAATCATTACGCAATTGCACCGGACTTTGCCACTGCCCCAGATCCTTCACCCAGGTCTGATAAGCAATGCCCCGCGGCAGCCAGTATCCACCCTGACCGTCATTTGACTGCGGATTCCAGAAATATCCGTTCTCCAGGCGGATATAATCATCCGCTGTATATACAGGATCAATAAACTCATCCGTTTCATAATTCGGATCATAATAAACACCTATTTCACCAATTGCCACACTGCCGCCATCTGTATCAAAAACAACAGTAACCGTTACTACATCAGCTACACTATCGAAAACAATCTCCATATTCTCATTATTAACCCCAAATTCCAGTTCAACCACATTACCCTGAGCATCGGTAATAAAGATCGTGCCGCCGGCAGCACCCTTAATCGACTCTAGAGTTATTTTATTAATAAACTCCAGCGGATTTTCGTCATCCCAACTATATTGCAGCCAGGGTGAAGGCTCCGCAGCGGAAATCCACTCGGTAGCCGGATCACCATCGTTAATGTTAGCCTTATCCGCTTCTCCGGTGGAAACCTCTACCAGCGCGGCGCTATACGCGTAATTTTCCAGCTCCGCGCACACTTCTCCTTCCAGAAACAAAACATCATCTATCCGGCCGCTGCCCTGTACAAACATTGCGTTAATATCAATAATATCAATATCCGGATAGGCATCATGAAGATCCTGGGATAGATTGCGCTTAAGGGTATGCCACTTACCATCCCGCGCGTCAGGCAGCCCGTGATGAATGAACTTACCGCCCTCATCCACCATCTGCAGCATATCCCCGGCAGTGGGTGTATAGTAAAGATAATGACGGCCGGCGGTAGTATCCACACTCACATACAACGCGAAATCCAGGTGATATCTCATTGACCACTGAAACAGCGTATTTTTCAGATTAAGATAAGCGCCATCCGGATTCATCAAGGCATAACAATTATTGAGCCCGGCACCATCCAGTTCAATCACCCGCGAACCCCGGCTCCAATCATAAACACAAGCAATCTCCGCCTCATCAGGATCATTGTCAAAAACACTCCAGCCGGCGGTATTATAATCAGCAAGCCAATTTCCAGTACCGCGATTATCGAATTCACTCATTCCCCACTGAATCTCAGCGGGCTGAAAATCACCCGGCAGATCAATTGAATGCACACTACCGTAACTACTGAACAATAACTCTAAATCACCGGCGGGATTAATAACGTCACCCACACTATCCTGATCAATATCCACCAGCACCAGTCCCGGAGAAAGCGCAAAACTGTATGGTTCGGGCCAGCCGGCTATTTCCTTTTCCACCCCGGAACCGGTAAGACAATGCAATTTTCCGGAAGCAGAAGAGGCAATTATCTCCGGCTCCCCATCATTATTAATATCGCCAACAACAGGCTGGTAAACCGCTTCCTGCCCCAATTCCGCAAAAAAGACACCGCTGCCAGCCAGATTATAAGCCGCCAGACAGCCATTAGCAGACCCGCTAAGGATCTCAGCAACTCCGTCGCCGTTAATATCAGCCAGACTTAAATATGCGCCATCCGTATTGTCTACTTCTTCCAAATCCACCGGGAAGCCGTTTAACTCTTCCAGGGCACCGGCGGTATAACGATATCCATAAAGCTTAACCTCCGCCCCAATATCCGCGGAGAAAAAGATCTCCGGATTCCCATCATTATCAATATCACCGGCAACCGGCCAGCCGGCCTCAATAAATACATGTGCCGCGCCAGCCAATTCCGCCTGATCACCATCAAGGATGAAAATTCCATCCTCGCCGGCAGCAGCAATCTCTTTTTTCCCGTCATCATCGAATTCAGCAAGGGCAATCCGGTAATCCTCGAGATAAACAACCTCATCTTCAAATCCATCACTGATATCACCGACAGCCAGATTACCCGGCACAAAACCAGGGACAACGGGATATCCATCCGCCTCCGCGCCATCCGCGCGCCAGGCATAAACACTTCCGGCATCCCCTCCCTCATTCTGCAGCCCCAAAATAATTTCCAGTTTCCCATCAGCATCCAGATCACCCACGGAAATACCGGTTACCGCCCGGCCGCTGACACTAACCGGCCAGCCTTCCCGCAGAGCGCCATTGCGCTGCCAGACATACACGCTGCTCTTATCTTCGGCCTCATCATATCCCGCGCAGATAATCTCCAGCACAAAATCACTATCTAGATCAGCCACAACCGGTGCGCTCATCGCCAAATCACCACCGGTACCGTATTTATCCGGATGAGAGGTAACCTTAGTAACAATAGCAATGTTGTTAAACTGCAATACCTGGGCGCACAACATTCCTGTTAGGGCCAACACCCTCGCCAGAACCAACAACATAACTATGTTAACACTCTTCCGCCGCATTATACTCACACCTCTCTTTATTTCTTTATTTCTTTACTTCTTTACTTCAAACTCCGTCTCCCCTTCAGCTACCCGTTCTGCCGCCCCATACAACTTCCCATAATCCACCCTGGCCTTGAGTTGATAACTCCCCGGAACAAGATCAAGCCTGCGGCTGAACATAAACGGCCTCGTCTGCCCCACCTGCGCCGGCTGGCCAAAAGGAACATTAAAAACACATTTTCTTTCTCCTTGCGCGTCTAAAACTTCCAAATCAATCTGCGGCCGAATATGAATATTGCTTTCATTCTTCACAAAAACAGTGCCGCTCATCTTTTTCGCCGCCGGATCGTACTTCAGCTTAATCTTATTCACCGCCGCGCCCAGCTTGACCGTATTCTGAGCAATGGCATAAACAGGCACACCAAAACGGATACCCAGCAGTGATTTCTGCTTGCCAAGTTCATCAGCCACAAAAAACACCATACAACGATACTCACCTTCGGCCCCTTCCGGCAAAACGATCTTATAGGGCACTTTTTTCTCCTGTCCCGGATCAAGTTTGAGCTTGTCCGTCTCAACAGAAAACCAGTCAGCTACACCGATATCCCTTTTGCCTTTCTTATCCAGCTCAACCCTGACCTGAAGCGGAATTTTACCGGTATTTTTTAATTTAAAACACTGCTCAGCCGGCACCCCTTTATCCACCACTGCCTCCAAAACAACCGGATCAACATTAAGGCCGGCAAACAAACAGTCTGGCCACATAGTCAGCACAAAAGCTAAAACAGCAACAAAATAAAGTTTATTTATTCGCATAAACACCCCCTTCCTCCGCGCGTCCCGAACAAACTCAGGGCGCGCAGAGGAAGGAGGGAGACTAAAAAACAATCTCCCTCTTCCACTCTTCGCTTTATTCGTGGATCAGTTCAATATACAGACTGGTGGTATAGGTATCCGGCTCCAACAGATAGGCCTGCGGATTATTGGGATCACCCCAATTAGTACTCGCGAACCTGGAAGCCATAAAGATCACCATATCGCCGTCAGCTAGACTAACCATTGAACCATCGACATTACCGCCGGTAGCCGGAACCAAGCTGCCGTCCGAGCCGGGAGCTCCAATCGCCACGATAGAATAGACCATATCATCCTCTTCGCCGTCTCCGTCAGCGTCATTGAAGATCTCATCGACAAAACTATCATCGCTCTTATCACCAATGTAATGCCAATCATCAAACGCGACCCAACAATCGCCCACATTGTCATCTTCAATATATGAACCCGTTCCCTGAGGAGTCAAAGAAGACACAGGCGAATAATTGACCAGATCAGCAGCGGCATAAGAATCATATGCCTGCCAGGCGATCACCGCCCGGTTCCCGGGATCCAGGTCATCAATGGTTTTCGTTCCGGCAGCAACATCCTGAATATCGCCTACACTCAACAAACCGGAATAGGACAATGACCCGCCGCCGCTGTCATTGCCGGCGACATAATCAGTGATGGGAACATCCGCGCCAACCACAGCATCGACAACATCATCATTATCAGTAATGATCCGTATACCCCAGGAATAGTTACTGGAATAATCAACCCTAAAACACTCATCGGCCACCGTCCACAAACTGGCGCCGTCATTCAGATCCAGGCCGCTCAGGTCAAAACCAAGCGTCCCGGCCCCGGGAGCGCCGGTAGCGGTAATCAAATAATTGACATTTAAACTAGTTGAACCGGCAATCTGCACGGAAATAGAAATGGCTTCCGAGGCTTCGTCAATATCCGCTCTCAGCGGCGCGCCCCAGGCACAGATCACTACGGCCATAATACTTGCCACAATCACTCTAAATAACTTACTCACTAGAACCTCCTTATTCAGTTTAATAAGAGTTCTGCAAAATAGTCTTTTGTCATACCGCGGCTTGACCGCGGTATCCAGAAATAATTACATCGCAAACACTACTGGATCCCGCGGTTAAACCGCGGGATGACATTTGAGCTTTTTTACTCTATTTTACAGAAGTCTAAGTTTAATGAATATTTATCAGCCATCCGCGTTATCCGTTAACGGGCTGATCTCACTTGTTATATGTTAACAGCTGAAAACCCCATTGATAAATTTGTCCTCACCTCCTTTTTGGGATCATTTTAATTTCAGCTCATTTCTTTCGCGCTATTCGTGCAGCAACTCTACATAAACCGTCGCTCCATAACCGCCGGCAGGCAGCTCAAATTCCAGCGGATCTTCCCCTGTATAATCCTTACTGCCAAACCTTGCTCCGATATATACCACCACATCACCATCACCGGCTTTGGGAAAAGGAACACCATCCATCCCCATACCGGTTATCGGATGCTGTGCTAAATAGCTGGCCGCACCGTTACCGAAAATCGCCAGATTATAGTTATACTCCGCCAGCACTTCATTATCCTCTCCCCAGAAATAATCCAGCACCAGCCCACCCGCGTATCCGCTATCGCTTTTATCCATCATATACGCCCATTTTGTCTTCCAGTTATCAGCCGGATCTTCCGGCGTCGGATCTACCTCTGCATCGCTCAAAATATCCGGAAACTGTTTATTTTCATATATCTGCCAGGCCAATTCCGCCCGCAGCCGCGGATCGTCATATTTATCCGCGGACACTAACCCGCCATAAGAAACAATATCGTCACCCACCTGGTACTGCCCATTGACATACACATATCCATCATTTCCCGCCTCTTCCCATTCCCATTGCCCGTCCTCCCCTTGAGCCAATGGCTTAGGATACATCTTGTTCCAAATTATTTTATTATCAGTGACCAGCCTGATCCCCCAATTCGGGGTATTACAATCATAAATTATCCGCACATATTGATCGGCAATAACCCAGGGATTATCCACGCCAAACTCCTCTGATTTAAGCCCGGTAAAAGTCATATGCGAAACAGGAACTAAATTGTCATCGCTTATTTTTCTGAGTTCCACGCTTAACGTTGACACTGCCGGCAAAAAGAAACCAGCCTTAACCATTTGCTTCTTGGGCAGCACAATATCATCAGCCAGACAAACTCCCCCTAAACTGACCACTAAAATTACCAGAATTATTTTTAGCATCCAGTGCATAGCTATCACCCTAATAATGGTACATCTGCACATATACCTTAGTGTCATAATCACCGCCCGCTACTTCACTGAAGTCGGCGCCTAAATAAACATACATCCCATAGGGCCCGTTACCCTGACCGTCAACCGCGCCCAATCCGCCGCCAAAAGTCATCTCCGCGTGCTGCATCCCCATCGGGCCCACCACCGTGGCGTAATCCATCCCGTTCTGCCAAGATAAACCCGGATGGGGAAACCATTGCCCCCAAAACTCTACCGGATCACTCCAGCCGTCATTGGCCCTATCCTTCATCCAGATCCAGCAATAATAATCTTCCGGGCCCGCCCTCTTTAAATGATGCTCCGCTGTTTCGATAATCTTAAGTTCCGTTTCCTTATCCTCAAACGGCACGGGATGCGCCGCCCGCCAGCACATGGGCAGCCTGTGCTTTCCTGTCTCATGCACCAGGCCCGCGGCAAAATCACCCGCCACCTTTCCCTTTATCTCTTCCGCTATTTCTTCCGGCACTCCGGCCGGCGCCAGCATATAATTGGCGTTGTACACATATTTGGTATTTCTGCTCACTAATGTATTATCGGTAAATATCTGTATTCCCCACATATCCGGCCATAGCTCTTCCCCGAAAGAATATTCAATAAACAAATATTTATCCGCTGCCTGCCACTTTGTCTGCCCCGGAACAATCCCGGACCAGGAAACTTTACCGCTAAAATCAGTACTATCATCACTGACATTCTTGATCGTGACCGACAATTCCAGCGCATAGACAGAAGATAAACCGATAAACAGCACCCCCAACAGTATTAGAATCATTAGCTTTTTGCGCATCATAGTGCCTGATATAAATACAAGAAACATGCCAGGAAGATAAACAACCGCAAAAACACTCGGATCACCTTAGCTACCAATGACTTTGGTTGACTTTCCTCATTGTTGCCCATCACCAGCCTTTTCTTGATACGAGAAATAATTTATACATTTAAAGGTAAAATAGAATCCGCCTCCGATATTTCAAATTTTACCTATTTTCATATAATTTATTGCCCCTACACCAATACTCCGGCAGCAACCAAAAACGCTCAAATCATCCTATCTACTTGCTGTTCTGTTGCTTACGTGAATTGCTCTGTTCTCCCGGCATTTGGCACCTAAGTTGCGTATTAGAAACAGGCACAGGCAAACAAAACAAAAAACCGTATCTGAGGAGACAACGTAAACAAAGCTAAAGCAGGTTGGATCGAGCCGTAAAAGGAATGCCGTGGTCCTTGCCCTTCCATGCTTCCTCTCCTGCTTATTTACTCACCAAGGGGGGAAAATGAAAAAAATAATTATCTTCATAATTGGATTTATCCTTTCTTCATTAATTCAGCCAGCTCCCGCCGGCGCCTATGAGAGCGATATTGATATATATGGAAAGATCACCGAAGTAGGCGCCAGGGCCCGTGACGAATATGTAACCTTCACCATAAAAGACGCCCTGGGTATAGATCGCTATTTCAGCTCTGACAATAATCTCATAGCGCCGATGATCGTCTCTGCTTACCACACCCAGACAATCTGCCGAATAAAATCAGCAGGTAAAGACAGAGACGGATACAATATCCTTTCCGCCTTTGCCCTGGATACGGATTACGACACCCCGAAAACGAATGACAGAATTCTAGTTGAATTGAAGGAAATGAGAACACGCTTAGATAAAATAGAAAAGCTTTCTTACTATATTTCCCGTTACATCAATAAAATACGCAAAAACGAACTGCAAATAGAAGAAATGGTTAAAAAACAGGAAAAAGCCAAAGGAGGAATATGATGACTAAAAGAACAATGCCAACAAGATTATTAGCGACTCTTATTGCTTTTTTAGCGGCTGTTCTGTTTCTCTCTCATTTCGCCTTTACTTTGGAAAAGAAAATTGAGAATGCCGCCGGCACTAAAACAACCAAAACGGCGAAAGTACGCAAACACTCGCTTCAACAAGCGCAGGAGTACATGAAAAGGTTCAATCACGAGAAATCCGGCAGCTGATTGAAATAACCGCGCTCCCCGGGTGGTTTATACTCCCCAGATACTGCTCTCAGGGTATCTACCTATTTACCCCTTGAAATATCCCAAAACATGTAATATCATATGGGAAAAGGAAATACTCTTATGAGCAAACTTAAAGGAAAAATACTTATCGTTGATGACGACAAGTTTTTCTGCGACATTAAATCCGCCTTCCTGCAAAAAAACGACTTTGAGACAGAAACCCTCAACTCCGCCGGCCAGGTGCTGGACACGTTAAAATCCGCCTTTTTTGACCTCGTACTGCTGGACTTAAAGATAGGTGAAGAAAACGGCATTGAGGTACTGCAGGGAATAAAGAAATTTGACCCGGAAACACCGGTCATCATGATAACCGGGTTTGAAGATGTGGCCACCGCGGTTGAGGCCATCCAGGAAGGCGCCTATGATTACCTCAAGAAAAAGATAACTAACGAAGAGCTGTTGATCAAAATAGACCGGGCGATTGAAAAGCATAAAGATGCCGTGGAAATACGCACCCTGAAAGACGCCCTCAACGAACACTACGGATTTTCAAATATCGTCGGCGCGAATAAGCACATGAAAGAGGTATACGAACTGATAAAAACAGTCTGCGATACCGATGCGACAATACTAATTAACGGCGAAACCGGCAGCGGCAAAGAACTCATCGCCAAGGCCGTACATTTTAACAGTCAACGAAAAGACAAACCGTTCGTCGCCGTAAACTGCGCCGCGATAAGCGAACACTTAATGGAAAGCGAACTTTTCGGCCATGAAAAGGGCGCCTTTACCGGCGCGCATCAGCAGAGAAAAGGTAAAGCAGAGATAGCCCACGGCGGAACGTTATTCCTGGACGAGATAGGCGATATGTCACTTAACCTGCAGGCCAAACTGTTAAGGTTCCTGCAGGATAAATCCTTTGAGCGGGTAGGCGGCAACGACACCCTGACCTCCGATACCAGGGTAATTACCGCCACCAATAAAAACCTGCCCCAAATGATCCAGGACAATGCCTTCCGCGAGGATCTTTATTACCGGATCAACATGATGCGTGTCGAATTACCTCCCTTAAGAAGCAGGCTGGATGATTTACCCCTGCTGGCGGATCATTTCATTAAACGCGCCAACATAAAATACGGCAAACAGGTAAAAAGCTTATCAAATGAGACCCTGGAAAAGTTGAAAGAATATCCCTGGCCGGGAAATGTCCGGGAACTGGAAAATGTTATCAGCCGGCTTGTGCTGACCTCCAAAAAGAACCTGATCAGCGCCCAGGAGATCTCCGGTTTCCTGCAAGCGCAGGAAACCCCCGCCCAGGAAGATTTACCCAGCGTGGATGTACCGCTTCGCGAGGCCCGGGAAGATTTCGAAAAATGGTACCTGAAAGAATTATTAAGAAAATACCACGGAAACATAAAAATGGTCTCTGAAAAATCCGAAATGCAGCGGAAATCAATCTTTCTGAAAATGGCCAAATTCGGCCTTAAAAAAGAAGATTTCAAAAAACTCCCCTAATCCTTACCTGGAGGGAAACATGAATAAAGCGCATAAATATTCTATCTTGATTACTTTGATCCTGCTATCCGCTGTAATCTACTACGGTCACACCTCCGCCGAAGGCAAAATATCCGGCGGTGAATTTGTCGTAAAACTGGTGCACTCTCTGGGCCTTGATTACAAACTGCCGGCTGACGCTACGGCAAATGATTTTATTAATCTGCTGAAAGAACAAAAGATTATCTTTCCCCCGGATTTTGATCCGGCAAAACCAATCACCAGGGATCAAAAAGCCGAGCTCCTGTCACAGGCCCTGTCCATGGAAGAAATCGGCAAGGATAAGCGCCAGCGAAGAATGGAAATCTACCGGGATAAAGCGGTCATCAAAAAGATAGAGGGTAAAGTAATGGTAAAACGCGGCGGCACTGATGAATGGATTCCCGCGGAACTGGACATGCAATTAACGGAAAGCGATTACATAAAAACCGGCCCCGCCTCCGAGGTTTCCCTGCGGGTAGGGGTTTCCGGGGTAATCCAGATCAAAGAAAACAGCGAATTGTTGCTGCGCACCCTGGCCACAGAGGCAGACAAAAAGTCAGAAAACATCCTGGTCTACCTGGCCATGGGTGAGATCGAAGTTGACGTGAGATTTATTGACCGTCATTCCACCTTCGAAACCCAGACCCCCACCACCGTTGCCGCGGTCCGCGGCACCATCTACATCGTCCGGGTATCACCTATTGACGGAAAAACAGAAATACGGTAAGGAAGTATCATCTAAGCTCTGTAAAGATAGCTTATCCTCTTTGCTGCAGCAAATCGTTGAATGTTTTTCACCACGAAGAACACGAAGATCACGAAGGTTAAAATAGAGCTTATAGCACGTATCTTTTTAATCCATCCTTCAAGATTCTAACATTAAAATTGATTAATAAACCTATACCAATACCAGCAAGTTTCATATAAGTCAACAACTGTGCTTCATGAATTGCTGCTAGTTTTTCTACACTCTTAAGTTCTACAATCAGCTTATCTTCAATCAAAATATCCAGCCGATAACCGCAATCTAACTTCACTCCCTTATACTCAACAGGAAATGGATATTGTAATTTAAAAAATATACCGTTTTGCTTAAGTTCATGGGCCAGGCATTGTTCATAAGTTGATTCTAATAATCCAGGTCCTAAATTCCTATGCACTTCAATAGCACAACCAATTACTTTATTTGATAACTCATCAAATTTCATTCTTCGTGTCCTTCGTGCTCTTCGTGGTTTTAAACATATTCTCTATTACTCATATTTTACCAGGCCGCAGGCCGCTATTATTTATCTAGGATCGAGGATCTTTAATCGGCAGATACACCTTGAACGTTGTCCCTTTATCGACGATACTTTCAGCCTGAATCGTGCCGCCGTACTTTTTCACTATTTCCTGGCTGGCATAAAGGCCCAGGCCCGCGCCTTTATCCTCCCTTTTAGAAGTAAAAAACGCCTCGAATATCCGGCCCAGATTCTCCGGCGGTATCCCGCAGCCGGTATCTTTTATCCGCACTTCCGCCATATTTTCCCTGTCTTTGGAAACCAGAGAAATCACCGTTAATTCCCCACCCTTAACCATGGATTCAACAGCATTATGGATCAGATTTAAAAACACCTGTTTTAACTCACCCCGGTCCGCTAACACCAGCGGCAGCTTAGAATCTAATTCCTTGTTTAATTTAATCTTTTTCTTCATTAACTGGCCGGAGGAAAGATTCAACATCTCTTCGATAACTTCATTAATCGCCACCGCTACGACTTCTTTTTCCCGGGGACGATAAAGGTCCTTTAAGCTCTCACTCAAGCTATCCAGCCGTTTGGTTTCTTCCAGCGCGGAGGTAACAAACTTTTTGGCCAGGGACAATTCCTCCACCTCTACCTTATCCAGATCATCTTTTACCATTTCCAGGCTGCTCTTTAAATTAACGATCGGTTTACTTAAGTCATGATGCAATGTGGCCGCCACCTTCCCTACCGCGGATAAGCGCTCACTCTTGATCACTTCCTCCTGCGCCGTGCGCAGCTTATTAATCATAATGGCCATCGCTTTGTATTTTTCTTCTAATTCTTCCGTAACGTAACTCAAATCAATTTCAGATATTTCTTTTTCCTCCTTATATTCCACCAGCGGAACCCTGTCTACCTCCCGATCATACACGCATATTTTATTGGCACCCTCTTTTCTTGCTCTGAGCAGCGCGGCTTCCGCGCGTTTAACAAAAGGTTTCGCGTATCTTTCCCTTACGTCCCGCGAATCGGCAATACCGGCACTCAGGGCCAAGGAAGAAACCGAAGTTATCTTTTCATTGAGCGTTTTTCCGATTCTCTCCGCATAGGACCGGGCGCCTTGTTTGGCTACCTGGCGCAAAACTGAGCAGAACTCAATCTCTCCGTAACGGGCAATAAAATCTATTCCCCTGGTCTTGCGGGAAGATTTAACAATCAAATTTGCCGCCTCTTTTATCACATTATTGGCCTTTTCCGCTCCCAACTCCGAAACCACCTGTTCGAAATTGTCTATGCCGAAGAGCACCAGAGACAGCTCCTCATCCTCCCTGAGATGTTTAAGGATATTATCCAATTTCAGCAGGAAATACCTCCTGGTAGGCAGCCCCGTCAAGATATCAACTATAACAAATTTTTTTATCTTAAAACTTTGAATAAGTAAACTCACGTAATTCGTTATCACCCCGGTTAAGTAAACTGCCAGCACGACAAGGGGAACACTAAAAAAATCCCAGCTTATATTATTAATCACTAAAAGCAGACTAACGGCGGCAAAGAGAGCCAGAATCACCACTGTCCAGATAGTGCCGGAATAAATTCCTCTTTTAACGGTGAGAATACTGATTATTACACTTAATACTAACAAAAGCGCGATATTTACCGCCGCCGGCAGATGATAGATAAAATCCCTGTTCAGCAGCATTACCGCCGTATTAGCGATTATGCCCACACTGGCCATTTTTCCTAACGGCGTAAGATTAGCTTCCTGTAATGCCTCACCCGTAGCCCCCACCAGGACTATCCTTCCCCGAAAAAGATCCGGAGAAACATTACCGCTGATAACCTCTCCCAGAGGAACAACGGTAAAATCAGCTAATCTCGCGGAATAATTAAGCGGTATAATACCGTTTTCGGGGACGGATAGGTTTAGTTTTTCAGCTAAACTTTCCGGTGAAATTTCCGCCAATGGCTTACCGGCAAACGCCCAGACAACTTTCAGATCGAAGGCATAATCAATTACCTCTCCCTGAAGCGCGTGCAAGCGAAAAAGCCTGGTTTCCCGAATAACACCGTCTTTATCTTCCGGCTTATTAGTAAAACCATAGCCAAGAGCATTTTCTGTAAACTTATGCGCTGGAACAATATACCTGCCGTCCTGAGAGTCAAAGTAGGAAGCCAGGATAACGTTTCCCGCATCCCGGAAGGCCCCGGCCAACAGATCGTCACTGGCCTTTAAAGCCGGAACCGGACTGGTTCCGCTAAAAACAAGGTCGAAGGCAATTACGGCAGGTTGATGCTTTATGAGCTTATAAACAAGATTGGCAAAGACATCACGCTTCCAGGGCCATTTCGCCCTGACCGCCTGATCATCAATGGCCACAATGAGAAATTTATCCAGATTTTCCGGCCGGGAGGTAAGTTTATATTTTAAATTCGCTAACAGATCACCGGCCTTAAGCTTGGGAGTGGTAAGTAATCCGGTTAGGCTGCCGATGGAATAGAGAACCAATATTACAGCAGCTACTGTCAGAGGCCGCCGCAATCGGACCAACTTTCTCAGCCATAAATAGTTAGTCATAATAAACTTCGGGAAGTCAATGGAATTTAACCGCACTTCTTTAAAATAAACTGTTCAATATTTGAGGCAATTTTTAAAGCTTCTTCAGCTTCTTGTTTTGTTCGAGGGGGGACAGTTACAGGATATCTGAGTATTACATAGTAGTCAGTTATCTTACGGCATTTATCTTCAAATTGTGCCACTTCTTCATCTATAGAGCAGCAATCTTTAACTAACTTTACCAAATCATGGATCTTGGAATATTTCCTGGCGTGATATACCAAAAATCCTTTAAGATATTTCTCTATTGCCTGGTGACATAAAACACAGACCTGAGAATAAAATTTGTCAGAATATTCAAATCCCAGCTTTGCATACCCCAATTCATTTTCTCCCAGCTTAAACCATTCTTGAGATAACTTTGCAGAGTTATTTTTCATAAAGAACCTTGCCCTTAGCTAAAACTTGCTGAATAAAACTATCTCCAAGAAGCCTTCTCTGCTCTAGTTCCTCCGGGGTATATACCAAAATATCAAGTGGTAAGTCTGTATCCAAACAGCACCTGACCTCATATGTCCTTTTAAAATAATCCTTTTTAGTTGATTTGACAATCATCAGGTCTATATCGCTATCCTTGCCAAATCGCCCCTGAGCGGCACTTCCGAACACCAATATCTTTTCAGGATTATAATTTCTACTAATCTGATCAACAATCTGCTTAATTTGTGTCATTAAGTTATTATTTTCAGCTTTCATCTTACTCCTTCAATATTCTATCGATCTTTCCCCTACCCCCCCACAGGATATAGTAAGAAATAAAACCCTATAGATAATATATTATAGCGCAAAAGGGAAGGCTTTACAATGCTTTTTCTGGCGACATGAAAACCGGGACAGAGAATGCGTTATGACTTCCTTAAAATATACTTTCGATTATTACCGTGCGCTCATTATCAGGCAACAGGAAGATTCACGTAATTATCTGGAGCGGAAAAATCCAAGGCGGCAAGCGATACCTCTATTCAAAAAGTGTAGTTTCTATCTTTCTCTTTCTGTACCGGCCGTTGCTGGGAACTTGAGCTTTGATTCTCTTTACCGGTTAAATCAATATCCGGCTGCCATTGGAGCCATTCATCCTGCGGTGTGTCAACTAAGGAGAAAATCGCACCGGCCTTACTTGGCGCGCCCATCTGATCATTGTTCGGCGTGGCAAAGGCCATGCCGCCGGTAAGGATTGAGGCCAGTGACTCAGTCTTTATTTTAGCGCCAAAAAGGTTAACGGACATCCCAATCCCGCTGGCGTTCCAAAACCGGGTATTTTCACGAACTAAGAGAGCGTATTTCTCCATTATATCTACATCAATATCAACAGTCTTGGCGTTTTCCGCTAATTTATAACTAACAACTTCTCCTACCTGTACTTCCCGGTAAAAAACCGGCACGCCGGCATGCAATGATCCAAGTTTATCCGATTTAACAATTATCCTAAGAGGATTCCCTCCCGGATCACCAAAAGGAGGATTTTCGACGCCTTTAAAGACTTTTGCCGGCTGACCCTGGCCAAGCTTAACTTCAATATAACTCCCTGAGATAATTGTTTCTAATCCGGAAACACCGCTAAGACCGATTTGTGGCCGGACGACCCAGAACATTGATCCGGCACGAGCCAATTTTTTCGCTGACCTGTTTAATTTCGCTTCCACAACCACACCATCCAAATCACTATTGAGCTTTACTGAAACGACCTCTCCGACAATTACTCCTTCGTATTTAATCTGTGCCTTAGGCACAATATTGGACCCATCCTTGAAAGTAATAGTAATCGGAATGCCGCTTTCCATAATAGCCTGACAGACAAGCCAGATCCCGATTCCCGCCGCAATAAGAGGAATGATCCAGATGGGTGAAAACCTGCTCTGTTTTACGGTGACAACTTCAGGTAATCCTTTTTCCGATACTTTTTCTCCAGATTGTTCACTCATTTTCTATCCTCCGCTGGTTCCCAAATTAATCGCGGATCAAAACTACGCGCCGCGAACAGGGTTATAACCACTACTGCGGCAAAGGCCAGTGCGCCGGGACCCGGCACAACCGTGGCAATCTGCCCTAATTTAACTACCGCTACCAGAATTGCAAGAAGGAAAACATCCAGCATGGACCAGCGCCCGATCACATCGATCACTTGATACAATTTAGTTCTATCCTTTTTCCTCCCTTCACTCTTCAAGGAAAGGCAAAGGTAGGCCAAGCCAATAAGCTTTGTCAGTGGAATAGCTATACTGGCGCAGAAAACGAGCGCGGCCAGCGGCCACATGCCGTCATTGTAGAGCTGCTTAACTCCCGCCCAAATAGTGGTCTGCTGTGATAACCCTAAATAGGTAAAGGTCATGATCGGGTAAACGTTTGCCGGAACATACAATACAATACCCGCGATCACCAGGGCCAGTGTTCTGTTAATACTGTTCGGTTTTCGTTTATACAGCACGGCGCCGCATCTGTGGCATTTGGCAATAAAACCGACAGGAATACAAACGGAACGCTGTAAGAAATCACAAAGCGGACAGGCAATTAGCGAGGACTGCGCGGAAATCTTTTTTACAGAATTAACACTCAAGGCGTTGCTCCCTTTTACACTGTATCCTTTTTATATAATTTACCAATTTTCAGGTATATTGGCAAATGTTTTTCGTACTCAGTGATATCGGGAACAACACCTGAAAGAACACAGAAAAACCGGGTGACCTGCCCCCAAAAAACTGGTACAACTATTGGGGACAGGTCACCAAAAGAACACCTTTTTTCCTTATATCTTCACTATAATCCACAAAGAACCGCAGATATTAATATTCAAGAATCGTGCCAGAATTAAAAACAGGCAGAAAACTTACGTATACTCTTGCGGCATAAATTCCTGGCGGGATAAACAGCCTGGAGAGACATGAAAAATTCGTTATAATTATGAAGTTAATACGAGAAGACAAACGAATTAACTCTTACTGGCGAGCTCCATTTAAGGACCAATGTAAATACTGCTCGATGCATCCTGCCAAATAAAAAGGTAAATTCAATAGAGTATAGTTTTTACCTCTAATAGTTTTTACGTTGTCAATCTTTAATTGATCTGAATATACTCTGACAGCATATTGGTGCGGGGCACGATCAATAAATTCACTTAATGAACGCAAACGGCCGGCGCTGCCCATCTTTACTTCAATAGGTATTACATAATTCTCATACGGAATGATATAATCAATCTGGGCGTTTGACTGTTTTTTCTCCCGGACCCAAAACTGTACTTTTTCACTAATCGTGCGGTACCTGGCCAATAACTCCTGCCCTATTATATGTTCCGCGATTTTCCCTTCATAGACACTGTTTAAATTTTGGGTGCCAAAAAGTTCTTTTTGTATCCCGACAAAATAATTAATCAATCCTGTATCGAGAAGATGCAATCTGGGGGATTTTTTATAATTAGCAACCATGGGCAAATCGACCACAGTTGCTGGATACATCAGCGTAATAATCATTGCTTTCTCAAGAGTCTTGAGCGCTTCTCCCATTTCTCGTGATTTATAACGGGAATTACCGAAACCCTCAAAACGAATCCTGCTCCCGGCCGAGTAAAAAGAACTCTCGAGAGCATGGCGCATTACACGCGCTAAGGTTCTATTACGCGCGTATTTTTCAATATCTTCAAGATAAGATTGTAATAAGCTTTCATAAACAGGCTTTAAATTATTGAGATCCCGTGTTTCAGCATAAACATTGACTGCTTCCGGCATGCCACCGATCAGCGTATATTGATAAAACTGTTTTAGTAATTTCGCATGCGCAAAACTTGGACAAGGAATCTGGCTAATAACTTCTAAAGATGAATTATCTCTAAGGGCACCTAGATACTCTTTAAAAGTCAAAGGCTTCATATAAAGATATTCCACACGTCCAACTGGAAAATTAATATGACTATCTATTAAAGATTCCAATAAAGAACCGGCAGCAATAACAAAAAGTTCTTTTGCATCTTCGTAAAAATATCGCAGCAGGGATACAGCGGCCGGAGAATTTTGTATTTCATCAATAAAGATTAACGTTTTCAGTGAAGACCGTTTCTTATTCTTTAGAAAAAATATTCCCTGGATAAGTTCTTCAATCGCATACCCCTTGTCAAACAGTTGGCGATCAGCAGGTAACTCAAGATTGAGGTAGATATATTGTTCAAAATGTTTAGCGAACATTTCAACTGCCGTTGTTTTACCAACTTGCCTGGCACCGCGCAGCACCAGAGGTTTTCTGTGTTCTTTTTGCGACCAAGTGTTTAGTTCTTTAAGAATTACTCTATTAAACATCTTACTCTCCGGGTATAATTACATTTGATTAATGTAAAGTCAGCCATAATACAGGCACAAATTGTGCCAAGGTCAGCTATATTTTTACATATTATTGTGTTATAGTCAACTATATTTATTATTCCTCCAGAACGGTTTCATAATTTAAAACTAGATAATTGATATAAGTGTTTGCGTTTATAGGAGATATATACACAACTCGCTATCTTAGGCAGGTAAAATTTCCTGGACAATAATTAACATTTTATATTTTCCAGGAAATATTAAAGTATTACTTTACTATTTCATGTGGCAATTATTAGCTACCATAAAATCATCCATTCTATAAACGTACTGCATTGATAATGAATAATATATAATAGTCTAAAGATACCCCCTTGCTATCGGAATTCCAACACAGTCTTACCGTTTCCTATACGGCAACATCACAGCCGACAAATTCTTCCGCTAATAACCCGCTTGCTGCCGGCGTTAAATCCTGGGCAGCGGAATCAATATCCGGCAAAGGAGTATTTCCGGAAACAGATCCCTTACTAACTACGCGGAACAACAGCGCCCCGCCTCTAATTGGCAGCTCCATATACTGAAGCCTTATTTCCATGATATTGGCTAAATCAGATAGATAGTTTTTGTAAAATTCCACATTTTTTCTGGGCACATCCGGTTTAAGTAATATCATCCCTCCCGGCCTAACTACCCTTAATACATCTCTTAACACCTGCAGTTCCTTGCCGCGCCCGCCCTGTTTCACCAAATGGTGAAGAAAATCCAGGATATTCACCTTACTGACAGAATCATCCGCTAACATTGTCAGTTCTTCGGCAACATCCCCTAGAATAATATCCAGCGGTGGAACTTCCGGCTGCGGGAATTCTTCAGCGGATTCTTTCAGCTCCTCAATCAATCGCAGAATTGTTGTTACCTTTACCCCCCCCTGCCGCCTTATCCTGGTTCTTATCTCCTTAGCGGCTCTTATCCAGGCATAATTCCCCTTTAAACCCACGACAAAGGGCAGATTATATTCCGCTATATCGATATAAATAGATTTTTTAACTCCTGCCAGACAGGCGGCAATATTCATAATTCCCGGCCCGCCGCCCAGCGAGAGATGAACATCGTCTTCATTCAAATCCAACGGCCCCAGCACCTCAGCCGCCGAGGTTGTATGAAAAGCCCAAGACCTGCCGGCTATCTCTGTGGGCAACATTGCCGGCAAATCAATCAGCCGCCTGCCATCCGCCTGCTCCCTAAACGGCAGCACACCTTTACTTTTGCCAAGGAGCTCCAGCATAAAACTCACATGATAGATACGCCCTAGAATATCCAGAACAGAACTTGTATCCATTGTATCCCGGAAACCCGCGCTAAGATCTGCCAGTAAATACCACAATTCATTACCCGGCTCTACGTTAAGGCTCTCTGTAAACAAATCTATCGTATCTTTGCGCAATTGATTGGTCGCCGACAATCTATCCAGGTATCTCTCTTCCGCTTCCTGCTTGATCCCTTCAAATATCCTCTTATTCTGTCCGTCAATGATCTGTAAAATTGATTCAAGAATAGAAGAATCTTCCGGATAATATTTATATTCAGCCAAACCACGAAAAATCGTCTGACAAAAATTAGACAGCATACCTTCCATCTCTGCCGCCATTTCACGAATATAGAGAACCTCTAAATATTCCTTTAATGATTCGGCTAATAAGCGAGCCTCCGCCCGGCCGTAGCCCTTCACCTGTCTTTTATCATTTCGTGTTGCATCCCAGGCCTCTTCCAGAAAACGCCGGCCTGCTTCATCACCCAGGGCCTGGCGGCTCATTACCCCGTCAAATAACGCTTTATGAACCTGTTTGCTCCGTTGCCGCCTTTCTTCTTCAGTTCCTTCACTCTTACCGTAATGACGGTCAAATTCCTGCAGGCACATCAGGGGTTTAATGTAATTTATCTTTCCGATATCCACGCACACCGCCTCTTCCGACCTGCTGCTTGAGGGGCTGCCTTCAGGCCGGGGGGGCCAGGCCTTAAACATAACATTTTCCGGCTGCACGTCACTAATTCCCAGATATCTTATATCTCCTACATCGGCGTCTACTTCATCATTAATCCTAAAAACAGCCCTGCCATTTGCCTTCTTCGTATCCAGCGCGCACATTACCGAAAGATAGGCAACAACCAGGTTCTTGATCCTTACGGGAATAAACAGGCCGCGGGCCATCAGCTGATGCGCGGTGGGACCGTCAACCCAATCTTCGGTATAGGCATAAAATCTATTATCCGAATCACTTAAATCCTCAATGTAAAGGCCAAACGAAGGGATTTTACCACTGCGTTTACTGCTGATTTCATGCAAAGTGGGTATTTCTTCCCGGCCCGATTCCCTGGACCGGGCAAAACCCTCTCTCGCGGCCCTGTTAATAGCAACCTTTAACGCGAATCTTTGCGGCACCCCCTTGAGCCCCTCAATAAACACTTCCACGCGCAATGTCTGCTTCTGGGAACCCTGTCCTCCCTCGTAAACATCAATCTTCTCTATGGGAATAGAAAGATCAACCATCCCGCCCAGGGCGTTATAAACGAATTTTTTATCCTTTAATAATTCCTCTATCTTAGCTAAATTGGCCGCGATCTTGCGATTATCTTTGGGGTTTCTCCGGGAACGCCTATCCCGGCAAAAATTCACTTCATATTCAAATCCATTCTCCGCCTCATAATCAATATCCTTTCTCAAACTATAGACAGGAACCTCATTTTGCTCTTCGGGATCACTATTGTGCCGCGCACCGGCCCGCACACCATCGCGGAAGGCCCCATCTTGCAGATAGCTCTGACTGGCCAGCGTAGAGCTGTTTTTAAACTCAGCGGCAGCCACAGTATTCTGCCATAAGAATACTATCGCTATAACCAGAGATATGATTTTATTATGCATAATTTACACCTTAATTCACAAAAAACCGTACCTTTCTATTCGCAATAATCGTGCCAGGATCAGCTAAAAGGCAGAAAACTGTCGTATCTGATTGGATTGCTTAATGATACGTAATTGACAGGCTGTTTTTGGCAGGTAGAACATCTAATAAGCAGTCAATATCCTGTATATTCAATCCTAATAAATTCCTATTTTTGTGTTAAATTTTACGCGGAATGTTCAGTCGCTAACGCCTTTTCCAATGACTCTACATTAACCCTGGGCACCGGCGGCGCGCTCCAACCGCCATTAATATTCTGTTTCGGCATGAAAATTTCATAGCCATCACCAATCTTGGCCTTCAGCATTTCCCGTACTCTCTTTTCTACCACGCGCGGATCGCCGCCGGAATTGAGTACCAGGTAAAACGCCTCACTCAGTGACTGCTGTACGAATTGCGCCTCCACACCCTCAATAGCGCTTTCCAATACAACCGCCTTCACCGCGCCCACAACTATTTCCATAAACTGCGCTACCCAGTTACTGGGATTATCAACAAATACCAACTCAACCGTATCTTCAGTCTTTATCTGTTTCTTGATACTCTCTAAAACAGTCAGCTTATTCTTTTCCACATCTTCCCGCACCTGTTTTGTCCTCACCAGGCCGGCGTATAATTCACTCTGCTGGCCTAGCAGCAGGTTAATTATCTGTTCTTCACTTACCGGCAGTTCATCATCCTTCATATTCACAAACGCGAACTTCACGTCAATCTCTACCTTCCGGCCCCTGATTTCCTGCTCTAAACCCCTAAGGCTCCTGGCCTGGGCCGCTATCTGCAGGCCCTTCATAGTCAATTGCGCCTTTCCGTCAGGTCCAAGCTTAATCAGGCTGGGCGCGTCTAACACATACACCATCGTCCCGCTCCAGGGTTTCTCAGGCATTTCACCCAGCTCACTTAACCCGCCCTGGAAGATGTCCCGGCCCGCCTGATCCGCCGCCAACTGCACCTGATCGCTAACCGGCATCTTCTTCGTCTTCTGCACGAAGCTCACCTTTTTATAATCGCCTTTAGCGGTCCTCGCACCCAGCTCGATCTTCCGGGGATCAAATCCAAATTTCTCGGCATTGGCAATGGTCAAGGCCGCGATATCCAGGAAGCCCAATTGCGTCAGCAAATCAACAAACTCTTTATCCCGGCCGCTCTTCGTCAATTCAAATTCAATGCCCAGTTTCTGATGGGTAAACACAGGACTGGCAGCATCACCTAAACCCAAATTCTCCACAAAATCTGCCAGCACTTCTTCCCAGACAGACGGCTGCAAGTCATAATATTTATCGGCAAATAGATTAGGGAAGAACTTTTCCTGTACATCTTTAGAGGTAAGAATAATCTCCATTATCCTGCTCAGGGCCCTGCGCTCTGCCTCCGTGCCGTTTCTGGCAATATCATAGATACGCGTATGCACACCTTCATGCACCACACTTCTAAATGTCTTTTCCGCACTTAATTTGCCGGACACAACCGCCGTCCCGTCACTCAAGGTCCAGCCACTAAATTCTGCCGGAACCTTACCGGTATTAACTTTCTCCTTCAGCAACTGATCCACCCTCTGCCGCACTGGTTCCGCCGCCCGTGCTTCCGGCTTAAGGAAAGACACAACCGCTCCCGGCGCCGGCATACTTACCGGCAACAACACGGGCGCTAGACCTTTCTCTTCTGTCACCTCTACGTCCTTCCGCGCCTCGGCATAGACAGACTGCATCTGTTGCATCGCCCGATCGATTTTTCCGTAATCAGGCATCAATCCCTGAACTTCTTCATCTACTTCACTTGGCTCCCGCAACAGCGCGATAATCTCTTCATTGGTATAGACATCCATCAGTTCAGCGCAAATTGCCTGTGTCAGCTCCAGATAATCCATCTCCATTATATTCCCATACTGTTCATAACAGGATTCCAGATACTTCCGGAGACTGAAAGCCACGAACTTCTCTCCAATATCAACACAAATCGGATCTTGTTTATAAACCCGTTTTCCAGCAACCCGGCTGGCTTCTGTATCAACAATAAATTTGGTGTTTTCTTCATTACGGTCATCCGGATAGATCAAATTACCTTCAAGATTATACATTCTCTTAGCGATCCGCACCCAGAGCCGGGTCAACGCCACTAAGTTTTCCTCTTTAAACTGGTCCGCTGCTATTAAGTCATGAACATCATCCCCGTCAATCCATTCTTCAAAGAACTGCCGTTTACCCTGACTCTCGCTTTCCCAACCGTAAACCGGCACCAAGCCACTGCCGGATAATTTCTGCAAGCGTTCCAATTCAATATCCGATATCTTGCCCTTAACACCGGCAACATCCTTTTCTATCTTTAACGCCGCGAAAAGCACCTCCATTTTCTTGCCGCCGGTTAGAGTGAATACTACCCGGTAAACATCCTTCTGCGTACCGCTCTTCTCAAAAGAAAGAGCCATCTCCCTAATATCAGCCAGGTCAATATCCAACTGATACTTTTCCCGGACAAATCTGATAAAATCATCCGTATTCTTCTCCAATTCAACCCGGACACTGACCAATGCCTCGTGCGTCGACTGAATAATGCTCTCGTAAGTACGCCCGTCTTCCCAGACTAGGACACCGGCTTCATTTACGCGGCACTGACTCTTTACTGATTCAGGGAAGACCGCCTGACCGCTGATTTTCTGAATCAAATCCCGTTTGCCAATAAAAGCAATTTTACCCTCAACATAATCGGCAAAGATCCGGGCCGGATCATTTGGATGTTCACTAATAAGCGAATGGAGATAATCAATATCACCTTCCGCTACTGCTTGATCCACAATAAACTTCAAGAACTCACTCGGCTGGCCTTTTTCAGCAAACGCCCACAATGCCTGCGAGGCCTGGGCATGGGTCTTGCCATTCTGCAACTCCTGCCATTCATGATCAATGCGTTCGGCCAGTAAAGCAACCGCGCCTTCTCTGATAATCTTATTCCATAAAGCCTTAGTAACATAAATCTGAACCTTATCTCCCACCTTCTTCCCGTAAAAATACACCATATTGCTTACACCAGCCGCTCCCGCGCGCTGAGCGAACCCTAACTGGCTGCCCTGATCAACCGTCAGCACCTCCACATTACTGACGTCAAACGCCGTTTCACCTTCAGCTGGCGGCGCCCGTTCCTCAATCTGCCTGATTCTCGCTGCCGCCTGATCAATCGCTTGCTGCTCACTAACAACCTGTGCCCCTTTATCCGCAATAATAGTGTCAACATATTCAGCCACACCCGCCAGATCCTCACTCGCCCAGGTGGCGCCCGGCGCCTTACTGGTCACCCCTGGCAACGTCGGCGCTTCCGGAGCGGTAATCACCGGAAGAGTAGGCGCTTCCCTGCTTATTACCCCCTCAGCCTCCGCCAATGCCTGCTCCTGCTCCAGCTCATCCCGCTGCAACCGTGCCAATAGGCCTGTAAATTCTTGTTTCCGCTCTTCCGGTGCTATTTCCTGAGCCTGTAACAATATATTTTTTGCCTCAACTAATTCATCCAGCTGATAGTGGAGTATTCCAATACTCTTTAAGACTCCCCATTTTTCCTCCGCCGGCGCCAAATCAGCAGCTTCCTGCAATTTGGCCATTCCCTTCTCTACATCTCCCTCTGAAGACAATATATCACCCAGACTCCTCAGTACGTTCCATTTGTTTTCCTCCGATACAATGGTTTCCGCCTTTTCCAGCACGGCAATCGCTTCCGCTACCTTCCTCTGCGCTCTCAGCACAACAGCTAAATTCACAAAATTAGCCCAGCTGTCTTCACCTTCCAGGGCAATACATTCATTGAAAATCTGCTCCAATTTAACCGCGTCATGTATGGTCTGTTCTTGCCAATATACATTAACTAAGGCTTGTAACTGCTGCAAGACTGCTGCCTCATTGCCTTCCAGAGTTTTCATTTGCTCAACTTGTGCCCAAATACCATCAAACACCTCATTGGCCTCAGCCGGCTTATTCATCCTAACTAAGGTTTCTAACAGTTTCAGCTGAACCTGCGTATTGCCTTCCTCAGCCACCGCCTCCTGCCCGGCCAGTGACTGCAATTTCACAAGCATCTCATCTGAGCGCTTGCCGTCACTATCCTTTAATCCCTGGGCAACCTCCGCGTAGATGCCCGCCTGCTCAACAGCACTTTTCTTTCCCACAGCCTCTGAACTTGCATAAGCATACACCTGCAACCAATCTCCCTGTTGTTTATGCACCCTGAACAGCTGTGCATCTACCGCCGCTATGCTGGCCTGCTGATTTTGCAGTTGAGGATTGGCAATCAATAAATCCTTAGCCTGCTGTAGCACACCAGCAGCCTTCGCTAACAGCACCTGATCCTCTCCGGCCTTTTCCACTGCCTTACCGGCAATCTGCTGATAGCGCTGCACCCTGTCAGAAACATCCTCTATAGCGTCAGCCATTTTCATCGCCTTATCTACATCACCTTGTTCCACCGCGGATTCAAACACTATTTTGTCAGCCTGCTCTTTTTCCTGACTGAACAGCGCCTTTAATCTGTCGTCAGACAATGTATCTATATTAGCCAGGATCTCTGTAGCCTGTTTAACCGACATCCCCTCGGCCTGCATCTGCATCTGCATCACTCGGGACATCGCCGTCTGCTGATCCATCTGCCCCGATTCCATCTGCTGCCTCAAGTCCGCCATCTCTTTTTCCATCGCCTTTTCCGCACCTGTCTGTAATTCCATAAGTGACTGTTTTACCGCTGCCATCTTTTCCATATCCTGCTGAGTAACCGAATACCCCAGCGCATTCAATACTCCGGTCAATGCCCTTACATAACTCACAGCATTATTAGCATCCGCCTGGCTTAACCCCTTAAACGCCGCTGCCAAAGCGACATTATCCTTTGTGCGCATTCCAATAAGTTCACGGTCATAATTTCTATCTGCAACCAGTAGACCCACTGCCGCAAAAACTGTTTCCCTCACCTGACTGTCATTGGTGGTTAACAACAATTGGATGTACCCTTCAGCAAGCTCTTTCGGCCCGGCTAAACGCTTACTCTCGCGAATAGCCTTCACCGTACTATAAGTACCCAAAGCAGCACCGACAGCCAATGCGCCCAGGGTAAACAACCCAGAACTTATTACGCCCGCACCCATCAGGCTCAGCGCGCCAACAGACACACCCAATTTCACCGCCGGATGCTTGAGCACCTCCAGTTGTGCCGCTTTTTCCGCACCCTCGGGAGTCTCAAACATCTTTGCTATCCTGGTACCGGCAAATTTCTGCGCAACCAAACCCTTGATTACATTTGTTACCCCGCCGCTTTGCTTCAACTGTAATCTGATCCTGGCAACAGTTGATGTCTCCGCCTTTTTCTGCAGCTTGGCCAATTCCGCTTTTTCCTCTTTCTGCTTAACTATATTTCCCCTGACCACCTGAGCTATTTCAACCTTCGTCCGGACCTCCGGCTGATCAATACCCTGAACCGCAGCTTCAACCTTCTCAATAACCGTTTTCATCTCCACCACATCTTGATCCTTACCAGTATACTCCGCCACTTTAGTAGAAATAGTCTGCGCCCTATCGGTCTGCCCGCTGGCAACATACAGCTGCGCCAGCACAACCAGCGAATCAATATTTGTTGCCATTACATTTACCTCAGCCAAATTATCCTCAGTAACTCCAACACTGCTCAATAAATCCGCCTCCGCAATCTCCATTGCTGCGGCCTCCTGTGCCTGGCCATTGGCCAAGTAAGCGCGTGCCAGCACCATATTCTGCTCTTCTGTCCGATCTTCAACCTGCGCCAGCGCTGTTGCTGCCTTATCATAGTTACCTTTCTGCAGATTATTTTCAGCTTTTAAGGTCACATTGTCCGGCTGAAGAGCAAACTGCAGGGCCTGATAAGAATCTATATCACTCATCGCAGCTTTCATTTCTTCCGGATCTTTTTCCTGCTGTAAATTTTTAACTTGTTCTTCTGCCCAGGAAGCTACATCTCCCTGCGTCTCAGCTGTCATAAGCTGGCCGGCAATCTTATGCGCCGCCTCATCACTGGCCGTTTGAATACCTAATAAGTTTTTCACCAACGCTTGACTGAACACTGCAGTGATTTCTTGCTCTTCCCCCTCCCTAATATCTCCGAATATCCCGTCTGCCGAGGCTATGCCAGTAACAAAACCAGACTGTAGCTCCTGATTTTTCGGGAAGAATTCCGCGACCATACTTCTTATTTCACTGATCCTCTCTCGTTCCTTCTTACTATAGGTCGGCAGCAAGATGTCCGCCATCCCTTCTTCCCCTAGATTTTCAAAACTCATAATTCCTTTCTCTGCCTCTTTCAGCGCCTCTTTCTTTTCCTTTAATTGTTTATCTAATTTACGCATCTCTTTGCCTGCTTTGCGTTGACTCACAGTACCTACTTGAAGCTTATACTGCTGCTCCCGCATTTCAGCTTCAATCTCACCTTTTTCTCTAGTCAAATTCACTGCCTGAGTGATTGTTTCTGCCGGAAGTGCCTGCTGAACTTTCTGTTTATCGGCAGCATCACCGTTCTCCAATATCCAGCCAGCCAGCTGTACTCCGGGCGCGGAAGAATTCAAAATATCCAGAAACACTCCCCCGCTCATACTAGCAGCAATACCGTAATCCTGCAGATTAGTGGCCAAAGTCACTACCTGGATAAAATCTGTTTCCGGTTGCTGCAACAATTCATTAACCGCGGTTTGAATGCTTTCCGGCAGCTTGGCAGCAACCTTACCCCAATCACCCGAACTAAAATTCTTTATCCGAGTTATCTTGTCACTAGTTATAAAAGGATCTATCTTCTTAAGAACTGACTCCAGATCTGCTCCATTGTCCTGGCAGAGTTGCTGAATCATTGTCACTGCCTCAATAGAATTTGTCGGCTCTGCTTTGCCTAAGACATTACCTAAGGCCAAGAATACTGCTTTTTCTTCTCCTTTTTCATCAGTGGCACTCTCTGCCAAGCTGCTTATCCAAGTAGGAACAATGGCCAAAGAAGCATTACCGCGGGCAATAAATGTTTGGGCAAGAATATCCATAGATACACCCTTTTCTTGTAAACGATTCACCGCTTTTTCCCCGCCGACTTTCCGCACGGCCTCAGTTAACGCTTCGGCTTTTGTCTTGACCGTCACCGCAGTCTCCTTGGCCCCCAGCGTGGCCTTGGAAGGAAGGATATCGCTGGCTAAGGTTTTTACAACACTGATTACATACTCTACTCCACCCTCCTGCGGCACACGGGCCAGGGACTTTTCCGGCATCTTGGCAGCCTCGATACTGTCCCAGGTTTTTTTATTGGTTACATCTATCTCCAGTTCCGCTGCCCGCTTATTGGCATAGGAACGCACTTCTTTTAATTTTCTGTTAGTGCCAATCTCCGTCCATAACCTCTGCGCGGTTCTAATGGCGTTGTTCAGCATATTCTGGGCAATCTCTTCCGGCGAACGGTATTCTTTGGCGGTGAATATATCATCAGATTCCCCTTCCCCGCTGTTCAGCCGGTCCAGCATTTTCTCTAATATCTTCACTTCTGCACATTCCGCTCCCTTCATCTCTGTCAGTATCATGATCATCTCTTTTACCGGTTCTTTAAACAACTTACCCAGCACCTCACTGGAGATCTTAAACTCTGTGGAACTGCTCTTATCCACCAGGCCCATAAACCGAGCGTTAGCCTCCAGGCTGTTTAATAGTGCCTCTCCCGCCTCCCCTTTCGCCTTTTGGATTGTAAACTTCTGTAATTGGTCTGTAACCTCCATAAACTCCTCACTCATCGTTAACTCATTAGTCTTCATGAAGTTCCGCATTTTCAGGGCCTGCTGGCGAGTTTCTCCCAATGCCTTCATATCAAAGTGCAAATGCCGCATAGTCTCTTTTCCGCTTCTTCCCGCCCTGCCCAGAGCTTGTAATAGCAGATCACGGTTCATGGTATGGGCATCCAGAATTAACAGATTTATAGTAATTTTCTCTTTCGCCTTACCTGTAACACCTTCCGGTGCTTCCGAGGCAAAATCCAGGCCCCGCATACCCAGATCAGTGGCCAACACTATCCGCCCACCATGCAAGCCGGCCTTGCCGGCAACTGTT
>CAZIXI010000001.1:40941-41917 GCA_964543115.1 uncultured bacterium
GGATCAGGGGCAATTATATCTATCAACACTGCCCGTTTGCTACCCGCCCTTATTGCCTCCTGCACTATCTGCTCCAGGGATATCTCGCCTTTTTCCGCTCTGGCCTTCCAATTTTCGATAATTTCTTTAGAAACAGTACCTTCATTTTCAATTAATTTTATTAATCCTTCCCTTAATTGAACTATATCATTAAACCTAACCAAGGATCCTCTTTCTCCATTTCGGCTTTCTTTAACAAAGCTTTCCACCAACTCCAATTTCTCTGCTGCACTTTCCTCTACTGTATTTTTTTCCGAAACAGTCACCCTCAATTCAACATTATTCTTTTTATTTGTGACATAATCATGTATACTGGCCTCTTTAACATTCACCACCCCGGCACCAAACATGGCCTCGGCAATAGTTTTGGCCACACCCATCGTACCTGATCCGCCAAAGATCTTTGTTAAACCAGAAGTAGAACTGAATATTTCCGATAAAGTGGCCCCTTTGCTGCCGTCACTGATGGTAATTCTCTCAGCTATTTTTTGTACCGCTTCAGAGTTTTTATTTAATTTGCCATTTTTGCTGTTTTGTTCCAGCGTCTTCCAGCCGTTTTTGATTACATGTTTTAAGGAAAGAGTAATATTATAAAGATTATTCTGGTCCTTTGTGCCCGCCTCCATCCCGCCAACCAGGCTGGAAACACAGATATCGCCATCTATAACGCCAAACTCCCTTCCATACATGGCACTTTCCGCCCTGATAAAGGTCCTGATCTCAGAAAGCCTGACCGCGCCTTTTTCTCCCCTGGTTTTTACTCGATAAGTCTCTAAAATCTCTTTTGCCTTTTCTGTTAGGTGTAATCTTCCCGTACGGCTATCATAATGAGCATGCTTCTTAGCACGGTCATATTTATTGCTTGTTTGTACTATGTCAATTCCCAGCTCTTTCTTCACAATCAGATTAATCTCCAGCACCCTTTGAATTTCTTCAA
>CAZIXI010000002.1:0-39870 GCA_964543115.1 uncultured bacterium
AATAAAGGCCAGGAAAGGATAGGTAAGGGCGGAACTGTAACCAATGGCGATTTTGGCCATAATGGTAGAGATGGCCAGGGTCAAGGCGCGGATCAGGCCGTAGATATATAGTTTACGCTGCAGCTGATAGAAAATGAATCCGCCGCTAACCACAAAGACAACGCCAAAAACTAAAAAAAGGTTTACCTCTTCCGGTAGTATCTGGGGGGCGATTATCAGGGTGAACAGCGGAGAGGTGTTGGATAGACTGAAGGTAGAATAATAATCTTTTCTTATGCCGGCTGCCTGGGCGTAGATGCCGATCATTTCCAGGATCCCGGCGCCGAGGACCAGCAGCCAGAATATGGGATTAGCGGGAGATTTATAGGTATAGATAAATATGGGAAACAGCCAACAGGCGGTAAGGCCGCGAAACAGCATGGTAAACTGGTAAGGAGAGAATTTTGCCAGTTGGTTCTTGCTGAGGGCCGTCCAGAGGGCGTTGAAGAAGGCAGCTGTTATTGTCAAAGGAATCCACATAAATATATATTAACAAAAAAGGGGTTGCTATACTAGACTGTTTTGGTATGATATGCAGGATTAAATACTGAAATCGCGGAACTTACGCGGAACTATACGCGGAACTGACGCGGAAAATGTTTTGCTTGGGTCTAGTAGTTAAAGGGAGGTATTTAGATGGATTATGATGATTTGGGGAATCTGATGGACCTGAAGGATAAATGGGTGCAGATGAGAAGGTTTATCTGGTTGATTGTTGTTGCTGTAATCCTGCTTATTTTGGGATTCAGTACATTCTACACTGTCGAACCGGATGAACGGGGGATCGTGCAGCGGTTTGGTAAGTATGTGCGCAGTACCGGGCCGGGGCTGCATTTTAAACTGCCGGCCGGGATTGAAAAGGTGACGAAGGTTAAGGTGGAGTATGTTTTTAAAGAAGAGTTCGGTTTTCAGACGGAAAAGGCCGGGGTGAGGACAAGATATTCCTCCAGAAGTTTTGAAGATGAATCACAGATGCTTACCGGAGACCTTAATATCGCCGCGGTGGAATGGGTGGTGCAGTTTAAGGTTACCGATCCCTATAAGATGCTCTTTAAGGTGCGTAACCCGGTAAAGATTATCAGGGATATCAGTGAAGCGGTAATGCGGCAGGTTATCGGGGATCGATCAATTACCGATGTATTAACCGTGGGCCGGATTGAGATTGGTAATACCGCTAAACAAAATATGCAGGCTGTTCTGGATAGTTATGATACGGGCATTCACGTGGTAACGATTAAATTGCAGGATGTTAATCCGCCCGATCCGGTAAAGCCCGCTTTTAATGAGGTTAATGAAGCGAAACAGGAAAGGGAAAAGGTGATTAATCAGGCCTGGGAGAATTATAATCATAAAATTCCCCGGGCTAAAGGTGAGGCGGAAAAGGTGATCCGGGAGGCTGAGGGATATGCCTTGAAAAGGGTTAATCGCGCTCAGGGTGATGCCCAGAGGTTTTTAAGTATGTATCAGGAGTATAAACTGGCAGAAGATGTTACCCGTAGACGGTTGTATCTGGAGACTATGGGTGAGATACTTCCCAAGGTGGGGAAAAAGTATATTGTTGATCCAAAACAGGAATCTGTACTTCCCCTGCTGAAACTCGATAAGGAGGTGTCTCAATGAAAGTTCTAAACATAATAATCGGAATAGTTGTATTGGTGTTATTATTGGTAATCAGCGGCGCTTTATATACTGTTGATGAGTCACAGCAGGTTGTGCTTACGCAGTTCGGTAAACCTGTGGGTGATCCGATTACTTCTCCCGGCCTTAAGTTTAAGATGCCTTTTATCCAGAAGGCGCATCGTTTTGAGAAGCGGCTGCTGGATTGGGATGGGAATCCAAATCAGATACCGACTAAGGATAAGAAATATATCTGGGTGGATACAACCGCGCGCTGGCGGATTAAGGACGCGCTTAAATTCATGCAGTCGGTAAATAACGAGACGATGGCCCAGGCCAGGCTGGATGATATTATTGACGCGGCTACCAGGGATTATATTACCGCTAATAATTTGATCGAGGTAGTACGTAATTCCAATCAATTGCTGGAAAAAGAAGAGATAATCGAAGAAGAATTGATTGCCCAGACCGCGGAGGCCCTGGAAAGGGTTAATATCGGCCGGGCAAAGCTTACACAGGCAATTTTGGATAATGCCGCCAATACGGTTCCGCAATACGGGATTGAACTGGTTGATGTGAAGATTAAGCGGATTAATTATGTTGAAGAAGTGCGGCGCAAGGTTTATGACCGGATGATTGCCGAACGGAAACGGGCGGCTGAACAGTATCGTTCCGAAGGCCAGGGGAAAAAGGCGGAGATTGAAGGGTTAATGGAAAAGGAACTCAAGACGATAAGTTCAGGGGCCTACAAGACAGCGCAGGAAGTTAAAGGTGAGGCGGATGCCGAGGCGATTTCAATCTATGCCGATGCCTATGGTAAGGATCCTAATTTCTATTCGTTCCTGAAAACACTGGAAACATATAAAGAGACCGTAGACAAAGATACCATGCTCATTTTATCTACGGAAGGGGATTATTACCGCTACTTGACCGGAGAAAAGTACTAACGATAGTGGTTAATTAAAAAAATACACACCGGGAGTGACATTGTCGTACTCCCGGTGTGTGAGAAGTTGAATGAACAGTTTTTCATTTGTATACCTCCTCTTTTTGTTTTTCTCTCCTACCGCAAAATCCGGGTTTATCGTTGACAACGGGCGGCTTTTGGTATATAGTTCTTAGTCAATAACTTATTTTTAAAAAGGAGGTCGATATGGCTGTGGTAAAGCAGTTGAGGGGCTTCTTGAATAAGCATAAGGTTAAGTATAAGGTTAAGAGACACGCGGAGGCGTTTACGGCTCAGGAAGTGGCGGCTTCCGAGCATGTGCCGGGCAGGTTTCTGGCCAAGACGGTTGTCATGAAGCTGGATGGTAAGCTTGGTCTGGCAGTGTTGCCCGCCCATCTATTGGTTGATCTGGAGAGGTTTAAAAAACTGGCCCGGGCGAAAAAGGTGGAATTGGCGAAAGAAGGAGAATTCCAGGATCTGTTTCCCGGGTGTGATGTGGGAGCGATGCCGCCTTTCGGTAGTTTATATGACCTGAAGGTGGTAGTGGATAAGAGTCTGACGGAAGATGAATATATTGTTTTTAATGCCGGTACGCATAAAGATACGGTACAAATGAGCTATAAGGATTTCGCGAAATTAGAAAAACCCATGGTAGCTGATTTTGGCCGGCTGCCGGCCACCAGCGGCAGAGGTGTAGGAAAGCGATGACGGAAACGAAACAGAGAAGTGAGCTGATTCACCGGATTTTAATTATCCTGGTCATTGTTCTGGCAGTGGCCTTATTTCTGGAGTGGCGGGTGGTCCGGAATAGGTGGGTGGAAGAGGAACTCTCAGTAGAACCGGTGACGGAAACCTTAGTGGTTCATTCTCCTGATGAAATTGACTGGGGCCGGGAAGAGGCCGCTGAAGAATTAGACAGGATCTGGCAGCGGTTGGAGCATTGGTTTGACCGGGTAGCTGAAAGTGAAGGGATTTCCCGTGGTGATTCGGTCGGGTCCCCGGGGGTGTTTGAACCGGATATTGATCTGGTGGAGAACGAAGAAGAATATGTTGTTAGTTGTGATCTGCCCGGTGTGGATAAAAATAAGATTGATGTTGAAGTGCGGGGTAATTTGTTGACTGTTACGGGCAGCCGGGAAGTGCTGAAGGAAAAAGTGAGCGGGCAGCGGCATTATTATCGGGAGCGGCGAAGCGGTTCTTTTGCCCGGACGGTTATTCTGCCGGGGTTGGTGGACCAACAGGGTATGCGGGCAGATTATAATGACGGGATCTTAACAATCAGGCTGCCCAAGGCCAAATCTCCCCGCCAAGATCCGGCAAAGAAGGTACAGGTAATATAGGAATATGAGAAATGGTGTTAGGTTATTTAAGGTTTTCGGGATTGATATTTCACTGGATTTTTCCTGGTTTATCATTTTCTTTCTGGTAACGATGAGTCTATCCAGGGGTTATTTTCCGCTGAAATATCCTTTCTTCAGTACTGGTACCTATTGGCTCATGGGGATTATTTCGTCTTTATTGCTCTTTGTTACTGTACTGATGCATGAACTTTCCCATTCTCTGGTTGCTAATCATAATGGACTTAATATTAGAGGGATCAAATTGTTTGTGTTCGGTGGCGTGGCCCAGTTAGGGCGGGAGCCGCAGAGTGCCCGGGTGGAGTTTGATGTGGCGATAGCCGGGCCGATATGCAGTTTCGCGCTGCATTTTATTTTTAAGGGTATGGCCACGGGTTTTGCTTCGATAAATCCCGCCGGCTATCATAGCCCGTTAGTGGCAACATTAGGTTATCTGGCTTTTATTAACGCGTTTCTGGCGATCATTAATCTTATTCCCGCATATCCCCTGGACGGGGGGAGGGTGCTGCGCGCCTTTCTTTGGTCCCGCACGGGTAATTTACGCAAGGCAACGGCGGTGGCCAGCGGTGTGGGTAAATTTTTCGCGTTGTTTTTGATTTTTATGGGGTTTTTGGAGGTTATCAAGGGTAATTTTTATGGGCTCTGGTGGGTGTTTATTGGAATGTTCCTCTATAGTGCCGCTAAAATGGGTTATGAACATGTATTGATAAAGGATACCCTGGCCGGTTCACTGGTCAGGGATGTAATGACCACTAAGGTAGTGGCGGTAGATGGAGATTTAACCCTGGATAAGGTTGTTGAGGATTTTTTCTTCCGGCATCATCACAGTAGTTTTCCGGTTATAAGCGGGAATAAATTGAAGGGGATGCTTACCCTGATCCGGATTAAGGAAATTCCCCGGGAGCAGTGGGCGCAGTCAAGGGCGGCTGATTGTGCTCTGCCGATTGATCCGCATACAATTATTACTCCCCGGGAACGAACTGAAAATGTACTGGCCCGGCTGGCGGAATATGAACTTGGCCGCCTGCTGGTTATGGATAAAGGGAAACTTGTAGGGATTGTGACCCGGCAGGATGTAATGAAGCTACTTAAGCTTAAGATGAATTTAGGATAACAGGGAGGGATGTTGTATGCAAAAAGAAATTAAGGCGGATTTTAGTAGTTTGGTGAGCAGTTTCTATATTGCCAGTTGGCAGCAGATGGGTAAAATGGCCAGCCCGGTGACCGGTAAATTAGAGCGTAATCTTGAACAGGCTAAATACAGTATTGATATGTTGGTAATGCTGAGAGAAAAGACCAAGGGGAATCTGACCAAGGAAGAAAATTCGCTTATGGATCAGACCATAGCTAATTTGCAGATGAATTATGTAGATGAATCAAAGAAACCCGCGGAAGAGCTGTCTGCGGACAAGGCAGAGGATAAAGAGGATAAAGAGAAGGAATAAGGAGAAACAATTCAATGAGTAGATTGCCGAAAGATGTCAAAGCTGAGGTTATTGCCGAGGCGATTGATTCAGCAGTGAAGATTGCTAAAATCATTGAGAAGGATAGCCGTTATGACGCTGAGGCTTATGGTTTTGTGCTTTCTTCTTTGCATTTTCTCCTTGTAAAAAAAAGGAAACGCCGTCATGTAAGCGGACAGGAACTTTTAGAGGGGATCCGCCAGTATGGTTTGCGTCAATTCGGGCCGATGACCAGAACGGTGCTCGGGTATTGGGGGATTAAGAGTACTGCGGATTTTGGTGAAATCGTTTTTAACCTGGTGAAATTCGGGTTGATGAGAAAAAGTTCGGAAGACAGCAAGGATGATTTTAATAATGTTTACGATTTCAAAAAGGCTTTTGACAGGCCTTACCGCCTGTCACACAATCCGAGAATATCCGCATTAAAGAAATATCCGGCGCAGCGAAGCCGCAACCAAACAAAAAGAAGAAGACGTAAAGATAGGCTCAAATAGTCGAAAAAATCCCGCCGTAAAAAAAAGCTAAGGTTTCAGCTTGGCTGCTACCGCCTGCTGTACGGCCTTGCCGTTTACCTGAGAGCCATATTTACTCATAACGGTTTTCATAACCAGACCCATATCTTTTGCTGTGCTGGCGCCTAGTTCGGTAATGGTGGCGGTGATAACCTTTTCTAATTCTTCCGGGGATAGTTGTTGGGGGAGGTAGGCTTCTAAAACCTTTATTTCTGCCTGTGTTTTTGTAACAAGATCCTGACGGTTTCCCTGCTGGAATAATTTCAGTGCCTCCTGCCGGGATTTCAGGCCGCGTTTGATTATTTTTGTAATGTCTTCTTCTGTCAGTTCCTTCCTTTTGTCTATCTGTTCTTTCTTGATTTCACTCAGTATCAGCCGTAAAGTTTCTTTTTTAATTTCAGCTTTATCTTTCATTGCCTGCATCATTTCTTTTCTGATCCTTTCCTGCATTTTACACTCCTTTCTCTAACTGACTATTTAACCCGCCCTACCGGCATTATATAAAGCGGTTCCTCTTTTTGGGGTAATTTTAGGGCATTTTTCACCTGTTCATCTTGAAAGGCCCCCACGGCAACAGTGCCCAGGCCCAGTGCCTGTGCCTGGAGGTAAATGTTCTGGCCGGCGTGGCCCATATCCATATAGATATATCTTTCGCCCCGCTCTCCGTAACGGCTGGTAGTACGGGTAAAAATACCGGTGAAGACGATGCTTAAGGGTGCTTGTTTAATCATCGATTGGCCCCAGGCAGCTTTGGCCAGAGCGCCGCGCAGGTCACCAGCAAGTTCCAGTTGTAATTGATTGTTTTGCCACTGGTAGCGGTAGAGACCCGGTGCCAAGCCTTTAACGTTTCCGGCAACAAGATATATTTCCAGCGGATAACATGCTCCGGCAGAAGGATATGTGCGGGAGGCGCCGGTTATTCCGTCACAGCTTTGGCCGCCGGCCGCCCAGAGGAGTTGGCCGGCTTCGGCTAATGTAAGTGGTGCGGCAGTATAGTTGCGGATTGATTTTCTGTGCTCGATTGTTTCTTCCAGGGACATTTTCCCCTTGGTTCTTGGTTCAGGTAAATTAATGATTTTGGCTGATTCTTGCGGGAAACTACTATTCATATTGAATAACAATATAATTATTGTAAGGAACAAAACTATAGTTCTAGTAAGCATATTTTATATTATATCATAAAACAGGAAAAATACCACAAGAGTGTACAAATAGTAATGCCTTTTTGATTTTAGGAAGCATAACTGCTGTGACCATTAGCCGGTGTTTTGCCGCAGGGCATAGGTGAGGGGACGAAATAAGAAAGGATTAAGGCAGATTTATCGAATTAATTAGATAGCGGTATCCAGCAGCTCAATTAACTCCCGAATATCAGCCAGGTTATTTTCCGCGATTTTTGCTTTCTGACCATTAATAAATTCCAGTATAGCCTGAATAAAGTATCTTATATCTCCAGGAAACATCTCTTGCAGCTCTATCGACATTTCATCGGTTGCTGGAACGTGGATGGCGTTTGCTGTCATTTTTGTTTGCGCTGGTTTAAGCCCTGAATCTTTCATAAATAGAACTAAGTCATAAAATGCCCCTCCTTC
This sequence comes from uncultured bacterium, assembly GCA_964543115.1. GTDB lineage: Bacteria > Auribacterota > CAZIXI01 > CAZIXI01 > CAZIXI01 > CAZIXI01. The sequence goes on from CAZIXI010000002.1 coordinate 7,528, forward strand.
CTCAAGCTGCGGATTTATGATTCTGTTGCGGAGGCAATGCGGGTGGTTTTTCTTTAACGAACCAATAATGATATTTTTAACAAAATTCTGTTCAGGAATCTCCAGCGGGTCTTCTCCGTCAAGTAAGTTTCTTGCTAATTCTGGGTTAACATTGTATCTAGCAAGAATTTCTTGCCGCGGACTTTTTCTGATAAGTATTATCTGCTGACAGGAATCATTTCCATAATCTAAAACAAATTTAAGTTTTAAATAAAGATCTTTAGTCTCTTCAATTGTTCCCAGTTGATCTAACCAAGCGTCAAATTTTACCGCATCGTGCGATTCCACAGCGGAAATGCCAATTTGAGCAAATTGTTCAGGAATGACTCCTGCAAATTCCGCTAAACTGCTTTTAATAATTGCTCTAAAGGCATTGCCCCATCTTTGTAATGCCTTTTCTCTGGTGAGGAAATTAGTCCGGCCAAGAACAATGATAAAATCCTTACTTAGTTCCCGCAGTATTTCCCGCAGTACACTCTGATTAAGGCCGCCATTTTCGCCGCCCTTTAACATAATAGTGGCAATACTGTCAGAGTTAGAAAGGAATTCTCGTAATTTTTCCTTTTCGAGTTCTTCAATGGCCGGCTGCATTGCGGTCCTGGCCTGATCATAAGCGCTGCCAAAAATATCTCGTTCATCTGGGGAAACACAAAAATGTTTTAGCGCTTTTTCTTTATTTCTGTCCGTCGGGCGGCCGATATTGGCGCCGCCGATATCTTCACCAAAATCGAACCAACAGAGGAAATTGTTTTTGTCGATACGAAAATCTCTGAGGCAGTTTTCACTCGAAGAGGTGTAGCCGGCAGCATCTAAGCCAGCGGCAAACTGGGCTAGTTGACGCAGATAGGGGATACGCTCCTGGGCGGAGAGTTCGTCAATAATTTCGTCAGCCTCAAAAGGAATATATTCTTGATAAAGAATGAAGTTTTTCTTGTCAATATGATAGTTCTCCGGTACCCGCAAACCTAGTTTTTTAAAAATAGCTATGCTTCTTAACCACCCAGCTAAGTGTGTTTCAGGGCAGGGAGTAGCCACTACTTTAGCGATGAATCTTCTGTTTTCTTTTCCGCCTGACGCACGAAGAAGAGACAGATCTAATGAGGCAATATAAGTTTCAGCGCCACCCATCCGGTAGTGATAGCCCCCGTTAATGCCGAGTAATGTTTCATCCTCTGCTAGAATATTCAGGTTTTCTAATGCTGCTGCTAACGCGGGAAGATCCTTATCAATGTCTAAATCTTTTTTGTTACGGTCTATCAAGTAGGCTGCAAAGATTAAACTGCTTCTTTTATCTACCGCACTCTGTGCTTCAGAGGATGTCAACCCGTGATATTCAGCGTAAGCTTCAATGCTGGATTGTGGTTTGGGGTTATAATTGCTGACAGTACTTTCATAGATATGTCTCAAGATATCTGAGTTAGAAAGTTTATTGCTCTCTTCTTCAATGCTGAGAAAATTTCTTACTGAACTGCCTGCGCATAGATTGTGCCAGCTTGCTGCGGACAGCATTTTCTCTAATATCTTTAATCTGTCCTGAAGTAAGCTGTAATAGCGCATGATATCGCCGGTAGCTTGTTGTAAATTGAATCTTAAAATTTCATTGATAAATCTTGCTCTTTCCTGCTGGCTGGTCCTGAAAAGGCCCTGGCCGTCATCAATCCAGTCAAAAATACAAGGGACATGTTTGGCTATTTGTACTGTTCTGATTTTTCCGGCAAGGGGCAATTCTTCCTCCAGCAAAATAGTCCCGGATTTATTGCGATGAGATTCGAAATAGTCATTATGCAGATTGTCTGTTGCGGTGGCCCCAGAGGAATAGCGGTGTACTAGCTCAGGCCGGAAAATATAGATAGTGTCAGCGATTATCGTAATGCTGAAATTAAGCTCTTTTTTAGGAAGAATTGCTTCAATTTCTTGCCAAATCACTTGACGCTGTTCCTTCAATAACTCTTCTGTCTGGATACCGTGTCTCTCTAGAATTTCAACAACAACAGCACCCAGATTCAGTTCCTGAGCATAATCCAGGCAATCTCTTGCCTGTGAAGAAACAGCCAATTTATTAGGCAGATTGGTATAGCCTAGGGTTGGACTTGAACAGATTGAACTAAGTACAAGTAGCCAAACTGCTGCAAGTAAGGATCTTATGCCCCCCATAAGTATGCCCCCCATGCAATATTGTAATGCTTATTCTAATTGATATTACAATATGCCTTATGAATTAAGCTATGTCAAGGCAGGGGGATTTTTTTAGTGATGAAAAAACAGAATGTTTTTGTTGGGTTTAAAACCGGACATTTCTAATAAGTTTTGACAAAAATTGCCACAAGTGTTGACATAAGTGCATTTAAATGCTATATTATAATACCTTTATTATTAAGGCTTAATATATATATTATGAAAACTATCGGTATTATAGCAAATTTAACGAAAAAACAGTCTCTCCAGGTAGCCAGAAAGGTTATCCGGTTCTTTAAATCTTACCGGATAAATGTTCTGCTTGATCGTCCATTGGCCAAAGCTTTGCATAAACCGCGATTGGGGGTTTCGATAAATGCCCTGGCGCGGGAATCAGAAGTGGTATTTGCTTTGGGTGGTGATGGTACGTTCCTGCGGGCTGCCCGGCTGATTCATAAACATCTTAAACCGATTTTGGGTGTGCATCTGGGAGGATTAGGTTTTTTGGCGGAGGTTAATGTTGATACGTTGGAGAATGATCTGAAATTGTTGATTAAGGGTGAATATAATATTGATTTCAGGATGTCTCTTGAGGGAGAAGTGCTGCGCTGCAAGGTGAAAAAACCAATTTCAATTCAGCCGGTACTCAATGATGTGGTTATCAGTAAGACGGATCTAAGCAGGCTTATTACGCTGGAAACTTATATTGATGATGAATATATTACTACCTATAACGCAGATGGAATAATTATTGCTACGCCTACCGGTTCAACCGCTTATACGTTAAGTGCCGGTGGACCGATTGTCTATCCCGGTTCAGAGGTCATTCTGGTGGCGCCTATCTGCCCGCATCTGCTGGCTCACCGGCCGTTGGTGGTGCCGGCAACCAGCAAGGTGAAAATTCGTTTGGGCGCGGATTCAGGATGTATTGCGCTTACTATGGATGGTCAGGTAGTACAGGAACTTTTACCTGGTGATTGGGTGATTATCGGTAAGGGGAGTCAGGAGATTCCGCTTATTAGTTTTGCCGATACATCATATTTTGATGTTCTCAAGAAAAAATTGCACTGGGGAAGCCGGTCATAAGCTTCCCAGCTAATGTTATTTATGGAGGCGGTTGCTGAATGAAGACTGAGAGTATTCATGGGAAGAAGACTGTGTTGGGTGATGAAGGTCTGCCCCAGATTGATATATCAATGGTGTCGCTAAGGGAATATAGTATCCAGAAGGAAATCGGCCGCGGCGGTATGGCGGTTGTCTACGAGGCGGTGGAAAAAAGCCTTAACCGCTTAGTGGCCCTTAAGGTATTAAGTAAGGAGCTGAGTAAGGATACGAGTTTATTGCAGAGGTTTGTTTATGAGGCCCAGGCCGCTGCCCGGTTGAGTCATCCCAATATTGTGCAGATTTATTCTATTGGCCAAGAGAGTGGGATTTATTATTTTGCCATGGAATATATTCGCGGACGCAGTGTCGAGGATATGGTTACCGGTAGTAAGCGCATTCCTATGCTGGAAGCGATAAATATTATTAGACAGACGGTGCTGGCTTTAAGAGAAGCATATAAAGCCGGGATTATCCATCGTGACGTAAAACCAGGTAATATTCTGGTTAGTAATGAAGGGTTAGTTAAGGTAGCTGATTTTGGTCTGGCGGCTGAGGTCAAGGGGGCCCGGGTAGCGACCGGCGGCAGGATCGTGGGTACCCCGCTTTATATGTCTCCGGAACAGGCCCAGGGAAAAGAAGGTGATCATCGTTCGGATATGTATTCATTGGGAATTACCTTCTATCAAATGATTACCGGCAAGCCGCCTTTTAGCTCAACAGAAACCAAGGAATTGATCAAAAGTCAAATTAACACAAATATTCCATCGGTGCCTGCTGGTGTTCATCCTTTTGTGGCTAAACTCATTACTCGTTTGACCAACAAAGATCCGGCAAAAAGGTATCCCGATTATGATACCCTGCTCAATGAACTGGATTGGGGATATCGGAATTATCTTACCCGACGGCGGCGGCGGATTATTTTAGGCGGTATGCTGTTACTGGTTATGGGAGTTTATGTGTATAATTTTTTCAATCCGCTGGTGCCGGAACCATTACCGACAAAAAAAATTGATAAGGGTCAGTTAGCGGAAGATGCCTATAAAAGAGTGGCGGGATTTGTTAAACAGAATCCCGCGGCCAGTCTGGAAGCAAGTAAAAGATATATGTGGATCATTAACAAATATCCAGGGACAGAGGCCGCTGCCCGGGCTGAGCAGAAACTTGAGATTGTGGGGTTTGCCCGCGGGGGTAAGGGGAAGGAAGAGTTGAAAAAACTCAACGCCCAGCGGAAGAACATGATTGCTCAGGGGAAGTATCAGGAGGTAATTGAAAAATACCTGGAATTAAAATACCGGTATCGCGATACAGAAACAGAAACACTGGCTCAGGGGTATATCAGTATGATTCTAGAAACAGCCAGAAGGGATTTTGATGCCCGGGCGCAGGAGGCAGTTGATTATTTGGAGCAGGGAGAATATGACCAGGCTCGTCGCGTTTATCAGCAATTAACAGAAGATTTTGCCGTACCGGAGCTGGTGACGCGGGCGCGGAGGAAATTGGCCGAGATAGATAGAATTGAGCGAGAATCAGGTTTGAAGATTAAGGCAAATGAGGTTTTTGTCGCGATAAAAGAGAAGACCGAGTCTTTAGTCGCTGAACATAAGTATCGGGAAGCGCGAATGTATCTGGATTCAATAAATGAACGGGAACAGAATGAAGTGCTTGATCTTTTGGTTAAGAAGCAGTTGGCTGAGGTTAATCGGCTGCAGAGAGAGCATAGTGATCAACAGGTTAATGTCTTGTATCAAGAACGTATATATGAACAACTGGCGGCAGAGGTTGAGGAATTGGTGCAGCAGTTCAGTTTCGAAGAGGCCATGGCTGTTATTGAACAGAAACAGACGGGAATTACTGACGATAAAGTGTTGAGTAAATTGGGCCGGCTTTCTGAAAGGATAGCATATTTACAGCGCTTAAAGTCAGTAGTTATTTCAGGGATCAACGAGGAACTGGCGCAAAAGAATATGGGGCAGGGGATTCTCGCTGATCGCGAACGGTTACTGATTATTGTTAAAGGCGGATTTGTCGGTCTGCCCTGGAAAGAGTGTTCGCCGAGGAAGATCTATGACCTGGGACAGCAATATGTTCAAGCAGAAAATGCCGAGGACCGTTTGGCTTTAGCGGTTTTTTGTCTGACCTATGGTCTGGGTGATGAGGCGGAAGGGGAGTTGCGGCAGGTCTTGGAGCTGGCGCCGGAAAAAAAGGCAATAGTGGAGAAGTATCGCCGGATGTTAAAAAGATAAACAAATTAAGTTCTTGCATGGAATTTCAATGTTTTTGGGAAAATAATTAAACCACGAAGTTTACGAAGAAAATATCTAAAATTAAAAACTTCGTCCCATTCAATTATTATAGATTAAGGATGGGACTATTTCATTGTGTGCTTCGTGGTGAAAAGAATTGTGGGTTTATAACTAATGAGTTCACGAGCGTAAGCGAGGGCTATTTTATGTGCCGGAGGGAATGTGGCTAATGTCGAGTTAATTGTCATGAAGGGCGTCAACCGGGGGATGAGAATCCCGTTGGCAAATGAAAAGGTTACTATCGGACGCAGTACGGACAATAATATTGTGCTTGAAGACAGCCGTATTTCCAGGCATCACTGCTCTATTTATAAAAGTGAGCATAAGTATGAAATTCAGGATTTGGGGAGCACTAATAAAACGGTGGTGAATGAGGAGGCGATTAATAGCAAGATATTAAATATCGGTGATAAGATTTATATCGGTGATACCGCGTTTCTCTTTACCACGGTTGAAGATGGCAATAAATTATTAGCCAGGGATCATTTGCAGACAGGAACCAAAGTAATAACGGTTACGGAAATGAAGATCGCCCCGGATGAGAACAAAATTTTGGATGTTTCCGTTCTGGGAGACAATCTGGTAGCGCTTCGGCGTGCGCATCGTGATCTGGCTACTATTTATAAAATAGGTTTATTGATTAATTCCGTTCCTGACAGCGAACGGCTGATGAATATTTTAGCGGATAAGCTGATGGAGGTGGGGCAGCCGGACCGGGTGGTGTTGATCCTTTTTGAAAACGGCAGTGAACGCGTAGCAAATAAAATTGTCCGGACCAGGAAAGGGGACCCCGACGATAGCGATGTTACCAATATCAGTATGAGTATTGTTGATGAGGCGGCTTCAGAAAGGATGGCAATACTCAGTTATGATGCTCTGGCCGATGAACGGTTCCGCGATAAACAGAGCGTTATTCTGAATCGTATCCGCAGCGCGATTTGTGTGCCGATAATGAGCGCGAAGGATGTTCTCGGAGTGATGTATGTCGATACTAAAGTAAATGTGGGTAAGTTTTCTGAATATGATTTGCAATTTCTTTCGATTATCGCTAATCAGGCCGGGATCGCCATTCAGAACGCGAAGTTGTATGAAGACCTGGATGGTTTGTTCACCGGTTCATTACGCACATTAGTGGCCACCATTGAGGCAAAGGATCCGATAACAAGCGGGCATTCGGTGCGGGTGACGGCCTATAGTCTGGCGATCGCGGAAGAGATCAGGCTGGAGAAAGAATTACTGCGTCCGTTAAAAATTGCCGCCCTCTTACATGATATCGGTAAAATCGGCGTACCGGAAGCTATTCTGGGAAAGCCCGCTCCTTTGAGTCAGGATGAATTTATCAGGATAAGGGAACACGCCGCCCGGGGAGCGGAGATCGTTAAAAACATTAAGAATGTAGAAGAGGTAGTCAGGACCATCCGGCATCATCATGAACGTTATGACGGTACCGGTATTCCGGATGCGCTTAAAGGTACGCAGATCCCCATTACAAGCCGGATTATTGCGGTTGCGGATACTTTTGACGCGATGAGTTCTGACCGCCCTTACCGCAAGGGTGTTTCTCTGGACAAGGTGGTTAAAGAAATTCAGCGAAACAGCGGCAGTCAATTTGATCCTAAGATTGTGGAAGCGTTTTTACGGGCCTACAAGAAGGGAAGGCTTAACGAAATTCCGCAGACACCCTGGGCGTAGTTCAATTTCGGAGTGCAGATTTCGGATTTCGGATTTATTTAATTCGGCAATCCGAAATCTAAAATTAAATCTAGTTATTTTTAGAGAAAGATTGTCCTTTTATGACCAAATCATCTCCTGTTCGTGTCCGATTCGCGCCCAGTCCCACCGGTTATCTTCATGTTGGCGGAGTGCGTACCGCGCTTTTTAATTGGCTATTCGCCAGAAATAAAAAAGGTACATTTATCCTCCGGATTGAAGATACGGATAAAAAGCGTTCGACTAAGGAGTCCCTGACCGATATTCTGGATACGCTTAAGTGGCTGGGGCTTTCCTGGGACGAAGGGCCGTCTTTTCAGTCGGAGCAGTTAGAAAAATATGTGGAATACGCGGATAAATTAATTGCCGAAGGAAAGGCCTACAAAAGTGACCGGCCGCGTAAGATTGTGGATGGTGCCGGGGAAGAAGAGGCAGCGAGTGGTGCCGAAGTGACCTCGGGCGAGGTCACGATATTTAAATCCACGCATGAAAAGGTTGTTCTTGAGGATCTTGTCCATGGGACGATTGAGTTTGACACGCAATTGATTGATGATTTCATTATTCTGAAAAGTGACGGAATGCCTACCTATAATTTTGCCTGTGTAGTGGATGACGCCTTGATGAAGATTACCCATGTCATTCGCGGTGATGATCACATTTCCAATACGCCTAAACAGATTATGCTCTATCAGGCCCTGGGGTTTTCTCTTCCGCAATTTGCCCATGTGCCGATGATTCTCGGGCCGGATGGCGCGCGGTTAAGTAAGCGTCACGGGGCGACGGCCCACGGCCGTGCCAGTGAATACCGCCGGCAAGGGTATCTTGCCGGTGCCCTGCGCAATTTTCTGGTGCTCTTGGGCTGGTCTCCGGGAGAAGATAAAGAGCTATTGCCGCTGGCTGAGACCATTCGGCGGTTCAGCCTGAAACGGATAACCGGGAAAAGCGCGGTGTTTAATTCAGAGAAATTAACCTGGATGAACGGTATGTATATCAGTATGCTTTCTGATGAGGAGATGGTAAATTATTGCCGTCCGTTTATGGAAGAGGCCGGTTTGCTTAAAGGACCGGCGGCTGATCAGCGGCTGCCGCTTATTGTGCCTCTATTTAAAAAGCGGATTAAAGTACTGACGGAGATAGTGGGGGCAACGGAATATTTTTTCCAGGAGAAAATTGACTTTGATGCTGCCGCCCGAGAGAAGTTTCTTAAGGCTGATGGGGCAGTGGCCATCCTGGAAAAAACCAAGGCGGGATTGGAAGGATTAGCTGATTTTGAGAAGGCGGCATTAGAAAAAGTACTGCAGTCAATATTAACTGAGCTTGGTCTGAAAACAAAAATACTTATGCAGACTTTAAGGGTGGCGATTTCCGGCCGCACGGCTACTCCCGGTATTTTTGAAACAATTATCGGGATGGGGAAGGAACTGACGCTAAAACATATTGAGCAGGCGCTGGCGTTGGCAAGAGAAAATAGTTAGTTGAGTGCACACACGGGAGTATGGGGCAGTCTATAACCACCTCCTATAATGGCAGCCCCAAACGAACTTTGGGGAGAGCGAAAAACATGAACTTACCAAACTGGATCACTATTGCCAGGATTTTGCTTATTCCTTTTTTTGTTGCTTTTATTTTGAAGTATCGGCAGACACATTTGGAGTTTTTCCGTTATTACGCGGTTGCAATATTTATTCTAGCTGTGGTGACAGATGCCGTGGACGGGGGGATTGCCAGGTTGCGTAAACAAAAGACGTTTCTGGGGACCGTACTGGATCCCATAGCCGATAAACTATTGTTATTAGCGGCCGTTATTTTGCTTAGTATACCAATCAACGGCCTTACGCAGCTGCCGATCTGGATACCGGTAACCTTTATCAGCCGGGATTTGATTTTAGTCCTCGGGGCGATTGTTATTTATATCCAGAATGGCGGGCAGCTGAAGGTGAAACCGAATGTTCTGGGGAAATTAACTACGGTAGCGCAAATGGCTACTGTTTTATGCCTTTTATTAGTCCTGCCTTATCCAAATTATTGTTGGCGGGTTGCGGGTTTTTTGACAATAGTATCCGGTTTAATGTATGTTTATCAAGGCACAAGGCAGTTGTAGTCAGAAACCCGAGCAATTAGCCAGCAACCAGCGCGGAATTATGCATTCTGGTTTCTGTTTGTCCGGAGGACACATTTAATGAATTGTATAGCTATAGTCGGTCGGCCCAATGTCGGGAAGTCCGCTTTGTTTAACCGTTTACTCCGTAAACGGGTGGCCATTGTTGATAAGATGAGCGGGGTGACCAGGGACAGGATTTATGGACACCTGGAATGGCGGGGATCTTTGTTCACTGTTATTGATACCGGCGGCGTTGAGCTGGGCAGCGCGGACACTGTGCGCCAGCAGGTGCTGGAACAGGTAAATCTTTCTGTTGAAGAAGCGCGGCTGGTGCTGCTGGTTGTGGATGTAAAAGACGGGTTAGTGCCGCTGGATGAGGAGATTAGTAAAATCCTCCGCCGGAGCGGAAAGCCGGTAATCGTTGTTGTTAATAAGGTAGATAACCGCAAACTGGCCGAAGGTGTGAATCGATTTCATAAACTTGGCTGGGAGGAGACTATTGGGATATCAGCTTTACATGGCCTGGCGATAGATGATTTGTTAAATAAATTCGGCTGTTTTGTTTCTGGACCGGTAACTGCCGTAGTGCCGGCTGTGGAACAGCCGGCAATCAGGGTGGCTGTTATCGGCAGGCCGAATGTCGGGAAATCAACTTTTATTAATGCCTTAGTGGGTAAGCCAAGGATGATTGTCGATGAGAAACCGGGAACAACCAGGGATGCCGTTGATATTATGGTGAGTAGAGGCGATAAGTCCTGGCAGTTTATTGATACCGGCGGGATGCGCCGGAAAAAGCGGCTGGAAAGCGCGGTGGAGTTTTACAGTATTACCCGGGCCTATCAGAGTGTTGAACGGGCGGATGTGATTGTTCTGATGGTGGATGGCTGGGAGGGAATCAGAGTGCAGGAGGCCAAACTTCTTGATCATATTTCTGAACGGGGCAAAGGGTGCGTTATCGCGATTAATAAATGGGACCTGGTTACGGAAGTAGCAACAACGGCTTATCGCCGCCGGGTGTACGAGCGGCTGCCTCAGCACGGATATGTGCCGGTGGTGTTTATTTCTGCTCTTAAAGGTCAGAATATTGATGAAATGTTACAGGGGATAGAATATGTTTTTTCTCAATTGCGCCAAGAGATAGCCACCGGCATTCTAAATCGGGTAATCAGGGAGGCAGTGGCCGTAAATCGTCCGCCATTGGTTAAGGGTAAGCCCCTGCGGATTTATTATAGTACTCAGGTTGGTGTGGCCCCGCCGCAGATTGCCCTGTTTGTTAATGATCCGGCGAGAATGCGTAAAAATTATTTAGGGTTTTTGAGTAATCAGCTCCGGCAGGCATTTGGCTTTGAGGGGGTGCCGCTCAAGTGGCGCCTGCGCCAGCGGAAGCGGAAGAAATGATCTGCGTACCATTAAATAATTATGGAAAAGTTTGATCTGACGGTTATTGGGGCAGGGATAGTCGGGCTGGCTGTTAGCAGCCGGCTGCCGGCAGGGGATAATCTGGTTATTGAAAAGAACGAAACTTTCGGCCGGGAGACCAGCAGCCGCAACAGCGAAGTGATCCACGCGGGGATCTACTATCCGCAGGATTCTTTTAAGGCCAGGCTCTGTGTTTCCGGTAATGAAATGATTTATCAAATATGTGCCGAGCATAATATTAACCATCAGCGGCTGGGCAAAATCATTGTGGCTGTCAGTGAAGATGAGCGGGAGGAATTAGAGGTGCTATATGAGCATGGCCGGGCCAATGGGGTTCGGGGGCTAGAGTTGTTGGCGCAAGCCGATGTAAAAAGGTTAGAGCCAAAAGTAAGAGCGGTTGCGGGTATTTATTCTCCTTCCACCGGTATTGTTGATACGCATAGTTTAATGCGCCATTTTGAATTAAGGGCCAAAGATAATGGTGTTACCTTTGCTTATGGTTGTACTTTGGTAGGTATAGAGCGTGTAGTTGACGGTTATCAGATTAAGATTAAGGATGTTGACGGCGAGGTAGATACTTTCTTTACCAGAGTTATTATTAATTCTGCGGGTTTGCAGTCAGATCAGGTGGCCCGAATGGCTGGCGTTGACGAGTACTGCCTTCATTATTGTAAGGGTGAATATTTTAGTGTGGGCCGCGGTAAACAAAAGAATATCAGCCACCTGGTGTATCCCTGCCCGACTAAGGTTAGTCTGGGAGTGCATACGGTGGTGGATCTGCAGGGGCAGATGAAGTTAGGGCCGAATGCTTTTTATGTGGACAAAATTGATTATGAAGTGGATTCTGATCATTTAACTGAAATGTATGAATCTGCCAGTCGTTATTTGCCGTTTCTGGATAGAGATGATTTAACACCGGATATGTCCGGTATCAGGCCGAAGTTACAGGCGCCCGGAGAAGAGGTAAAGGATTTTGTTATTTCTGAGGAAAGTGATCGTGACCTGCCGGGGTTTATTAACCTTATCGGGATTGAATCTCCCGGGTTAACCGCTTCACCGGCAATTGCCGAATATATAGTAAATAATATCCTTAAGGGCCTTTAACATTTTTTAATATGCTCCCTTTCATTATTTTCCTTTCTTATTGTTCCTGCTTATTGACAGATTAGTAAAAATATCATAAAATTAACTAGGAGGACCTTTCTATGATGGATGAAAACAGGGAACAGATAAAGAAGCCCCTGGGGGAAGAACTGGTTGAAAAGAAGATTATTACTCCGGAACAGCTTGATCGGGGCTTGAAAGAGCAGGGTGGTGGTACCTTGGGGCAGACGTTGGCCAGTATGGGGTTTGCCGATGAAAGGGATATTCTGCCCATTGTAGCAAAAAAATTAAATATCCGTTATATTTCAATTAAGGCTACTCAAATCCCGCCGGAAGTTATCAATAAACTGCCCGCTAAAGTAGCTCATCATTACAAAGTGTTGCCGATTGAAATTAAGGGTGATGATATTGTAATCGCGATGAGTGATCCGATGGATATCCATACCCTTGATGATCTTAAACTCTTATTGGGCTGTAAGGTCGAGCCGGTATTGGCCGGGCCAAAGGATATAGAGGATGGGCTGAAGCAGTATTATGGTGTGGGGGCGGAAACGGTAGAGAAAATGATTGCAGCAGAGGGCGGAATTAAGCTGGAAGTTCCGGAGGTGGATACTGAAGATATTGAGAAACTGGCCGAAGACGCTTCCATTATTAAATTCGTTAACCAGATACTGCTGGAGGCTTATCGTGACCGGGCCACGGATATTCATATTGAGCCCTTTGAAGATGAGTTAAGGGTGCGTTACCGGATTGACGGTGTTTTATATAATGTAAATGTTCCGGCGACGATCAAGCATTTTCATTCCGCTATTGTATCGCGGATCAAGGTAATGGCTAATCTGAACATTGCCGAACATCGCCTGCCGCAGGACGGCCGGATGATGGTTAAGGTAAGCGGTAAAGAATTGGATTTGCGTATATCTATTCTTCCCAGCTATTACGGTGAAACGGTAAACATCCGTTTGTTGACGGTGAGCAGTGTGTTGATGGGGATGAAGAGTCTGGGGATGTCCGCTAATGAATTAGCGATACTGGAAAGTATCATAAAGAAACCGCATGGGGTATTACTGGTAACCGGGCCGACCGGGAGCGGCAAGACAACTACCCTTTATGCTTGTTTAAATAAATTAAATCAAATTGACCGTAAAATTATCACGATTGAGGATCCGATTGAATATCAATTGCAGGGGATTAACCAGGTACAGGTGCTGCCGAAAATAAATCTGACTTTTGCCGCCGGGTTGCGTTCAATGTTGCGGCATGATCCTGATCTTATGATGGTTGGGGAAATCCGGGACAGGGAAACGGCGGATATTACTATCAGAAGCGCGCTTACCGGGCATTTTGTTTTCAGTACACTGCATACCAACGATGCGGCCGGTGCGGTTACCCGGTTGGTGGATATGGGGGTAGAGCCTTATCTGATTTCTTCATCGGTGGAATGTATTATCGCCCAGCGCCTTGTCAGGATGATTTGCCCCGACTGTAAGCAGAAGGTGGAACCGAAAATAGAGTTGATAAAGGAAATGGGATTGAGAGAACTGCCCAGCGGTATGGTTATTTACGAGGGGAAAGGGTGCGAGAAGTGTAAACAGAGCGGGTACCGCGGCCGTAACGGTATTTATGAGATTCTGGTAATGTCTGATCCTCTCCGTGATCTGATTATGCAGCGTGTGCCGGCAAATATTATTAAGAAGAAAGCCCAGGAATTAGGGATGCATACCCTGCGGGAAGACGGCTGGGTCAAGATTGCCGCCGGTCTTACTACAATGTCGGAAGTGCTTAAGGTTACCCAGGAAGAATCAGTTGTCGACTAAGAACTGTTACTCGTTGTTGAATATTCGGCAATTATTAGAGCTCTTCAAAAAACTTGCGCTAACCAGCAACTAAGAAAACGAGAAACGACGAGCGAAGCTCGCGAGTAACGAGAAACGGTTTTTATGCCTTCTTTTAATTATAAAGCTAAAGCCGGACCAAATAAGGTTGTCGAGGGAACGATTAGTGCTGATTCCCGCTCAGCAGTTGTGGCCAAACTCAGTGAGCAGGGATATTTTCCGATTTCTGTCGAAGAAGCCGGTAAAAGTAAAGGGAAAACAGCTGTCGCATTCAGAAAGCAGAAGGTGTCGGCGCGGGATGTGGGTGTGTTTACCCGGCAGCTGGCAGATCTACTGGAAGGGGGGCTTACCCTTTTTCAGGCCATGGATACCCTTGTCAGCCAGACGGAGAATAAGACATTTTCTCAAATGATTATGGAAATAAGGGATATGATCCGTGAAGGGAATCCCTTATCTGTTGCCCTGGAAAAATATCCCAAAACTTTTAATAATCTCTATGTCAGTATGATTCGTTCCGGCGAGACCGGCGGTGTTTTGGATCAGGTATTGATCAGGTTAGCGGAGTTTTCCGATAAGGAACAGGAACTGCGTTCACGAGTGAGAGGGGCGATGATGTATCCGTTGTTCCTGGGTAGTTTTGGGGTATTGACCATTTTTGTTCTGGTAGGGTTTGTGGTGCCTAAGTTGACGAGTGTTTTTCTTGATTTTGGCCAGACCCTGCCGTTGCCCACAAAGATTTTAATGACGACCAGTAATTTTGTCGGCCGCTGGTGGTGGCTGATCGTGATAATGGTCGGGCTCGGTGTGATTATTATCAGGCAGCAGTATCATACGGCAGAAGGGAGATTCTTTATTGATCGTTATAAACTGAAATTTCCGCTTTTAGGCAAGATAATGCTGCATGGGGAGCTGGCGGGTTTCAGCAGAACCCTGTCCACTTTATTGGAAAGCGGGGTGCCGGTAACCAGATCCTTAGAGGTAGTAGCCGGTATTGTAAAAAATGAAGTGCTGCGCCGGGAATTCGGTAAGGTGCAGACGGAAATCTCTAAGGGGTCCTCTCTGGGCGGGAGTCTGGCGGAGAGTGAATATATACCGCTGCTCATGATTAATATGATCAAGGTTGGTGAAAAAGGCGGCATGGTTGAGAAATCACTGCTGAAAATTGCCGATACCTATGACCGGGAAATCGACCGGTTAACCAGAGTATTTACTACTCTGTTGGAACCGGTTCTTATTCTGACCTTAGGATTGGTGGTGGGGATGATTGTCGTTAGTATGTTACTGCCGATCTTTAATTTAAATTTAACAGTACAATAAATATCAATATTTGGATTTTAAATCGCGGATAGCGGATTTTTTTATCAGGTTTTTTGCGGACCTCGCAAGCTGGTTCGCAATCCGCACGTTGCAGGAAAAATAGAAGGAGGGATTATGAAGTGGAAATCTGGGTTTACTCTTATTGAGTTAATGATTGTCGTTGTTATTTTAGCGGTACTGGCCGCGGCAGTTATTCCCCGGCTGGCGGGCCGCACGCAGCAGGCGCGTATCTCAACCGCTAAAATGGATATTACCGGAAATATCAGTGTCGCGCTCGACCTTTATGAATTGGATAATGGGCGTTTTCCGACAAGCGAGCAGGGGCTATCGGCACTCATCACCAAGCCTTCCAGCAGTCCGGTACCCACGAATTGGAACGGTCCTTATCTGAAACGTAAACCAGTTGATCCGTGGGGAACGGAATACAAATACGCCTGCCCGGGAACCCATACTCAGGATTATGATCTGTATTCTCTGGGGCCGGATGCCACGGATGGAACAGCGGATGATATTACCAACTGGGAAACGGATTCAGAGAGCGGCAGTTAGTAATTTTCTGACTGTAAGGAGAGTGGTTGGAGGATTCATTGAGACGAACGGGGTTTACCCTCATTGAAGTTCTACTAGTGGTCGTTATCGTTACAATTATGGTGGCGATCGCTACCCCTCTATTTCGTAATACACTGACTACCATTCAAGTCGATAGTACCGCGCAGGATATTACTCAACTGATGCGTTTTTTGCAGGCGAAGGCAGCCGCGGAAAGGGTTACTTGCCAGCTGAAGATTGATGTTACAGCGGGGCAATATCAGGCCGGTCAGTTGACAGGGGCGAAATCAACATCTTTGGGGCAGGCGCGGAAGATCCCGGAAGGTGTGAATGTTATTGCGACAAAAAACCCCGCCTTTTTCTACCCTGATGGGACGATAGACGAAGTAACCGTATATATTTTTAGAGGGAAAAAAGGTTTCTATCAGGATCTGCAGAGCGCTGTCAGTAAAGAAATCGATCTGGGGCAGATCCAGACGGTTACTGAATCGAAATACATTTTTACTATTAAAACCCAGCCCACTATCGGCAGGATTAAGGTGATTGAACCATCATGAAGAAAAAAGGATTTCTCTTGTTTGAGGTATTGGTTGCCATTCTGATCGCTTCCACTTCCCTGGTAGTAATTCTCCAGGGATTAGGCAGTGCCTTTAGGGCGGGGAGTTTGGGAGAGAATTATTTTAAGGCCAAACTGCTGGCTGAGGCCAGGTTGGCGATGTTGGAGAAAGAGGTGGCCTGCGCCAAAGGTACCGATAGCGGCAGGTTCAGCCGCACAGAGGATCCGCAAGGTATTTTTACCTGGCAGCAGGAGATTAAACCGGTGATTATCGGGAAAATGGCCGATAGCGTTCTGCCTGTTTGTAGTGCCAAGGTGGTAGTGAAATGGCGGAGTAGAGGTGGACAGCGGCAATTGACGTTAATAACGTACGTTCCCCGGAAAGATGAAACGGCGTTAGTGACGAGGTAGGATATCTTAGTTAGAGTTTAATAAAACGGACAAATGCTGTTTTTTTATTATGAAACTTAGAATTAAAGCATTTACCCTCGTGGAGTTGCTGCTGGCGATTACCCTGTTTTCCATTATTGTGGTAGGGATTTATTCCAGTCTGGCAACGGGTCTTCGTATCCATAAAAGAGCGGGCAGTCTCGGGGGTGAGTATCGTGACCTGGGATTGATGTTTCATCATCTGGCCAAGGATCTGCGCTCGGCTGTGGCGATGAATGGAATTTATCTGGTGGAGGAATCGCAGGGGCTCTATTTTTATTCTCAGCAGTATCAGCCGGGCGGCAGTTGGGGATTATTTAAGATTACCTATAGTTGGGACAGGGCAGCGGACTATTGGACGGTTTATCGCCTGAAAGAGACTTATCTGGACAGTTTGCAGAAGGAGCATGGTAAGGGAGAGGAAATACTTAGTGAAATTAATCAGCTGGATTTTCTCTATGGTTATGTAAAGGCTACTGACATGCAGGAGAGCGAGTTCGAATGGAAGGATAGCTGGGAAGAAAAGGCCTTTCCCCGGATGGTTTGTGTCAAGGCGCGTGCCGGTGAAGAATCATTGCAAAAGGTAATTTATTATCCCGCTGGGATAATAGCGGAAGTTAAAGATATAATGGAATAATGAAGATAAGAGAACAGGCCACAATATTGATTATGACCCTCTGGGTGCTGACATTGCTTTCCACTATTGCTTTGAGTATAACTTATCAGATGCGCCTGGAGCTGAAAATGATCAGAACTGAGCTGGATAAGGCGAAAAGTGAGCCGATAGCGGAAGCGGCCCTGATTCAGGCCCTGGCGGTGCTGGCGCAGGATCAGGGGGAGTATAATGCCCTTAACGGGATGTGGAGTAATCACACTACGCAAATGTATAAGTATAATCCGTTTAACCAGATTGCTGTTGGTGAGGGAACATTCACGATTAGTTATACTTACACTAAGGATGTGCTTTCCGGTTATGAACAGGTCTTTTACGGGATGCAGGATGAGGAAAGAAGAATAAATATTAACAAAGCCACGCAAGATATGCTAGAATCATTGCCTGGGATAACCGCGGAAGCAGCCAGCAGTATTCGCGCTTGGCGCGGTGATCCGGAAATGCCGGCTAACGATCTCCTCAAAGAGGATGTGTACTACCAGGGATTAGCTAAACCCTATAAGCGCAAGGGTAAGGATTTTGAGTGTCTGGCAGAACTGCTTCTTGTTAGGGGGATAACGCCGGAGCTGGTTTTTGGCAAGGATTTAAATAATGATGGGATCATCGATATCAATGAAGGGGGATTAAACAGATATCTGACGGTTTATGGCGAAGGACTGGTAAATATTAATACAGCCGGCCTAACCGTTCTCCGGGCATTGGGTTTTACGGAAGATTTGTCTTATGCTATTATGCGGTATCGTAATGGCCCGGATGAGCAGATAAGCACAACCGATGACCGGATATTTACCGATGTAGCCAATATTGCCAGTGCGGTTTCCACTGTGGAACCGCTGCTGGAACAGGAAACAACTTTGCTGGATCAGAAGAAAGATCTTTTAACAGTAAGTTCGCAGTATTTTTTAGTGCAAATCAAAGCCAGTATTCCGGAAAAGGCGGAATATTATGCCTGGGCGGTTATAGATAAACAAGCCGAACCGGGAAACCAGGTAATCAGCTGGAAGGAAATTTAGCAGGTATGAAGAAGAAGGGATTAATCGCACTGGAGTTAGACAGCCAATTGCTTAAGGTAATGACCGGGCAGGTAGTGCTTGATGGCTGGCAGGTGGATTCATGTGAGATAAGAAAAATAGCAGATTTACCGGAAGAAGAATTAATTACCCTCCTGAAAGAACTTTTACCGGCAAAAAAAATAAAGGCCAGCAAAGTATTAATGCTTGTTCCCCGGTCGCTGGTAACCGTGAAATATCTTAATTTGCCGGCTACTTCCGCTGATGAATTGCAAAGTATGGTTGATTTCCAGGCCGGCCGGCAGATACCGTATAATCCGGATGAAATTATTTACGATTATCAGGTTCTTGGTCCTATCCAAAACGGATATGCCCGCGTTCTGCTGGCGATTGTCCGGCGCGAGCTTGTTCTTAGGTATCTGGACTTACTGGATAGGGCAGGTATACGGCTGGAAAGGCTGGAGCTGAGTTCCCTGGCCCTGGTTCAAGCCTATGGTTATGTTAATCAATTACAACAAGCGGAAGATAAAAAGCTGCCGCAAGATGTGCCGGTAGCCCTGATCGATGTTGATTATACCAGTACGGATATTGTAGTTATCCAGAATGGCGTTTCCTTATTTACCCGCGCACTTTCGATCGGGACAAAGCAGTTGGAAAAAAGTCAGGATGAGTGGCTGGATGAAATAACCCGTTCACTTACGGTTTTCGCGCGTGAACAGAAACAGAAAGTCGCCCAGATTGTTGTTCCTGGAGATGGAGCAGGCAAGATAAGCGGGCTGCTGAAACAGCGGGTTGCCATACCGGCGGTGTCTTGTGATATTGAACCATTGGTTAAGGGAGTTTCCTTTCAGGATGGCGCGATTGCGGCGGAAGGTATTCATGTGTCTATTGCCGGTTTGTTAGGGTTGCTTAGGGAAGGTACAGCTACTACTGTTAATTTGATTCCGCAATCCGTGCGCCACAGCTGGCTGGTTAAGCAACAGCGGAAATCATTGGTTTTAAGCGGATTGCTTTTAGTGGGCATCATCGCGGTGCTTGGCCTTACTCTGAATAAAAAAATTGCCGATCGTAAAACATACTTAGGTTATCTTCAGCAACGGGTGAACAAAACAGAACCGAGCGCAAAGGAACTGGCGATTAAGAAAGAAAGATTGGCATTAATTAAAAATCAGCTTTCAGTAGAAAGGACCAGTCTGGATGTGTTGCGGGAACTCTATCAGATCATTCCGCCGAAAACCTCCATTAATGTCTTTATCTATGACGATAAGCTCGGGGTGACCATTAAAGGTACTTCTCCGGCCATGAGTGAGGTTTTTGCCCTGATCCCCAAACTGGAAGAATCGGTGTATTTTGAAAACGTAACTTCCCGTTATGCCACGCGGAGAAAGATAAAGGGTCAGGAGCTGGTGGATTTTCATATTGATTGTCTCACGGAAAAAACTGGTTCTCTGGAAACCGAAGAAGAGGGAGGAGAAAGTTGAAACTTTTAATGCGGCTTTCAGCCAGGGAAAGATGGATGTTGTATCTGGCGGCTATCGCTATTTTGGGGATCGTTGCTTATCTCTTGGTGCTTGAGCCTGCCTGGCTGAACTGGAAGAATCTGAATAAATCGATTTATGATAAGGAACGGGCCCTGCTGAAGAACATCAAGATTATGGCCCAAAAGGATTTGATTGATGAATACTATGATAAATACGCGCAATCGCTTAAGATGAAGGGATCTGTGGAAGAGGAGACGGCAGTGATCTTGAGTGAGATTGAAAATATTGGCCGGAGCAGTAATGTCCAAATTATAGATATTAAACCGCATCGAGTGCAGGATATGGAGTTCTATAAGGAATATTTTATTGAGTTAGAAGCGGAAGGGAACATAACTAATCTGTCCAAATTTATCTATGAATTGCAAAACTCTAAACAGATCCTTAAGGTTCGTCACCTGCGCCTCAACGCCAAGGGAACTTCCGGTGATACGCTTAAGGGCTACATGATCGTTACTAAGATATTAATCCCGTAATTAAGAGTTCGGAGTGATCTTCGATCGGAGTATTTATGAGTTATTATCGGGTATTGGGATTAGAGCGGGAGCCGTTTTCCACCAGTCCGGATCCGGATTTTCTTTATCGCTCTCCCAGTCATAAGGCGGCCCTGCACCGCTTGGAGATTGCCATCAGACTGCGGCGGGGATTGTCCCTGCTCCTCGGTGATGTGGGTACGGGAAAAACCACTCTGGCCCGCACCTTGATCCAGGCTTTTCGTAATGAACCTCAATTTGTATTCCATATTATCCTTGATCCTCATTATAAATCACGTTCTCATTTTGAGGCTGAACTCTGCCGCTCTTTCGGAGTGGAAACCAGAGGAGAAGGGTGTACCGCCGCCCTGGAGAATCATCTTTTCCAGAAAGGGGTGATTGAGAACAAAGTTGTGGTGCTCATTATTGATGAGGCCCAGAAACTCAGCCTTTCCGGCATAGAGGTGTTACGTACCCTGTTAAATTATGAAACCAATGAATTCAAGTTGTTACAGCTGGTTATTATGGGACAGTTAGAGTTCTTGGCCAAAGGCGGACGGACCAGGAATTTTATGGATCGGGTAGCGTTCCGTTACCTGCTTAATCCGCTGGATGAAGATGAGACCAGATCGATGATTGATTATCGGTTGTTTCAGGCCGGTTGTCAGAGTGGTCAGGAGCTGTTCACGGCGGGGGCGATCAGAGAAATATATAATTATACAAAAGGCTACCCGCGGCGGATTACGTTTTTCTGTCATCAGGTATTAGAAAATATGATAATGCGTGAATGCCGGGTCGCGGACGGAGAGTTAATCAAGGAACTGATTAAGGAAGAGATTGATTTATATCATGCCCGTTCACTTGTCGAAGAGCCGCCCCCGGCACGGGCGATTACCGAGGTTGTTAGTTAAATGACTGAGAACATATCTCCGGAAGAAAAATTATTGCATTTAATTAAGGGACAAAATGGATCCGCGCCGGCTGGTAAGGATAATTCTTTACCGTCTTCCGCCTCTTCCGCTGCCGGTCGCGAGGAAGCTGGCGAAGCTGTGCCGGAGGGAGTTGTCCTCAATAAAAAAGAGCCAAAACTCAAAGATCAGTTTATTGTGTTAAATAAGGGGCTGGTTCTTCTCCTGGTTGTTATCGCGGGTATAATGGTTTTGGGCTATATTTTCCCTTATCAATCTAAAGTGAGTATTCCCGATCGGATACCGGTAGCGTCTTCTACGGGTTTAATGGAAGAAAAAGTCGGTGAACGGCCGCGGCTCTCTTACTATACGGCAAAGATGGGGGGGAGGAAGATGTTTAAGATTTTTGAACCGCCCAGGCCGAAAGCAAAAAAGCAGGAAAAGCCAAAGGTGACTTTACAGCAGCTGCTGGCCGGATATACTTTTGTGGGTATAATCGGCGGTGATCCGCCCCAGGTGATTGTGGAAGATAAAAAGAGCGGACAGAATCATTACTTAACTGCCGGCCAGAATGTCGGGGAGATTAAGATAGAAGATGTTCAGCGCGGTAAAGTAACCGTTAGTCATGAAGAAGAGACAATGGACATCAATATTTGATAGTATTAAATTCATAAAAAATATATTATTATTGCGGATCGCGGACCGAACGTTGCACGAAAAAATCCGAAATCCGAAATCCGAAATCCGAAATCGAATTTGGAGGGGTTAAATGAAAAAAATTACGTGTATATTCCTTGTTGTTTTTCTGCTTGGCCTTACTTTTAGCGGCCGGGCCGAGAAGGACGGGTTTCCCAATGATCTTTCCGGCCGGGTAGAGAAAAGTGAGGCTAGCGTGAAAACGGCGGCGCGCGGATCCGCTGAGGTAGATGAAGTAGGCAGAGCAAAAAAGACCGAACGCAAGCCTGCCCAGAAATCTGTCCGGAAGCCCAGTGCCAACACGATTACTCTGGAATTGAAAAATATGGATGTGGTGGAAGTGATTAAGCTCCTGGCCACTAAGAGCGGTATTGATGTAGTGATCAGCAATAATGTGCGCGGCCGAATATCGCTTTTCCTTGATGAAGTGCCGGTCTGGGACGCGATGCAGATAGTGTTTGAGACCGTGGACCTGGCCTATACCAAGCATGGTAATATTTTCCGGATCATTACCGGCCGGGAATATGAACAGCAGTTTGGCCGCAAATTTCATGACAAACGTGATGTAAAGATAATTGAGTTGAAATACGCCAAGGCCGATGATGTAACCAGGGAACTGCGCAGTCTTAAAAGCAGGATTGGAAATATTGTGCCCGATACGCGCACGAATTCAATCATTGTTCTGGATACGCCCGAGAGTATCAAAATGATCGAGGATACTCTGGCGGAACTTGATGTTGAGATTCAGACGAAGGTTTTTGAGCTGAAGAATACCCCGGCTAAAACACTGGAGAATATCTTAAAGAAATTACTTTCCAAACGAGGGGCGCTGCACGTGGATGACCTGACCAATAAGATAATTGTCAGTGATTGCCCTTATGTGATTGAAAAGGCTTCCTTGGTGAATGCTGAAAATCACCGTCCGACAATCCTCGAAACAAAAGTTTTCAAATTAAATTACGCTAAATTTGATAAAGTTGAAGAGCAGATTAAGGCTATCCTGACCAAGGATATTGGCACAATCAAAAGTGACGAGCGGACCAATATAGTGATAGTCAGTGATCTGCCGGAAAAAATCAGGGAAGTGGAGGTAGCGGTTGCCGCCTATGACGCACCTACCCGCCAGGTGCTGATTGAGGCGAAGATCGTGCAGGTGGCTCTGAGTGACGCCTTTAGCATGGGCATTAACTGGCAGTTTATCCTCAATAAGGTCTGGGTAGAAAGGATATTTGATACCGATACTATTGATATGACCCTTTCCCAGGTTTTTGAAACCCTTTCAGAAATAGGAACCACTGATACGGATCCTTTCGATAATTCTCAGCGGGCGGGCCATCCGGGAGGCCGGACACTGATTACCGGTACGCTGAAGGAAGGGCATGATTTTGACACGATTATTGATGCCCTGAAGACGGTTGGCGAGACCAATCTCTTGAGCAGTCCGCGGATCGTGGCAATTAATAATCAAGAGGCCTCAATCAAGGTGGCCCGGCGGGAGGCCTTTGTTACCAACACCGTTGTGCAGAGTACCGGCACTTCCACAACGGCGGAAAACGTGACCTTTGTTGATGTTGGTATTCTGTTAACCGTTACGCCGACAATTAACGAAGATGATTTTGTCTCTTTAAAAATCAAGCCGGAAATCAGTCATGTTGCCGAAAAATTGCGGACCTCGCAGGGCAATCTTATTCCGATTGTGGCCACCCAGGAAGCGGAAACGGTGGTGATGGTTAAAGACGGCACCACCATTGTCATGGGAGGGTTGATTGAGGACCAGCAGTTGAAGACAACCAAGAAGATTCCCATTATCGGTAGTATTCCCATCTTAGGGGTGCCGTTCCGGCAGGAGTCAAATTCTCTAAAGAAGAATGAACTGGTAATCTTTCTTACCCCCCGGATCGTGACCGGTGATATCGATTTAAGCAGTCCCAGCACAAAAATGGTTGAGTATCTCGATAGTATAAAGGAAGAACAACAGCAGGCCACTGATGAGACAGTGTTCCAGCAGGAACCGGTTATTGTTGAGCCAATTAAGGTAGAAACGGAAGAGCCAAAATCAGAACCACTGACAAATTTTGAGCCTCGTTATAAAAACTAACGGTTAGGCAAGCGGCAGTCAATAACCATTCCTATAATATGCAGTCCCAAGCGGAGCTTGGGATTGATATAGTTTAGCAAACCGCTGCAGCATTAATTCTTGCGAAAATTCCTTTTCCACCCGCCTGCGGGCATTAGCCCCCAGTTTTTTTTGTAGTTGTTGGTCAGTCAGCAGTCTGTTTATTGCCTGGGCCAGGGCCTGAGTGTTTTTTGGCGGAACCACAATACCGGTAATTCCATCTTGATTTACGTAAGGTACTCCCGTTGCCAGATTAGTACTGACCAGCGGTTTTCCGCAGGCCATGGCCTCCAGCTGGACAATACCGAAGGCCTCACTGCGGAAGATAGACGGAAGCACAAAGATGGTGCAGGTCTGGTAATAGGCGGGGAGTTTGCTCTCTGGGATAGACCCGAGAAAAATAACCTTATTTTGTAAGTTTAGTGAGCTTACCAGTGCCTTTAGTTTTTCTTCTTCTTTGCCCCGGCCGACAATCAATAGCCTGCTCTTAATCTGTGTCATTGCTTGAATGAGATATTTCAGGCCTTTATAATAACGTAATTTCCCCACGAATAAAATAAAAGGCCCTGTTGATAACAATTCGCTTTGCGGGGACTGAAATTTAGCCAGATCAATGCCATGAGGAATAACAACGCATTTGTTTTTGAAACAGCGGAGAAAAGGAGAACTGTCGATATAGTTAGGGGAGGTGGCAATAATTTTATCGGCCCGGTTGAGAAACTTCCTTAGTACCGGGCCGTAAACGCTCAGTGCCCATTTCTGCCGGACAATATCACTGTGATAGGTAACCACCACTTTTCCTTGGGGGCGGGCAAGGAGGTAGCTGCAGACTGCGGTTGGACAGGGCAGGTGAAAGTGCAGGATATCGGCCCGCAGCTTTTTTAACCACCAGGGCATAGTTGGGCAGAAAGGCGCGCTGAAGGCGCGGGCTATTTCCAATACTCTGGTTACTTGAACACCATTTATTGTTTCTTTATCTGTCCTGAACTTGCGGCTGGAGACCAGAACCTCCAGCTCGAATTTATCACGCAACCCTTCACAGATTAGGTTAATATGCTGTTCCATGCCGCCAAAAACCGGGGGGTAGTAATCATTGTATATATGCAGTATTTTCATGAATGAGCAACCTCATGGTAAATATTCAATGTTTCTTCCGCGGCCCTTTCCCAGGAAAATTTCTTAACCTGGGCCGGGCCCTTACGGATTAGTGTTTCTCTTACCTCTTTTTCAGTTAATAACATACTGATAGCCGAAGATATATCTTCAGCTGAACGCGGATCAATAAAAACCGCCGCCTCACCGGCTACTTCCGGCAGGGAAGAGGTATTAGCGGTAATTACCGGGACGCCGCAGGCCAGGGCCTCCAAAACAGGAAATCCAAATCCTTCGTAAATTGAGGGATAAACAAACAGACTGGCCTGATTATACAACTGGCGGAGCTCTTCCCGCGGAAGGTAGCCGGTAAAGATAATTCTGCTGGCCGAGGACAGTTTGTTTATTTCTCTGAATATATCTTTATATTTCCAGCCCCGGCCACCGGCAATAACCAGTTGATAAGTGTTTTTTAGATTTTCAGGCAGCTTTCCGTAGGCTTTTATTAAACCAATGATATTTTTTCTGGGCTCCAAAGTGCCGACAGTTAAGATGAAGTTAGCAGTAATATTGTGTTTTTTCAGTAAAGTATGGTCTATTTCCTGGGGACTGAGTTTTCGATAAAATGGCTCATGGCCATTATAAATTAAACTAATCTTATGGGCGGGTGTGGCCAGGGAGCTTATGAGATCCTGTTTGGTGTTATTGGAGACGGCAATCATCTTATCCGCCCGGGCAATCGCCCTGGGGAAAACCGCCGCCGTGTAACAACGCCGCCAGGGGCCAAATGTCTCCGGAAAAAGCTTCCAGGCCAGATCATGCACCGTTATAATATATTTAGTGCCCAAAGGCAGTTTTTTATACACGGGAAGAGAAAACGAGGGGGAATGAAATACGGTCAGGCCATATTTTTCAATTAGTCCAGGCAGAATGGCCTGTTCCCAGAAGATCCTGTTCCAGGTGTTATTCGTATAGTCAGGCAGTTTATGGACAATAACATTGTCTCTTTCTTTAATTTCCTGGTCGCTAAATCTGCCAGGTAAGAATAATGTGTATTTATTCTTCTGGTCCAGCCGGAGCAGGCTCTGCAATAAATAATAACTGTACCAGCCGGTGCCCGCGCGTTTAGGGGTCAATAATAATCCATTTATTCCGATTCGCATTTTTAATCTTTCTCCTGCTTGCCGGCAGCTACTTCTTTATACAGCCGGACAGTGGCTTTTGTCGTTTCTTCCCAGGAAAAGAGCTTAGTTCGCGCGAGTCCCTTATTCCTCATTTCTTGGCGCAACGATTCATTGCCCAGGACCTTATCGATAGCGTCTGCTAACGCGCCGACATCAGTTGGGTTTATCATAATAGCCGCCTCACCAACAATTTCAGGAAGAGAGGATGTGTTAGAAGTTATTACCGGAGTGCCGCAGGCCATGGCTTCCAGGACCGGGAGGCCAAATCCCTCGTAGAGGGAAGGGAAGGTGAATAGGTCGGCCGCGTTGTAGAATAAGGGCAGATCGTTCTCGGGAACATAGCCGGTAAAAATAATCTCTTTTTTTAGCTTCAGTCTTTCTGCTGTCTCAAATATATCTCTGGCCGACCAACCCTTCATGCCGCAAATCACTAATTTGTGCCTGCAGTCCTTGCGCCTGTTTCTGAACAAACTGTATGCCTGGATCAGATTCGTTAAATTCTTTCGCGGCTCGAGCGTGCCGACAAAGAGGATGAATCGATGTTCCAGTTTGTATTTGTGCTTTATTTCTTTTAGGGCGAGCTCCTTGTTCAGCGGGCGATAACCGCTCTCCGCTCCTTCATAGATTACCGCTATCTTGCCGGGGGCGATGCCGAGCAGTCTTTGCACATCTCTCTTGGTACTTTCCGAAACTACAATAATCTTATTGGCCCTAAGAGCGTATTTTTTGATCTGATCCTTGAAGAGCTTAACGCTCGCCTTTGACGCGTATTCCGGCGCGATGAGAAAGAAGAGATCGTGAATGGTTATGATCGATTTACCAAATCGTTGGGGGGGCAGTATATAGTTGGTAGAGTGGAAAAGGTCCACCTTGCCGATGAAAAGCTCTATTGGCGGCCAGCAAAATTTATTCCATATCGGCGCTAAGATTCTCCAGGGGATGCGAAAGCTCTTTTGCTTAAAATTATTGTTATTCAATATAAGATCAATAGAGATATGCCTGCGAAATAAGTTGCGAAATAATATGTATTCGTTCTGTTTGTCGATTCTGGCCAGGCAGTTAATTAAATTAGAGGTATAATAGCCAACGCCAGTTCTCCTCCTTAATATTGAGCTTATATCAATTCCGATGCGCATGGGAGTTTTATCCGTTTGGAGATATGTTCCCCCGGACCCTTCTTTTTTAAATTAAATATCACTCGAGGAATATTTCCGCCTTCGTTGTATCCTCTGGATAGGTTATATTTATGTATTCTCCGTGGAAGGAAACCGGCGCTATCTCTTCTCCGCCTTCTATCATTTCCTGGATGACATTGGTTATTTCCACTTCGTTTCGTAATTTTGACGGTTTGCTTCGTTTGATGTATTCAAATACCGTTTTCCGGAAGAAGTAAAATCCCATTCCGCAGGAATCGTTAAAAAGCTCTGTTGGTTTCTCCACTACCTGGCAGACCAAGTTATTCTCCTGCGTTACCGAATAGCTCTTCTTGATTTCCTCTTCATTGCTGGTTGGCCACACACCTATTCCTTGTTCCATGCCTGGCGGGAAGGAAAACTCTCCCCGGCAAATACAATCACCAAGAATCACTATAAATCGATCTCCAACCAGCGCTTGGGAATAAAAAATGGCGTCTCCGATGCCTTTCAGTTCTTTTTGCTCAACGAACTGTGCATTTATCGGCAGATCCCGCACGAATTTGATTACTTGCTCTTTTTGATAGCCCACGATGAAAACAAAATCGCTGCTAAACCTTTTCCAGTAATCAATGATGTAACTTAATATTGGCCTGTCCTTAATTTTCATTAAGACTTTAGGTTTCTCTCTGGTTTCCGGCCGGGCCCTCAGCCCCTGGCCGGCACAGAGCACAACACATTTTAACCCTTGGCAGTCAAACCATTTCTTTTCCGGCTCATTTTTATTATTATTCATTTTGGCTAAAAAGAATTATACAAGTCTAAGAGCTTCTTCAGGCTCTGTTTCTGGTCGCAAAGTTTAATTATATCTTTACTGGCCGTTTCGCCGATTTTAGCGGCATAGGCCCCGTTTTTGAGCAGCAGCACAACCTTCTTCGTGAAATCGGAGAGGTTATGGGGCTCAACTAGCAATCCATTCCGATTATCGTCTATGAATTCAGGGATGCCGCCGATTCTGCTGGCTACCACAGGTTTGGCAAAGGCCATTGCCTCAACTAGGATAACCGGTGACATATTCTCCCATTGTTCGGGAATAACTACAACCTGAGATTTTCTTAGAAACTCTTTGACTTCCTCATAGGGTTTCTTTCCGAGAAACAAAACACGATTCTCTAAGCCCTCTCTCTTGATTAAATGCTCTAACTCATTGAGGTATTGCTTGTCTTCCTCAGTAACTTCTCCAATTATATACAATTTTGCTTCAGGAACACTGCGTAGGATTTTGGGCATTGCTTTTATTATTACATGCAAGCCTTTCCTGTGTTGCAGCCAGCCAACGTATAAAATTGAACCTTGCTCTATTGTTTCCTTTTTTCGCAATTCCTCTTCCTTGGGTAGAGAGGTCTGTCGAATCACATGGATCTTTGTTTTCTCGCTGCCGTAGTGTTGGAGAATATTAGCAGAAGATTCTGAAAGTACAACCAAAGCGTTAACCTGCTTTAGAAACCGGCTGAAAAACCTGTTCCGCAAGGGGAAGTAACGCCTGCGTAACCACTTAAATAGCCTACAGTTAGAGCAGTCGATACATTGAGGACCCTGGATTTTTCTGCAGACATCATTCTTTTTATCGATTAACGTTTCCTTGGGACATAGGCACCAGTAATCATATATTGTTACTATGACGGGAATTCCCAATATCCTGGCACTTTGGGCCAGGGCAAAGCTGAGGTCCTTGGATTTGTGGAGGTGCAAGATATCTGGTTTTATTTTTTTTAGCAGCCTGTAAGAATGAAGGAAAGATATTGGATCGAAAGGGATACAGAGCATTATTGCTATTTTAAGAAAATTGGTGATTTTGCTGTTAAGGTAATCGCTTATGGTGCGAACAGAAAAGAACTCTAAGTCTTCTGCCGGTTGGTTGACTGGCTGAGTAGCCAGCACACTAACCTGGTGACCCTGTTCCTTTAACCCTCTTAATAGCCGATAACAGGCCTGTTCCGCGCCGCCCCATTTACTATGGTAACCGGGCAAAAAGTCAGTAACATGGCATATTTTCACGGTGTCACCTCTATTTTTTTATCTTTGTCGCCTCATTGCTCTGGTCATTCGGTAAATCTTAGCCTGCTCATCTTTTGGATACACATTGGATACCGGCTTAGCATCCTGGCCGTAGAAGAGCAGATCCTGGGCATTTCCCTCAGTAAGGGGGACGTAGAAACTGAAGTGGGCGTTTATTCCCATTTCTTCGGCCCAGTTTAAACTGTAGAGATCCTTATCGTAGCTTGAACCGGGAAGGCCAATAATGAAAAATCCATTAACGCCGCTGAAATACTTTTTGGTTATCTCCACGGCCCGAGCAATTTGTTCTATGGTCTCCCCCTTGTTGATGGCTTTGAGCACTTCCGGCACCGCCGATTCGATGCCAAAGCTGATGTGGCGGCAGCCTGAGGCGGCCAGGGCCTTGGCCGTTTCCTCATCAAATCTGTCGGCCCTAAGGCCGTTAGTGCAAAACCAATTTAGGTGCAAAGGCTTAACCAATTCACAGAACTTTAATACTCTTTCTTTCTCGACGTTAAAACAATCGTCAAGAATCTCGAAGGATTTAATTTTCCATTTTTCCTTGGCTCTTTTAAGTTCCGCGAAACAGTTTTCGGCAGTTCTTGTCTTCCACTTAGTTTTTCTGCTCACGCAGTAGCTGCAGGGAAACGGACATCCCTGACTGGTCATTATGGCATAGCTCCAGGTTCCTTTTTGCCATTTACGCCTGAAGATGGAGAAAGAGTCAAAGAGTTCATAATCGGGAAAGGGATAGGCATCTGAAAATGGCTCACGGTAGGCTATCTTGTCTTCAAATTCCAAGTAGGGATAGCAGCATTGAACATCCAGAAATCCGGATATGGATTTCACCTGAGCCCTGGGGTACCTTTCCTTGTAGACCCGCCCAATTCTGCGTGCCTCGTTCCAGCAACGAGACTGCACGGAGATGCCCAAGACATCACTCTCTACCTTTAAGAATCTTTTCCGGGGCCTGGGCCGGGTGTTCAGGTCGATTACCCGGACACGAAAGTGGGTGGCGGCATAGGCCAGTCCGATATTGGGAATATTTCTATTCGCACCGCTTTCAGGATTCAGGAAGATCATCGAAGCATCCATAAAGTTTTTCTCTCTGGCTTGTATTATACGCCCGGCACCCTTTACAAAGGATCGGGACCTGTCCCTTGGGTTTCGGGATCATAGCTCTAAACTTTTTGTATTTTTCTGAATACCATATTTTTTTAAAATCTGTTTCTAATACATTGCCAAAAGCGTGTTTTCTCAAAAAATCGCGGTTATTGTTCTGCAGCACAGCACAGCAAGGCAGGACATATCCACCCATCATGATATAGGGCTCGGACCAGGCCCAACAGCATTCTAGCGGGGGCAGTTCACTTTTGTTGCTATGGGCAAAAGTCACGGGGACATCCAATTCCTTTGATTTTTTTGTTGTTTCCTCTAAAATCTTTTCCGGGATCCGCGGGACAGAAAGGTGCTCAATTTCCTTAAAACCTAATAGCCCGGCAAATTCCACTTTACTGCCATCCCCCAATGATTTTCTGCCGCCAAGAGAACGGATAAGTTCAACAAATTGGGGCAGCTCCTGGATATTTAGAGTTGTAACTATATAGCGGAAACAAAGCTCAGGGAGCGGTGAGCGCATCTTCTTTTTTAGCTCAATTAATTTTTTAATATTGTTCAGGCTCTTCTGGAAACTGCATCCCGCTTTTATTCTTTCATAGGTCTCTTTTGTGGCCCCGTCCCAGGAAATCCAGATTCCATCTACTCCTATCTTTATCAATCTTTCCGCTATCTTCTCATCGATAAGGTCAAAGCTGTCCACAAGAAATACCGGGATGTTTTTGGTTTTGAGATATTCAATCATTTTCAAGTAGTCTTTATTGAGAAAGGCATCACCTTCACCGGTCAGGTTGACCCATTTTAATCTGGGAAACTGATCCACAATCTTTTTAAATTCTGCAAAGGATAAATCCCTGTCTGGCTCGTTCCAATAAGTGTGCTCGCAAATGAGGCACTTTTTATTGCATTTATTGGTTACTTCAATTTCTAGAGTAAACGGGTAGTAAAACAGCCTTTTAGTCATCTGCGGAAACAGTCTAAACAGCGGGCCGATAATTATCCTGGCTAGCCAATTCCCTGTCCCTTCACCTCCGGCCAGCACGAGGGATTTGATGTAGAGAAAGTTATAAACAGCGCGCGGTCCCTTTTTTCTAAACAGATACCATAGTGTCCTTCGATAAGCCCAGACCTTCTTGCACGCCTTTACTCCAATTAAGTCCATAGAATAAACTCCAAGCAGTTGTCCTGCTCTAGCTAATCAGGGTTCTGTTTTTTAAGCAATTTGGTTTTTCTATTTATGGGCCACCATAACCGCATAGACCTGGTGGAATAACAGTATAGTAACAGGGATCCTGGTCAATTTACTAATCTGAGGATGTTTATGAATGAATGATCTTATTATCCTTTTCCATGTCGGCTCCCCGGATATTTGCGGACGGATATTTAGTTTAAAAGTTAGTTTTAAGCCGGCATTCCTTGCCGCGGAGTAATATTCTAGGGCGGTATACCAATGTTCATTGAGGCCCAATTTCCTTGAACGCTCGCTGCCAAAATCCTTGGGGGCAAATATCGTCCGGATGGGTTCATTAATCAAAACTGCCTTTCCCGCAGGCTTGAGCACTCTGGCGATTTCGCGAAATGTTTTCTTTAAGCAAGGTGTGTGATGCATGCTTGTTACATTAACGACAATGTCAAAGGAGTCGTCAGTGAAAGGCAAATCACTCATATCCGCCATAATTCTCTCAAAATAAACATTGTTCTTATT
>CAZIXI010000003.1:0-39208 GCA_964543115.1 uncultured bacterium
ATCCCATCCGCATAATCTGGGGGATGCGATTCCGGCACCCAGATAACGTAATAGGTAGGTTTATCCAGGCTTAAATCCCTGATATCAACAAAAACACTTGAGACAAGATTAAAGGGATAATCAGAATACTGGCTTTTCTGTTTATAAAAATCCAGGTATACCTGCAGGGGCGCCATTCGATCATCAATCACAATTCTTGCCTGTTCCAGATCAGGCTGGGCGAGTAGATACTGAGCTGCCTGTTCTGTACCATAACAATTCTCCCGGCAGGTATCGAAATGTTCCGGAGCCCGCCAAAAGTACTGCCCCAATTGCCAGCCGGTTAGGCAGATGATTGCCGCGGAAATAACGATAACCAAATACCCGATCCGTTTAAAATTAGAAAGAGAATCCAGTACACCGGCAACCATAATTAAGGGAACCGGTAAAATGATCAAAAGATACCTCGCCTCAACAAAATCCACAAAAGCAAGGACCGTAAAAAAAGTGACTGCCAGCCAGGATAAAAGCAGCTTATCGGCCAGGCGCCGCCGCCAAAGGGCCTGCACCACCCCAATTAATAAAAGCAGAAGAACCAGACCGTTAACCAGCAAAGGAGCCGGCAGGGCCTCACCATAAAGAAAATAAATTTTCTGCTTGAAAAATAAACCTTTAAGTACCGGGAGAATATTATTAGTTAGATTTTGCAAAAGATTAAGAAGATAAAAACCCTGCGCAAAAACATTTTTCTGATAAAAGCGGTAGAAAGTTGCCGCAAAGTTAAACTTTCCGGAAATGACCAGGGAAATAAAAGGATAAACAAAAACGGCAAATACCAATAATCCGCCGTAGAGCGTCTGCCGCTTGAGAAATGACAATTCCTTACTGGCCCAACAGAGAAAAACCAGGAACACGGCAATAAAAATCACCGCCGTTTGATAGGTATAAAGCGCGCCCAGCCCTAAGAAAAAGCAGGAAAGAATAAAAAACCACTGATTCCGTTCGTTAATCGCCCGGTAAACAAAATAAAAGATTAATATCCCGAAAAGCGGCACCAGGACCTTTTCTTCACCTGCGCGGCTGAAAATAACGTGCCAGGGCAGGAGCGCCAGCCAAAGAGAAGAAAAAACTGCCGCCCGTTCACTCAACAACCGGCGGACAAACAAATAATTAAGCCAGACCGTTACCACCCCCAGAATCACTGCCGGAACACGCACCAGATACAACGGATTCCTGAAAAAGGCCTGGGCAAAATAAATTAAATCCGGATAAAACGGCCGCATCACCCCGCCGAACATAAGCGGCAAGTGCCCGTATTCGGCTATCTGACTCGGCGAGGCGTAAATCGCCGACCAAAACGTCCAGGAGGCTTCATCAAAATTCAGGGGCAGGAGACCCAGACCGAAAATTCGCATCGCGGCAGCGGCCAGCAAGACAACCGCTAAAATCTTCTGTGGAGGCAGAAGCTGTTTTCCGGCCTCAACAGGAACGGATTTTTGCTGCTTCCCCTTAAACACAACCACAAGGAGGATCAGCAGACAACTCGGCCAGTAGATTAACTGCTGAAGCTTATTGGCAAAGACAAGAATAACATTACTCGCCGAAACAAACCGCAACCCAAGATCAATCAGTACCGAAATCAATAATAAGGTAAAAAGATAAATATTTAAAACACTAATTAAATCCCTTTTGGTTTTCATTTTACTATTATCCTCTACCGTAACTATAAACCTTAATCGCCGAATCATTGCCGGCCCGGCACTGTTTTTCACAAAGACCGCAGCCCCGGCAGAGATCATACTTTACCAATGGTGAGCCTACCCCCTGGGCATTGGGCACTGCCTCAATTGCCAGATACGGACAGAATTCCTTACAGACCAGGCACAATCTATTATCCATCCAGGCAATACAGTTATCCCTGGTCACCTTAGCTATACCGATCTTAACATTTCTCTTTTCCGCCAGCGGTAACCGTTTAATGGCCTGGGTAGGACAGGTCTGGCCGCATTTATTGCAAAATTCATCACACTCACCGATCTTAGGCACCAATCGCGGCGTGAAAACTCCTTCCCAGCCGCTCTCCAGTAACGTCGGCTGCAGGCCAGCGGTAAGACATACAGCCAGACAGCTGCCGCAACGAATACAACGGGAAGTAAACTCGTCTTCCGGCAAGGCGCCGGGAGGGCGGATTAAGCGGGAAAAACGAGGTTTTTCCCGCCAGTTAAACCGGCGCCACAAAAATCCACTTACCAGCCCGCTGCCTAAAAGAATCAGACTCTTGCGTTTAGCCAGATCCAATTTTTGTTTTTTTCTTATTTTTCTTTTGAGTAAAGTCAGCCAATCAACCAACGCGCCCAACGGGCAAAGCCGCAGACACCAGAACCGTTTAAATAAAATATTAATTAAGACAATCCCCGCAAGTAAAGATACAAAAACCAGCGCATCAGTTAAATGATATTCCCAGGTAACCACGGCCCGGTTAAAAACCGCCAACGGATCAAAAAACGCCAGCAGATTTAACCCCCAAAAAGAAAAGGTAAATAAAAATAAAAAAATATATAAATTAGTTTTCGCGTTGCGTAATCGGCGGCGGGAAGGAACCATCTCCTGCACAAGCCCCAGCGGGCATATCCGCCAGCAGAAAAACCGTCCCTTAATCACAATCAACACCAATAGAGGGACAGACATCCAGGCAAGAAAAAACAACCGGTGACCGAGGGAAGTCACCAAAAACGCCGGGCTGAGGTTATGCGCCAATTGCGCGAGGAAAGGATAATGGAATTGAAAGTAGAATATCCCCAGCCAGAGCAGAATGATACAGATATTCAGGAAATATCTAGTAGCTTTTTTCATTTTCGTTATTCAGCCGCGAACGTGAAACGTACGAATTAGCTGCTATAAATTACTAATTACAAAAATCCGAGTGAATTCGTGGCTAATAAAATTATATCTTTTTCTCGATTACTTTTATTTTCTCCAAATCCGCCTGGCCGATACCCATCTCGCCGGCAATCCTAATATATTCTATCTTCTCCGGCTTAAGTCCAAATAAGGTTGTGCCAAAGGCATCAACCGCTACATGATCGTGACCGGCAACAATCTTATTCAGCACCTTGACCTCACCCGGCCCCTTAGGGCCGTTGGTGAGCAAAATACGGGTACAATCCATCAGCACCAGGTCGGGCTTAACAAAGCTGCTGATATCGGCAATACACTGATTCAGGCCCTGCTGATGAAAGGCCCACCTATTTTTAACAACTCCCATATAATTCTTCATCGCCATGGTTAAGGTAGCGGCACTATGATCTTTGGCAATGGGCATATTAATAAAACAATCCGCCGCCAAAATCTGCTTGGCCACATCCGCCTTTTTTAGTTTTCGCGCCTTGGCAATTCTGACCGGACTAAAATTATCTCCTTCGCTAAGCGCGATCATCTTACCGCCGGCCTTTTTCACCGCCTCTTCCACGCCGCTGATCCGGAAGGCACTCTTGTAATTGTCACAGGCATGGTCGATCACATCCACCTTCGCCGCCCC
The DNA here is from genome assembly GCA_964543115.1 of uncultured bacterium. Taxonomy (GTDB): domain Bacteria; phylum Auribacterota; class CAZIXI01; order CAZIXI01; family CAZIXI01; genus CAZIXI01. The sequence continues at coordinate 3,518 of CAZIXI010000003.1, forward strand.
GGCCTCCCGGCAAAGTTTAATCATTTCCGCTACTAATACCGGATGGGTATTACCCGCCTCTTCCGGGGTACGGGACCAGGAAGCATTAGGCTTAATTACAACATAACTGCCCTTTTTAACATATTTATTAATACCGCCTAAGGCCTCCACCGCTTGCTGCAGCAGCCTGGCATAATCAGTTCCTTCTAGAACATAGAGCTCAGACTGCGCCGATTCCGCAACTAATTTATCAGTCTTGCCAAAGATCCTTTTGGGCCCGGCCAGAGAACCCACTGCCGCTAACGCCACGCCGGCCGCCAGCTGTTTCAGGAATTCCCGCCGCGTGTAGGCTTTCATAATAGCCTCCAGTTTTAATTTTAACGCAGAGACCGCAGACGAGCTTTGCTCGCGCAAAGATTTCTACGTTTATTCATTAATTAAACAGGACCTATTTAATCTTCACACATTTTCCGGCTGCGGTTGCCACCAGACTGCCATCTGCCTTTTTGGCCTCCGCTTCCGTAAAAATCAATCTCCCCTGCTCTTTAACAATCCGGCTGGTAAACCTAATCTCTTCACCAATATAAACCGGTTTCTTTAGCCGGACAGAGAATTCCGCCGTAACCGCCTTCTTGCCCAAAAGCCAGGGCAGATTAACCAGCATTTCATCCAGTACTATACCAATTATCCCGCCATGAACAATATCGGCATAACCCTGGTGTTTCTTTTCCGGCACAAAACTTGTATGCAGGATCTGTCCTGCTAAACGGAAATCCAGCTGCAGCCCAATCGGATTCTTCTTCCCGCAGACAAAACACATCCCGTCATCACGCAATTCCATAAAAACCCCGCTATTTTGTGGATTTATTGCTCTATTGCAACCGGCAATATTGTAGCAAATTTATGTCGCTTTTAGAATGTGTTTTTGCTAATATTATATCAGTATGAATATCAAACTAAGATTATTAATCATCATTTCAATGCTCTCCTTTGTTTTCCTGTTTGGCGCGATCGGTTTCACCATCATCGAAGGCTGGGGCTTCCTGGAATCATCCTACATGACCGTAATCACCCTTTCCAGCGTTGGTTTCCAGGAAGTAAATCCCCTGACAGTGCCGGGCAGAGTTTTTACGATTATTCTGATCATTATGGGTATGAGTATTGTTTTTTACGGATTTACAACACTCACCGCCACTATTGTCGAAGGTATGGTTAAAGAAATCCTGAGGAGGCGTAAAATGGAACGCACTATTTCTAATTTAAAAAATCACGTCATTATCTGCGGCGGGCTGAAAACAACCCGCTCCATCATTGAAGAGCTTTCAAAGACAAAGACGCCTTTTGTCATTATTAATCACCAGGTAGTGCCTTGGCTGGAACAGGCCGGCTGTAAAAACGCCCTCTATATTGAAGGCAACCCCAGCGAAGAAACAACCCTGCAAAAGGCCGGAATTAAAAACGCCCGCGGGCTGATCACCGCCATGGACAACGATACCCAGAATATTTTTATCGTCCTCACCGCGCGGGAAATGAATCCTGACCTGCGCATTATTGCCCGCGTCTCCGAAATGCTAGCCGAACACAAATTCATCCGCGCTGGCGCCAATGCCGTGGTCTGCCCCAACTTTATCGGCGGCCTGCGCCTGGCCTCGGAGATTATCCGGCCGACCATCGTGGATTTCCTCGATGTAATGATGCGCGGCAAAGAGATGGTACTGCGCATTGAACAAATAAATGTCTCCCAGCACTCCCGATTCGCCAACCGCACCCTTCGTGAATCCAATATCGCCCATGACACCGGCGTTATTATCGTTGCCAAGAAAGAAGCGGCAACCGGACAATACCACTACAGCCCCGGAGCGGAAACCATAATCAACCCCGGAGATGTACTTATTGCCCTGGGGGAAATCGGCCAAATCGAAAATTTACGCAAATTAACTTAGGTCTCGGATTAACCGATACAGTTTCGCTACAACTATGCATAAAATTTTAATTATTTTATTTTTCCTTCTCTCTCTTTCCGCTTTCGCCTTTGCCGGCAGCAGTACCAACTATACTATCTTAAACGATATGTTCACCGCCGGCAGCGCTCAAGGCCTTAACTCCGCTAATTACCTGGCAAATGACATTGTGGGAAACAGCACCGGACCCGGTGATTTTAGTTCCACTAACTACAGCGCAGAGGGCGGCACCCATGATTATAACGACTCCACCGTCTGGTACCTGGCCGAGGGCTGTACACGCGGCTTTGACACCTATGTGCTCATTCAAAACCCCAACAGCACTACAGCAGAAATTCAGGCTACTTTTATGGATGCCGACGGGAATACCGCGATAGTAACTCAAACTATTAACGCGACAGAAAGATATACGATCCATGTAAATAATGTCAGCGGCTTTGAAAACTGTGATGTCTCCACCACAATTATTTCCACGAATCAAGTCCCGGTAAGGGTCGAACGGGCCATGTACTGGGACAGCGGCAGCCTTTCCTGGGCCGGCGGACACGACAGTATTGGCGTTACCGCTCCCTCCACCACCTGGTATCTTGCCGAAGGCAATACCAATATTTTCGATGAATACGTACTGTTCCAGAACCCGAATACCGCTACCGCCTCGGTAACCGCTACTTTTATGGATGCTGACGGCAATACCCAGCAAGTTTCCTTTACCCTAGCCGGGCAAAGGCGATACACAATCCATGTAAATAATGTGGAAAATATGAATAACCGTGACGTCTCCACAAGTGTCTCCTCCGATGTTCCCATTAACGTGGAACGGGCCATGTACTGGAACAGCGGTGATTACAGCTGGTGCGGCGGCCATGACAGTATCGGGGTAACCGCTCCAGCCACCAGCTGGTACTTGGCCGAAGGAAATACCGCCAGATTTGATGAGTATGTACTATTCCTTAATCCCAACACCGCTAGCGCGTCCATTACCGCCACTTTTATGGATGCTGACGGCAACACCCAGCAGGTTGGCTTTACCCTGGCCGGACAACGAAGATATACAGTTCATGTAAACAATGTAGACAACATGAGTAATCGCGATGTTTCCACAAGCGTGGCCTCAGATATCCCGATTATCGTTGAGCGTTCTATGTACCTAAACAGCGGTAACCTTACCTGGGCCGGCGGCCATGCCACTGTGGGCATTCCCCTACCGGCAACTACCTGGTATCTGGCGGAAGGTAACACCAATATTTTCGATGAATATGTATTATTCCAGAACCCGAATACCGCGACCGCCTCTATTACCGCTACCTTTATGGATGCTGACGGCAATACCCAGCAGGTTTCCTTTACCCTGGAAGGGCAGCGGCGATACACTATCCATGTAAATAATGTTGAAAACATGAATAATCGTGATGTCTCAACAACAGTATCTTCCGATGTGGCCATTAATGTGGAACGGGCCATGTACTGGAACAGCGGCGACTACACCTGGATTGGCGCACATAGCAGCCGCGGGATAAGCCAGGAATAGCCATTGGAAATAAAACCAAAAATAATTTTATTACCATTTAAATCGTCATTAAAAAGGAGTATTACTATGAGATCAGTAAAAAAATTAAAACTGTTACCACTCATCTTCATTACCATTCTCCTACTATTTATCTGCCTCTCGTCTTTTGCCGATATCCCGCAACTAATTGATTATCACGGCTTTGTTAAAAGCGATAACATCCCCTTTAACGGCACCGGTTCCTTTAAATTCGCTATTGTGGACAGCGCCGGCACAACCACCTACTGGTCAAACGACGGCACCTCCACCAGCGGCAGTGAACCCACAAACGCCGTTCCGGCGACCGTCACTAACGGGGTTTTTAACGTGCGCCTTGGTGATACGGAACTCTCTAACATGAGCGCTATTACCACCACCATTTTTACCAGCCGCAGTTCCGCCTATCTGCGCATCTGGTTTGATGACGGCACCAATGGCTCACAATTACTCTCTTCCGACAAACAAATCGTTGCCGTGCCTTATGCCTACAAGGCCTATAGCGCCGATTATATCGGTAATCTCAGCGCCCCTACCGGTGACCTGGTGGGAACAACCGATACCCAGATCCTCACCAACAAAACCCTGACCAGTGCCACACTGACCACACCGACTACCGGTGGCAGCTGGACCTTAAACAGTGACCTGAATATAGACAGTAACACCTTGTTTATCGATAGAGACACTAACCGTATCGGCATCGGCACCGCCAGTCCTGCTGATGCCCTAGATGTTAACGGCGATCTAAACATGAGCGGCGGTGATATCAAAACCGATAGATGGCAAAGCAGCGATACTAATACCTTTATCGGTGTTGGTGCTGCCGGAGCGGGTAACCTAACCTCTGCCGGACTCAACAACACCTTCCTTGGATATTACGCGGGCAGAGTGGTAACCTCTGCCGATTCCTGTGTGGGTGTCGGTTATCAAGCCCTGGATTCCCTGATCAGCGGCAGCAACAACACCGCCATCGGTTATAACACCCTGCAGGCAGTCCAGACAGAAGATGATTGCACCGCCGTCGGCTACAACGCCCTCCGCCTTAATACCACCGGCACCGCCGTAACCGCTGTGGGCAGCGGCGCCCTGGAGGAAAATACTACTGGGAACTTCAATACCGCCCTGGGATACGCGGCCTTGGGCGGCAATCAAGAAAACAGTAATAATACCGCCGTGGGCTACAATAGCCTGGGCACTAATTCCTCCGGCATCCAAAATACCGCGATGGGCAGCGGTACCCTGGACAACAACGATAGCGGAGACAACAATAGCGCATTTGGTTATAATGCCCTGGGCGCTAACGATAGCACCAGCCGCAATACGGCAGTGGGTTCCGGGGCCCTGGCAAATCTTGCGGCTTCTGGTAATTGGAATACAGCAGTTGGCTATAACGCCCTCACTACTACCACCAATGGAGTTTATAATGTCGGAGTCGGCTATGAAGCACTTGATGCTCTAACCACTGGCTGCAACTACAACACAGCCTTAGGCTATCGGGCCGGTGATAACATTACTACCGGAGACAATAATATTATTATTGGGGCCGAAATAGATGCTCCCGCAGCAGATAGTACTTATCAATTAAATATCGGCAATACCTTATACGGCGAACTGGATGGAGCAACTACCGCTGATAATATTGGCATAAATACATCAACATTTCAAGCAGCTGCTGTCGGTGTATTAGCAATCGCAAACGGAACGGCCCCCGGGGCAGGAACAGACAACCAAAGTTATTTTTATGCCAAAGATGACGCAGCAAGTTCTGAGATGTATGTTATGGATCAAGGGGGTAATGAAACAAAAATTTCTCCCCATGACCCGGAGACCGGCAAATGGATATTCTACTCGAAAAATACCGAGACCGGCCGGGTTTTGAGAATAGAAATGGAGGAATTAATATCCGATCTGGCCGAAGAAATGTCCCCAAAAACAGGGAAAAATTATGTTTCCAGATATATTGAATAATAAAAATAATAAATTATTTAATTTAAAATTTATATATATAAAATATAAAGCAGGTTTGTTATGAAAAAGAACATTCGCCTGGGCCTAATAACCAGTATCGCGCTGGCAATTCTTCTCGCCGTCCAACCGGCCCAGGCGGATATCCCGCTAATAATAGACTATCCTGGTTATGTTGCCAGTAATAACATAGCCTTTAACGGTACCGGCTATTTTAGATTCGCCTTTGTGGACAGCACCGGCACAACCAGCTATTGGTCCAACGACGGCACTTCTAGCGGCGGTAGTGAACCTGCCGCCGCAATTGAAGCAACCGTCACCAACGGAGTTTTTAACGTCCCTCTCGGCGATACAACTATCAACAATATGACCGCCATCGCCACCAGTGTTTTCACCAGCCGCAGTTCCATTTATATCCGGATCTGGTTTGACGACGGAATTAACGGCTCGCAACTGCTGTCCCCAGATAAACAATTAGTCGCTATATCTTACACTTACAAAGCTGCCAGCGCCGATTACCTGGGCAGCAGCAGCCCCCCTGCCGGTAACCTGGTAGGAACAACCGATAGCCAGACCTTGACCAATAAAACATTTTCCAGCCCAAGTCTAACCACGCCAACAACCGGAGGTAGCTGGACCCTGAACAGTGATCTTAGTCTCGACAGTAACACGCTGTTTATTGAAAGAGATACTAACTATATCGGTATCGGCACAAGCAACCCAAATGATGCTCTGGACATTAACGGTAATTTGAATATGAGCGGCGGCGATATCAAAACCGATAAATGGCAGAGCAGCGATACCAATACTTTTATCGGCGTTGGTGTGGCAGGATTGGGAACGCTGGAAGCCGCCGGACTATATAATACCTTTTTTGGCTATTACGCAGGCAGACAGGTTACCTCAGCTAATTCTTGTGTTGGTCTTGGCTATAGAACCCTGGTAATGCTGCAGAACGGCACTTGCAATACCGCGATCGGTTATGGCGCCCTGGATGCAACTGCCGCGGAAGGATATTGCACCGCCGTCGGCCACAATGCCTTAGGGGCTCATACCACCGGCGACTATGCCACCGCCGTGGGCTACGGCGCCCTGGATGCTAATACTACCGGAAACAATAATACCGCTTTTGGATATGCTGCCCTGGGCACCAATAGCAATGGCGACAATAATACCGCCGTTGGCTACAATGCCCTGGCTGCTAATACCACAAGCACACAAAATACCGCAATGGGCAGCGGCACCCTGGCTGCTAATACTATCGGTATCGGCAATACCGCTCTGGGATATAATGCCCTGGGAGCCAATACGATCGGTGATTACAACGTGGCCGTCGGCCGCAGCGCCCTGTTGGTAAATACCGGTGAAGGCAATGGAAATGTTGCGGTGGGTGATTTATCCCTGGACGCCAACACCAGCGGCGATTATAATGTGGCAATTGGTGTTGGCGCCCTAGGAGGCAATAGCGAAGGTGTCGACAATACCGGCTTGGGCCATTTCGCCGGAGACAACATCACTACCGGCAGCAGTAACATTATTATTGGGGCCAGCATAGATGCTCCTAGCGCTACAGGCAGCTATCAACTTAATATTGGCAACACATTATACGGGCAACTTGATGAAGACGCCGCTGGCGATGACAATATTGGCATAAATACATCAACCTTTGAAACAGATGCTTCAGGGGTATTGGCAATAGCAAATGGAACGGCCCCGGGGGCAGGAACGGCTGACCAATGCTACTTTTACGCAAAAGGTACCTCCCCAAACTCAGAGATGTATGTAATGGATGAAGCAGGCAATGAAACACTGTTATCGCCTCATGACCAGCAAACCGGCAAATGGATCTTCCGCTCTAAAAACGTAAATACCGGGGAAGTCCTGAGAATGGAAATGGAAGAATTGATCTTTGATCTGGCCCAGGAAATGTCCCAGAAAACTGGGAAACAATATATTGAGGAATATTACGAATAACTTTTTGGCGTTAACAGGCGAAATATCTTTTTCGCTGCCGCCTCAGCCAGCTTGACCAGCCTGATAAACGTGGGCATCTTGAGACAAATGGCATTATCCGGACAAAGCTCCTGGCAGCAATAACATTCAATGCATTTGCGGTAATTAATAACCGGGCTCTTACCCGGGGCATGGCTCATCGCCGCTGCCGGGCAGGCAGCCACACAGGCGTAACAAGTGCTGCACGCGCGGCTGTCAATTACCGGCCGCCCCATGGTCATCCCTTCCATTAAATGTTTTAAAAAAATACCCGGCAGCCAATCCAGGATCTTGTTCCTTATTCCAATAGTGGGTTTACTGAACCCCTCTATCCTTACCCCCACGAGTTTTTCTCCTTTGATTTCTATTTTTGTTAAGTCAGCTTCCCCCAGCCCTTGCTCTCCGGCAATACGGGTACCGGCAACCTCCCCCGGTTTGAAACCGACTATCTCCCCGGCCACGGCATCCAAACTAACGGCATCGCGGCTGGCTAACAATAATCCCGCCGCTACCGGTTCACCGGCCGCCGGGCCGTCGCCGGCCATAGACACCACCGCATCCATTAAGGAAAGTTGCGGCCGTACAGAGGCAAATAACTCGACAAAACAGCGGGACATCTGTTCCGGGGGCGGCGCCAGGGCATGCATCCTCCGCTTACCGCTGCCCGGCACCAATCCCATCATATTCTTCACTGCGCCAGTAAAACCAACCAGACTGTGCGTTTTAAGTTTGGGCAGGGAGATAACAACATCCACCTCCCGCAGAAAACCCGTTACCTTTACGGATTTTAGAATAGCCGCTTTTTCATTCTTCATCTCCTGTTGAGCGATTTTATCAAAATCCACTAACTCAACTCCCAACTCCGCGGCCAGGCGATCATACCCACCGGCGGCAAAGGCCTGTTTTGTCCGGCCGTAAGAAAGGCCGCCTGAGCTATCACCAAGAGAAATCCGCCGGCACTTATAATCCTGCTGCAAAACAACTGTTAGCGCCCTGACAACCTGCGGATGGGTATTACAGGGCTGTTCCGGGCCGCGGCGAGAAGAAAGGAGATTGGGTTTAAGCAGTATCCGGGAATGCGGATGGAATAAATCGGTAAGATCACCTAACTGCCGGAGACAATTCCGCACGGACTCACACACAATAGAAAAATCATCATAATTCCGGCATCGGGAAATAGAAACAGTTGTCATATTTTTTTAGCCACGGATTACACCGATTTCAATTATAATATTTTAAATCAGGGTTAATCATCAGTGAAAATCCGCGAGCGAAGCTCGATCAGTGGCTGAAGAACTACTCATGCACCACCACGCAGTTGCGGCCCTTGGCCTTGGCCTGGTACATGGCGCTATCGGCAATATCCACTAAGCGCTGAATAGCATCATCATCCGGCTCCTCTTGCATCAAACAGCCAGCTACACCAATACTTATCGATACCTGAAATTTGCCCTGAGCCACTTGAAATAAATGGGCATTTACCTCCCGCCGCAGTCGTTCGGCAACTACCCGGGCCTCCACAAGCCTGGTGCGCGGCAGGGCCAGGCCAAATTCATCTCCACCATAACGGCAGATAACGTCATTTTCCCGTGATTTCTGCATCATGATAACGGCCACCGTTTTAAGAATCAAATCACCTACCAAATGACCATATTCATCATTGTAACGCTTAAAGAAATCAATATCCATCATCAGAAAACTCAACGGGCGGCGTTGCCGGTAACAACGGTCAAGCTCTCCGGCCAACAGCCGCAGGAAATGACGCCGCAGATTTAAGCAGGTTAAACCGTCTATTATCGATAGATCCTTAACCCGCCGATAAAGTTGCGTTTTCTTGACTTCTAAGGCAAACTGAGTAGCAACGAAACTGATCTTCTCCAGACTCTCCGGAGGGAAATTGGCCAGGGTAAGCACCGCCACTAATTCCTGTTCAGCCATTAAGGGCACCGCCAAAAAAGGCTGCCAATCAACCGGCAAAAAATTAAACGGAGCAGCTTCGCCTTGCCGCCATAAAACGGGCTCAGATTTATCCTTTAAGACAGAAAAAATCTTTTCGTCAAAATCATCTTCTGCTTTCCCCTGCTCCTGCCCGATACCCGGAACATGGTAGGCATCAGCAACTTTCCCTCTCTCAATCAGAATGAGCCGGCCGGCGGAAAAACGCGTCAACGCAGTCAGGGTCTCTTTAAGCACCGTCACGGCCTGCTCAAAATCAAGCGTCAGCCCTAATTTCTTTACATAATCGTAAAAGGCCACTGTTTCATGTAGATCCTGCCGCAAGGTCAGATTATCATTTTTTAATTGCTCTTCTTGCTGAGTTAACTGCTCAAATTGTTTTTGCTTTCCTTCGCTGACCGTAACTATTTTATCTAATTCCTGCCGCCGGATTTCCTGGTAATAATACAACAAGTAAATAGCAATTAAATATAAAGAAAGATTGCTGGCAATAAAAATCACTGCCGGCACCCGGCATTCAGCCGCATACCAGAATAAATGTACCCCCCCCAGCAAGGCGAGAACAACCGCCCACTTGTATTTAACTAGAAAACAAAGCCAGACAATAAGAGTAAAATAAGTTAAAAATACCAAATTCATAATTAAATCTCGGCCACAACCACCCGGTTGCGCCCTTCGCGTTTGGCCTGATAAAGGGCCCGGTCAGCACATTCGATAATTTTTATTCCCTGTTCGCCGTTGCGGGGATATTCCGCGATACCAATACTGATAGTTGCCCGCACGCCTTCGCGGCGAATAGAAAAATTCGATTCGCCAACCGCTCTGCGGATCGACTCAGCAATATCCCGCGCACCCTGCCGGGCAATATTGGGCAGTAAAACAATAAATTCTTCTCCGCCATAACGGGCGGCAACTGGTTTTGTTACTGTCCCAGGCGAAGCCTGGGACAGTTCATCCTCAATCAATTGAGCAACTTTCTGAAGCACCTTATCCCCGACAGAGTGGCCATAGGTATCATTTAATTCTTTAAAGCTATCCAGATCCAATAAAAGAACGGAAAAGGACCCGCCCGAAAGCCTGGCCTCGGCAACCACCTGCTCCAGGGCCTCGTCAAAATATCGCCGGACATAAAGCTCCGTTAAACCGTCACGATTAGCCAGATGTTCCGTTTGTTTAAACAAATCAGCATTATAAATAGTCAGGGCCGCTATATTAGCAATAATCGCCAGTAGGCGCAGATCATCAAGCGTAAAGGTATTCGCCTGAAAACTATCCACGCGAATAATACCCATCATCTTGTCGGCGGTGGTTAATGGCGCCACAATCAGGCTCCTGGTTTTTGTGCCTGCCATAATCTGCTGAGTATTGAAACGATAGTCCTTGGCTAAATCAGTCACCAGCAACGGTTGCCGGTGCCGCATCGTCCAAAGATTGAATTCATCAGACTGCACAGAATCAGTCAGGGTAATTCCCCGGGAACTCTCCAACACCTGAAGCTGCAATGACTGCAAATCTGCGCCTATCTCCCAAAGATAATAGACATCTCCGGTATCAATACTGCGCATGAGGTTATTCACAATCTGTTTGTTGATTTCCTTTGACGCGAGACTAAAGGCTGCCTCTTTAACCACTTCACTCAAATAACTAAAACGTTCGGTTTTCTTGTGATAAGACTCTTTTAAATGCTGCTGTTTACTATAATCCTGCAATAAAAGATTATAGTCCCGCTCCACATGTTCCAGCCTCAAATTATGTGCTGTGACTGCCACCTTTACCCGCTGTTGGCGATTGTAGAGAGAAAGACCCAATAAAAAGGCCGGCAAAACAACTAAGAGATAAGACCCGTCACTAGCCGCTAAACTGTTATACAGGGCGACAAGCAAGGTAATCAAGTAGGCAATCACACCCCCCCATAACCCCCAGACCGTCCAATTAATAATAATAAACAGGAGTAAGCTCCAGGTAAAAAAATGACGAAGGAAACAGGCAGAAGGATAGAACGCTACCAGTCGAAACACAAGGACAATTATAGCCGGCAAACCAACTAATGAAAGCACACGGAGAATGAGATTGAATCGTTTCATAAAAACTATATTCTTAAAATTGTTAATAGCACATCCGCCCTATGCGGTCATAGAGATTTTTGGCTCCGCTTAGAATTTCAATCTCCACCCGCAAATAATACAAAGGGAATCTGCGCGGCTGATTAACCGGCGGAAACCTCACCGCATCCTTCTCCGTAGTCACCAGGGCCTCAGCTTTTTCCATCTGCGCGCACCTGATAATCTCTTCCAATTCAGCCGCTGAGTAAAGATGGTGATCGGGAAAACGATGACAACTGGTAAGTACTGCCCCCAATTCCGTCAAGGCCTGCTCAAAACCCTGCGGGCTGGCAATCCCGGAAATACAACTCACCCGGCGGCCGGCAAGAAAACTGAGATCCCGTTTAGTCCCGGAAAAAATACTATTAAGATAACGGGGCCGGTGAGCCGATTCAATAACATCCGCGCGCGGATTTATTTTTTTTAATTTGTTTTTCAGTCCACTAAGATTCATCCCCTTAGTTTTAGTAAGAAAAAATATATTCGCCCGGTCAAGATGCCGCAGCGGCTCGCGCAACACCCCCCGGGGCAACAGCCGCTGATTGCCAAAGGGATTCGTACAATCAATGAGCATGATATTTACCTGCCGGTCGAGCCGCAAATATTGATAACCGTCATCGAGAATAATCGTATCCACCGCAAACCTTTTGATCGCCTGCCGGGCGGCCCGTACACGATCCTTATCAACCAGCACTATCGCCTGAGGTACTTCCCTGGCCAGCATATAGGGCTCATCCCCGGAAGAAATCACATTAAGCAGTAATTTCTCCCCGTCAGCAACCACCCGCGGAAAATCTTTTACCTTACTGCCGGACTTGTACCCGCGGCTGAGTATAGCCACTTTGCGGCCTCCCCGCAGTAACTCCCGGGCCAGCATCTCCACCATCGGGGTCTTACCGGTTCCTCCCAAAGTAACATTACCGACACTAATTACCGTACAACCAAGAGAAGTCGGCCTTATTAGCCGGGAACGATATAAAAAAACCCGCAGACCAATAGCAACGGCATAGATCTTCGCCAACCCGGCCAACACCCGCCTTAAGCCGGAGGCAAAAAGGCCCCGGGCCTGCCGATTAACTACCGCAATTAAATATGGTTCGTACTTTTCTAATAAAGACATAATACTTTTAAAAGGACCAGATTATCTCTTATGATGCCTTACGCCGCTGCCCCGGACCGCTTCAATTATCTCCACCGGCTTTCTGGCCTTGAGTAAAACTTCTCTTACACTCTGGCGCATGGCCACCTTGCCGATCTGACTGAGAATATCCAGATATTCATTAATCAACCGGCTGGGCCCAATAACCAGAAAAATATAATGCGCCAATTGACCATCACTGGCCTGCCAGTCAAGACCAGCGGCAGAACGGCCAAAAACAACATATAGTTTGTCCACTAATTCTGTTCTGCCATGAGGAACCGCCAATCCGCGGCCCAGACCGGTACTCTCGATCTTCTCCCGCTCAAGAATAGAAGAAGACAATTCTTCCTGACAATGTAAATCGTAATAGGCACAAAACTTTTTTGCCAGAAACTTCATCGCTTCCGTCTTTGTCCGGCTAGGCATATCGAGAAACATTAACTGTTCATGTAAATATTCGGCAATCTTCAACTTTTCTTCCTTTTCCTAATATAACATTATAAATAATACTTATTATGTCATGTTAGCCTTAACCAGTTCCATGTCCCTTTCAATTACACCTCCGGCAGCGGAAATTAATTCTCGCGCGCGGAAACCCTTGCGCTGACCTTCCTCAGGAACAGTCAATAATTTGGTAACCGTTCTCTTTAGATCCTCTTTATCCCGGACCTGGATAATTCCCCCTTCAGTCAGCAGCCAATCTGTTACTGCCTGAAAATTTGTCATCAACGGACCACAAACAACAGTCTTCCCCAGGGCCGCCGGTTCAAGCAGGTTCTGGCCGCCGCCTTTAATCAGACTTTTTCCAATAAAAACAATATCCGCCAAAGAATAAACCGAAAGCAGTTCCCCCAAAGTATCCACTAAAACAACATCTACATCCGCTAGACTTGTTTGCGGCCCCCAGGCAGAACGAAAAACACACTTAAACTGATAGCCGGCCAGCAACCTCAGCAGGGCCGCTTTCCTCTCCGGATGACGGGGCGCAATTATTAACTTTAACCCCGTAAAATTATCCTTTAACTCCCTATAGATATCAAGTAATATCTTCTCCTCTCCCTGATGGGTGCTTCCTCCAACCAGAACACGGAATCCCGGCCGCCAGCCCCAATCACTCCTGATCCGGTTAATTCTATCTTCCCCAGGCAAACGGCTGAGCGCTGAATCAATCTTTATACTGCCGGTCACCGTCACCTTCCGGGCATCAATACCCAAAGAAACTACCCGTTGCCGGTCAATTTCAGATTGCATGCCCCAGGCACTGATAGCCGCGCAAAAATATCTGAACCCTCCCCGCCAGCGGGTATAATTACGAAACGAGCTTGCCGATAAACGGCCATTAAGCACCACTATGGGAATTCCCTTCTTTCGGCAGACACTGAGAAAATTCGGCCACAATTCTGTCTCCAGTAAAATCACCATTCGCGGAGAAACCCTGCGCAGGAAACGGCGTACCGCCCACTTAAAATCCAACGGAAAAAAAACCACGGCAGAATCTCCGGCAAGCTGTTTGCGCGCCACTCTGTTTCCGGAAAGCGTAGTGGTTGAAACAACCAGGGGATATTGAACCAGCTCTTTTTCCAGCGCGGAAAACAGGGGGAGCGCGGATAAAAATTCCCCCACCGATACCGTATGAACAAGAATTCCCGCCCCGCCTTTGGCGTCTCTCCGGGGCACAAATCCTAATCTCTGTTTCAGGCCCACCCTGTATTTTTCAGAAGTGCAAAATTTAAACAAATAAAAAGGAAATGCCAAAATAAAATAAATGTATAATAATAAATTATAAAAAAATAAATGCATAATCCGTTTAATGAATATTTAAAAGACGATACCTTGTAAATTACTTAGATTGCCGCATTAGCCAATTACGCCCGCGGATGGGCCTTGTCGTAAACCTTTTTTAACCTCTCCGGCGTAACATGAGTATAGATCTGGGTTGTGGATATACTCTTATGACCAAGTAATTCCTGCACAGAACGCAGATCCGCGCCGGCACTAAGCAGATGAGTGGCAAAAGTGTGCCGCAGGGTATGGGGAGATATCCGTTCCTGCAGGGCAACCTGCTTCATATATTTTTCTACTATCCGCTGGATCCCTCTAGTCGAGAGCCGCTGACCAAATCTATTGGCAAAAACCACCTTACCCTTAACACGGGGCTGTTCCTGGGACCGTTGCTCGAGATACTTTCTGATGGCCATTACCGCCGGCCGCCCCAAGGGCACCAGGCGCTCTTTTTTTCCCTTACCTTTAGCCTTCAGCGCCTCGGCAATAAAATCAATATCATCAATACCGGCTCCGGCTAATTCACTGACCCGCAAACCTCCGCTATAGAGCACCTCCAGTATCGCCCGGTCCCGCAAACCCTGCAGTGTATCCCGGCCGGGAGCCTCCAACAATTTCACGACCTTAGCCTTATCCAGAAAAACCGGCAATTTCTTTTCTCTTTTCGGTGCTGAAATCCCGGCAATCATATTTGTATCTACATACCCCTCCCGCTGCATGTACTTGTAAAAGCTCTTTAAGGAGGATAACTTCCTCGCCCGGCTGGCCCGGGAAAGATTCTGCTGCTGTAACTTGGCCAGGTAGGTCCTTATCTGTGCTACGGTAACATCGCCCAAATTTGTAATATTACGTCTTTCTAAAAAATCGGTAAAATGAAGAATATCCCTTTTATAATTGCTTAGTGTATGCCGTGAGGCATTCTTCTCCACCGTTAAATAATCAAGAAAATTTTTTAATTCCTTCATGTTTTATTTTTTTGTTGCCCCAAGCACAGCGAGGGGGACAGGCTCCTACAACCAACGGGCCGGGCAGTCTATATCCATTCCAATAATAGCAGTCTATATACATTCATATAATAGCAGCCCCGCGAAGCGGGGCAGTCCCAGCTTTGCTGGGGCAGGCCCGGCCCCTACTAATATTTCCCATTTACCCTGACAAACCAGCCCTTGGAATCCCATTTGTCTTCGTTGCGGAGGTCGTCGTCGTAGTCGGTAAAATTATAACCTACACCCAGACGGATATACCTGCCAATCTCGCGGTCCACCTCCAGCAGCCAGCCATTTTTCTGATCTTCAATCTGCTTGTTGCGTAATGTCCGGTACTCCGCCGCCAAATCCCAGGCACGGGTAAGATGAAAATTCACCCGCCCCAGATATAAATACGTGTCACTATGCGTCCAGCTGCGATACCCCACTTTTTCTTTCATGTCACGATAGGCAACCTTCCCCACCAATTGCAGCCATTTCAGAACATCGAACACTCCCTCTATCGCGTATACATGCCTTCGCGATTCCGTTCTTTCTACAAAATCTATCTGACTATCAGGCGGCAGGTTAGTGAGATAACTGTACTTACCCAAGATGTTCAACCGGTCCCAGTCGATCGGGCGCAAACTGAATCCGCTGCCAACTTCGTAAAATTCCGCTTCATTGCGCTTTGTGCTACGGTCCTCGGTCCAGCCCCAGTTACCTCTGCCGGTCACACTCAATCCTTCAGTTAACCGCCATAACAAATCATTTTCCGTTACCCACTGCCGCACATCGGTCGTACCCCGGTCATTACGCAGTTCCACCTTACTATAACCCTTAACGCCTCTGGTACCAAACCAGAACTCATCCGGGTTAAGGTAGGTTAGGGCCACACTACCGGCATCGCGATTAATTACCTCGGGATCCCGCCGCCGTTCGAAGTTACTACGCTCATAGGTCAGGCCCAAAGCAAAGGTTTCGGATACTTTTTCTTCATAACCCAATACCGTTCCCCGCACCAGATTCTCCTGCCAACTGCTGTAATCCTCTTCCACATACACCCGACTATCCGCACTGAGTGAGGTTGATTGACCATAGGTCGTGCGGGCATATTTACCCAGATGAATATGATTTCCCACTTCCAGATTGGCATAGACATCCGTACCTTCAGTCATTTTACTGGTCACTCCCAACAAGGTACTATTACCCAGATTGCCTATGGTCTCCGCTACATTCAACCGCGTCTTTTCCCAGATAACCATATCCGCGCCCACCGTCCCTTGATTATTCGTTCGGCCCTGCAATGTTGCCTGTCCCCGGACATAGGGATGAAACCACTTAAACAGCTGATAACCCACCCGGGCCGCCACAAAATCATTATCCTTTAACGGTAACATGCCAAAATACGTATAATCCGTCTGCGGATGCTTTACCGTCTGATGCTGATATTCCCCGCGCAGGTCCCATTTCCCCCGCCGGTAATCGGCGATCCCCGTTGTTACATGCACATCCCGGGCACCCAATTCAGTCAGCGGAGTGGATTGCTTCTTTATCCTGGAGGTGACATGATTAAAACCCAGGGCCAGATACTGGGTAAGGCGGCTGTACACCATCCCCACTATCTTTTCTGTACCCTGCTGGCTGATACTATTCGTAATGGAAAAATACGGATCATAATTGCTGTAGGAAAGATAAACATCGGTATTCTTAAACAGCTTGGTCCGGCCGTTAACACTGTACCCCTCACCGGTTTTACCGTTACTGAATGTCTCCTGCTGGTCACTGAAATTAAGGCCGCCATCATAACTGGTACTGCTGCCCAGCTGTGTTTCCTTACTGTGGCCGTAAAAGGCATTTATCGAGGTATCCTCATTAATCTTTAAGGTGGCATCTCCGCTATAAACCTCATAGTTCGGGCCGTCTTTCTGCTCCTGCACATACGCCCCGCCAAGGCGCACATGATGCCCCAACTGCTGGCTTACCCGGCCGCCCCAGGTATTATCGCTTAATCCCTCACTCAAATACTCGTAATCCACTATCAAATACACGCGTTCTCCCATCAGTAAATCATTACTAATTATAGTACTATTATAGGCCTGCTGAACACTATTCAGCGGCTTTCTTAATAAAATCCGGCCGCTGTCATAATCTACCTCATAATCCTTCTCTTCGGCCAGCGGAATACTGCTTAAGGTGGCCTTACTCACCCGGTCCCGCACCTCTATGCGCAGCTTTTCACTACCCTCGATCACATCCTGGTGCCGCAGGTAATAGAGACTGCCGCCGGTACCCACAAACTCATCATGGGCGGCCTTCTGCCGGCTAGCCGCGCCAAAACCCTTTACCATCGTCCAGGGATCACCAAATTTTGTCTCTCCCACACTAACATAATTTACTATCCCGCCGCTCAAGGTGCGTTCATAAATATTAAAGGGCATTTCCGTATTAAAACTGCCCCACTTGGCAAAACTCTCGTCCCATTCGATTAACACAAACGCCACATCCTGCGTATCCACTCCCTCATAATTAACTGTGGAGGCATCACCATAAACCGGATAATATTTATCCGGATCAAGGTTAGTAAACAGGTCCTTGGTGCGATACCGGCCGCCAGGCAGACGTTCCGTATCTACACAGGCCTTAACCAGATACTTACCTAAGACCTTTCCTTTTAAATAAAACGCCAATCTCCCATCTACCCGCACCCCGTCATCGTAACGGTCATCCTTATCCATCATCTTAATGTTGCCGCTGGTATTGAGATTACTTACGGTTCCTTCGCCTAACGCTACAATAAAGAACTTATCTAATATATTCTTGACCCCCGAGGGCTGCTCGCCTTTGACCATTTCTTCGTCAATTGCTTTTTCCTGCGATACACCAAAGTTTACCTTTGCCAACAATCCCTGCGTAACCTTCACAAAATACGGATTTTCTGTTGTAAATGTAGCCCCCTCCGGCAAGGTATTCGGATCCACTTTTAAAAGATGATTTTCCGCTGGCACATCCGCTATATGGTACTTGCCATCTTCGTCAGTGGTTACACAAACACCATACTCGGTATATATCTTTACTCCCGCTATACCTTTTTCGTCGCTCGTCGCTCGTATCTCGTCGTTCGTATCTTGAATTCCATTATTATTGTAGTCCCAGAAAACTTTACCAATAATGGTTCCTCTGGTAAACAAGGGGTCTGCCGTAACTTCTATGCTGGCGCTGTCAATGTTACTGTTGCGGCTGAGGGTGGTACTGTTACGCGTGTGTGCCGCTGCCTTGTAACGGCCCGGGGGAATAGCGGTGCCCACCCGGAACTGGTAACTGATATTTACCGTGGTGCGTTTAGCTATGTTACCGATATTAAATACTGCCTGGCGGCCGCTAACAACCGGATCAGCTACTTTTGCGCTTCCCCGGTAGCTGCTGCCGCTGACATATTTAAACCCATTCACCACTTCATCTGCCAGTTCCACATTACCCACCGGCTCGTACCAGTGTTTATTCTCAATTTTTACATTGTAGGTAACTATCTCCCCATTCTGTACCCGTTTTTTATTAACGGTCTTAGTTACCACCAGCCAGCCGCCCGGGTCCATAGGGATATTAATGGTCAGCGGATCACTGGCCGCCGGGAAATTCTCACCATGATCACCGAGCACCACTCCACTCACCATTTGAGAGGGAAAACCATATCCGCTCTTGGCAACAGAGATATGATAATTCCCCGGCTCCACATTAAAGGTATAGGGATTACTGGTGGTGGTGGAAAGCGCCGCAGAAGAGTCTTTGCGGTAAATGGCCACCGTGGGCCGGCTGATCAGCTCACCGGTTACCGAGTCATATACCCGGCCGGTAATCGGCGGGTCACCTACTACGGTTTCAAAACAACCAATATCGTAATCCGTTCCCTGTGGGCGGGCCGTGCCTTGAATATCATCAGTAACTCCTTCAACTGCTAAATTTTCTCCGGCATCCACACAGGGAGAACCGGGATTGGTAGGCCGAAAGTCTTCTGCGGGTTCATCTTTAAACTGCGGGTCAGCATCGGTGTTGGTTGCACTGCCGGCATCGCCCGAATCCCAGCCCCAGGTAACCAGATCATCAACACCGGTTGACTGAGTAGCCACATCAAATGCTAGAGCATCGCCATTATCACTATATAATAAACAATGTTCAACACTGGGATTGGCAGTGGCATCTAGGGTTACCAGCACAAAACCATTATCGTTATTAAAAAGGCAGTTCCGGATTGTCGGTGAAGAGTTGAGACCCATAACAACTTCGTTATCCTGATTGGAACCAGATGTATTATTGCTAAACGTACACTGATAGATGTTTGGCGAAGATGTAGTGAGCCAAACCGCCCCTCCGTCTCCCCCGGAGCTATTACCATAAAAAAGACAATTGATCAGATGCACGGTACTGTTCGTTTCACTAACCGCACCTCCAGTCTGGGTTGCCTGGTTATTATTAAACGTACATTTTGAAATAGTACCGGTACTGCCAGCTATTTCAACGGCGCCTGATACCCCATCAGTAGCAGAATTATTTGAAAATGTCGCACCCATTAGAGTAATCGTAGAAGCACTACTTTCTACTGCCGCCATAGAAGGAGCGGTGTTTTGGCTAAACGTAAAGGTACCATTACTAAAACTGAGCGTACTGCCATCACTAACAGCCACGCCCCCGGCTTCTTGCGTGGCTGAATTACTACTAAAAGTGGTACTGGAATTAGTATAGGTAGTGGAATTGTATATATAAGTATCAGTCAATGTCGAAGACTCCGAAATTACGAAAGCACCGCCAATAACAGCGGAATTATTAGATAATGTACAATCAACAATCGCGATTGTGCTGGAATCATAGCCGTGCAAAAAACCGCCAGCAACTGTTGACTGGTTATTGGACATTATACAGCTGTCGAAACTCACCGTTGAATTGCCGACTTTAAATGCCCCGCCATCATCATCAATATTATAGCCATTCTGAAATCCCAGCTGGGAGAAAATTGCTGTATGTGTGGAATTTCCTATATCAAAAAGAACACTAGTATTTCCCCCATCAATAATCGTACTACTGGCCCCTTCACCGATAAAGCGCACCGTCGGGCCACCACTAACCATAATAGGGAAATTCTCCCCGGAGGCGGCATTAAAGGTGCCCATTAGATAAACATCAATATTGCCGCTTCTACTGGCCAACTGACTGACCGCGTAACCGATGGTGCCCCAGGCTTCCGCCCAGGTAGTCCCGTTATTGCTATCACTGCCGGTACCGGCCCATACATAGTAGGTATTGGGCGTTGCCCCGACAGAAATAGCAACTGTGGCCGTATCACTAAGGCCGTCATTATCCACCACCGTTAATGTAGCAGTATATGTTCCTTCGGTATTATATGTATAAGAAGCGCTGGCCCCGGTACCGGTATTACTATCACCATAATCCCAACTATAGGAACTAATGGTTCCATCTGAATCAGTGCTTCCGGAACCGTCAAAAGTTACAGTTAACGGTGCCGGACCGCTGGTGGGACTGGCGGAAATAGAGGCCGTGGGCCCGCTAGGTGTTGGTGTTGGATCAGGCGGCGGTTCCGGCTGCGGCGGCGGGGCGGGCTGTTCCTCCTCCTCTGCCAATTCCACCTCTTCTAATACCGGACCTTCTCCTTCACCCACAATCTCTTCATCATGCACTTCACCAGTATCATTATTTGTATCGGGAATGGGCAAAATAATCGGATCTATGCCTTCAACAGGAGAAACACCTCCGTCACCTTCTTCAAGCGGAGAAATGTATTCTTCATCTTCCTCAACAACTACCACTTCTTCTTCCTCAATCGTTGATTCTTCCTCTTCCCCCGGCTCAGCTTCTTCTTCACCTGGTTCTGCCTCATCTTCTTCCCCCGGTTCCGCTTCATCTTCTTCCCCAGGCTCCGCTTCATCTTCCTCCCCTGGTTCGGCTTCGTCTTCCTCACCCGGCTCTGCTTCGTCCTCCTCGCCCGGTTCCGCCTCGTCTTCCTCACCCGGCTCTGCTTCGTCTTCCTCCCCCGGTTCCGCCTCTTCTTCCTCCCCCGGCTCTGCTTCGTCCTCCTCGCCCGGTTCCGCCTCTTCCTCCTCACCCGGCTCGCCTTCTTTTTCTTCCTCTTCTTCTCCCGGCGCCACCTCCTCTTCTTCCTCATCCACTGGCGGCAGATCCTCTATTTCAATCCCTTCTTCTTCTAAAACTTCCTCATTTGTCTCTTCTTCGATCTTCTCTTCTGTTTCCTGTTCTTCCTTTTCCTTATCTTCCCTTACCTCTTCCGCCTCTTCCTCTAATTCCCGCTTTTCCTTAACAACTATCTTGGCAACCTTGCCCTTAAGGTACTCCTCTCCCCCGGTTACCGTCCGACCCACACTCAGCACATCCCAGGCTGTCTGGTATTTGCGGCGATTATTCTTTATCAGCAATACCTTGGCCTGGGGCTGAAGCTGTTCCCAGATCTGGTAACGAAATTCATAAGGCAGGTAACAACTGATCCGCTTCTTCCTGGCTCGCACTTCCCCGGTATATTCATTTACCCGCTGCAGGAATATTCCCACTTCGATCTCCCCCCGGCGAACCTGCTCCCTCAATTCCTCAGGATAATCAAAACAGTAAACTTCCCCCTCCACAACTTTCACCAGGGTAGTTGTCTCGGCCGCACAAATAATTAACGGACAAATGAAAAGTAAGACTAAGGATAGAAAAGTAGTTTTACGCATAGGAATACTCCTTTTAGGGTAGTGCCCCCGCTTTCTCCTAAAAGAAAAACGCAGACTTAACCGTCTTTCTGCTGGTATTTTTTCAGCGAACTAGTGGTAAACGTGCATTCAGGATATTTGCTGCAACCAAAAAATGTTCTACCTTTGCGGGAACGACGGTGGATGAGTATCCCCTCGCAACCTTCTTGCGGACAGGGAATATCCGTGGGCAGCGGGGCGGTATGTTTACACTCGGGGAATCCGGAACAGGCCAGAAATTTTCCATACCGGCCATTACGGATAACCAGCTGTTTATTACACTGGGGACATATTTCGTCCGTCATTACGGGCTTAATGGTCACCCGTTCCTGTTCTTCGTGGGCCTTATCCAGATCCTTTATAAAAGGTTTATAAAACTCTTTCAGCAACTCCGTCCAGCAGACTTTCCCTTTTTCAATTTCATCAAGCTCATCTTCCATTTTAGCGGTGAATTTCACCTCAATAATATCGGGGAACCGCTCCACCAGGATCTTATTAACCACCTTCCCTAATTCCGTGGGGAAAAGTCTGGCCTTTTCTTTTTCCACGTAATTGCGCCTGGTAATCGTAAAAATAATCGGCGCATAGGTGCTCGGGCGCCCAATCCCGTTTTCTTCCAGGGCCCTGACCAAAGTGGCCTCCGTATAATACGGGGGTGATTTCGTAAAATGCTGCTGCGGCAAAAGCTCGACCAGGGTAAGCTCTTGCCCCTTTACTAGCGGTGGTAGGTCTGTTTTTTCTTCGCCGTTATCCTGCTGCAAAATAAGAAAACCGGGGAAGATAACCTGGGTACCGGTGGTCTTAAACACCGCCGCGTCAGCATGAATTAATATTGTGGTTAAAAGAGTTTTCGCGCTGGCCATCTGACTGGCCAGAAACCTTTTCCAAATAAGCGTGTATAGGGCCAGTTGATCTTTATTTAAAAACTCCTTAACTGATTCGGGAGTGTGCTCCACCATTGTGGGCCGGATGGCTTCGTGCGCCTCCTGGGTCCTTCTTTTTGATTTATAACGCCGGGGATGGTCCGGCAGGTATTCCTTACCGAATTTCTCTTCAATAAAATGCAGGGCCGCCTGCTGAGCCTCTTTGGCCACGCGGAAGGAATCGGTACGCATATAGGTAATTAAACCCACACTGCCTTCTGCCCCCAGCTCAATTCCTTCATAGAGCTGTTGGGCAATAACCATTGTTTTCTGAGCGGTAAAGCCCAATTGATTAATGGCCGCCTGCTGCAGGAGGCTGGTTATGAAAGGCGGCAGGGGATTTCTCAGCCGTTCCCGTTGTGAGACACTGGCTACCGTATAACTCGCG
This sequence comes from uncultured bacterium, assembly GCA_964543115.1. Lineage (GTDB taxonomy): Bacteria > Auribacterota > CAZIXI01 > CAZIXI01 > CAZIXI01 > CAZIXI01. The sequence goes on from CAZIXI010000003.1 coordinate 26,970, forward strand.
TCTTTTAAGCCGGCCACTATCTTATCGGCCTGTTCCTGATTATCTATTTTAATTTTTTTATGATCCAGCTTCTCCAGCATAGCGCTGAATTGCTGCTGGGAATTGTCTTGCGGATGGAGTTTAGCGGTAATACTCCAATATTCCTGCGGTACAAAATTATCTATTTCTTCCTGCCGTTCACAGATCAACCGCAGGGCCACTGATTGTACCCGGCCGGCACTCAACCCGCCTTTTACTTTGCGCCACAGAAGCGGACTGATTTTATAACCCACTATCCGGTCCAGTACCCGGCGGGCCTGTTGTGATTGCACCTTATCAATATCCACGCGCCGGGGATGTTTAAACGCCTCCCGAACAGCGTTCTGGGTAATTTCATTAAAAGTCACCCGCCAAATCTTCTTCCTGTCACCCTGTTCCTTAGCCAGCAGTTCCTGCAGGTGCCAGGCGATGGCTTCACCTTCCCGGTCCGGATCCGGCGCCAGGTAGATCTTCTCGCACGCAGCGGCCGCCTTCTTCAATTTGGCCACCAAAGGCTGACTTTTCTTGGGCACAACATAATGGGGTTTGAAATCCTCTTCAACATTGACGCCAAACTTTTTTTGTGGCAGATCCCTGACGTGCCCCAGGGAAGCTTCGATTTTGTAACCCTTCCCTAAAAATTTGGAAATACTTTTAACCTTTGTCGGTGACTCAACAATAACCAGTTTTTTTGCCATCTAGACCTCGCTTGTTAAAATCTCAGTTTAACACCGGGCGGGAAAAATCTCCCACAGTATACTTATCCTGCTTTTTCTCTTCCGGAGAAGGCACGGCATAACTCAACTCTTCCAGAATATCATTTAGCTCAAGTACCGGCCGGGCACCATGCTTGATCAACACATTCGTACCCTGTGAAACCACCGTATCAATCCGGCCGGGAACGCTGAACACTTCTCTTCCCTGTTCCGCCGCTAACCGGGCAGTGATCAATGATCCGCTGCGGCTGCCGGCTTCCACCACCACTACCCCCAGGCATAGGCCGCTAATAATCCGGTTGCGTTTAGGAAAGTTATGGCGGTAAGGCGGTGTTCCCAGAGGAAATTCACTGATTACCGCTCCCGCCTTTATTATCTCGTCGCGCAGCTGCCGGTTTTCCGGCGGATAAATCCTGTCCACCCCGCACCCCAGAACAGCTACGGTTCGTCCCTGCCCGCCGAGCGCGCCCTGATGGGCAGCAGTATCAACGCCCCGGGCCAACCCGCTGACAATCGTAAAACCCCGATTAACCAGCTGCCCCGCCAGCCGCTGGGCCGTACTCAATCCATAATAGGAAGCACGCCGGGCGCCAACTATGGCCAGCCAATAACAATCCTTTGACTGTATCTCCCCCCGCACATAAAGAGCCACCGGCGGATCATAAATCTCGCGCAATAACGCCGGATAATCAGCATCCTGAATCGTAACAATTTTTAGTTGATACTTTTCTATCAGTGTCAGTTCACGTTTTAAATCGAATAATTTCGCCCAGCCGCAAACGGTTTCGGCATTCTTCCTGCTGATACCCGCGACACCCGTTAACCTGTTTACAGAAGCACGAAAAATCTTATCCGGAGAATCATACTCTCCGAGTAGACGGTTAATCTTTACCGGCCCTAGATCCGGCAGGGCATTTAATATTAATAACGCTTCCTGATCATTCATAAATAAAAAAGCTTAGCCACAGATTACACTGATTTATTTTCTAGTATTTTTCATATAATCAGTGAAAATCTGTGAAATCTGTGGCTAAAAAATTATTTCCTGTTTTTTTTAGCACTAAACAATTCCAGTTGTCCACCCTTTAATATATCATACACCTTAAACAATCTGATCAGCTGCAGCGTATCAGATTCCAGATAATTCCTGTTTATTCTGACCATTTTTGTTAAGGATTTTAAGATCAGCTTAAATTCTATCACTCCATCAACACCCTTTTCCCTCAAAATATCAATACTGCGGGCCTTCATTTCCCGGTCAGCCGGTAAACAGGGGACAACGAGTATTCTGGCAAAATCTTTTGTGCCAAAAAACTGGGCAGCCAGCTTGATTACTCCCGGCGAAATAAACCGGAATATTTTTGGTGATCCGGTCAGGACAGAAGGGCAAAAAGTTTCCGTGTGCCAGCCCTTGACCTTAACTATAGCCCGGGACAATTTATCGATGTCATCGGCACTGAGCACGAAAGACCTCAACCGATCAGGTTGAGGTTTCAGATTAAGCACTGCCAAATCAGCTTCAGAAATTTTTTCCCGGTCCTTTTTTGTCGGAATATATTTGCGGTTTATCTTTACCAGAAACTGATGGGCCTCAAAAAACTCCCTTACTAATTCGATTCCAACATCAGCCATAATAACTCCCGCTAGATCTCTTTTGACCTAAGAAATAATCTCTTTAAGGACCTCTCGCACATCCGCTTCCGGTACTTTGTCAGTAAGCTTTACTTTGCCGATCTTCTCGGCCAAAACAAACCTTAGCTTGCCGGCAACCGCTTTCTTATCATGCCGAAGCATGGCCAAAACTTTATCTTCTAGCCTGGCGTCCCGCCCCCGACACGTCGGGGACAGCCTTAGAGGAATGGCTATAGACTGACCGGCTGTCTCTAAGTGTACCGGTAAACCCAATGCCTTAAGCAAATCAATCTGACTATCCCGCGAAGCGCCATTAAGATAGCCTAATCGGCAGGCCAATTTTGCCGCCGCCGCCATACCGATAGCAACCGCTTCTCCATGAGTCAGTTCCTGATACTCGGTTAATGTCTCTAAGGCATGGCCGATTGTATGGCCATAATTAAGAATTGCCCGCAAACCGCTAAGCTCACGCTCATCCTTACTAACAACCTCAGCCTTAATCCGGGCACAGGTGGTAATTATATCCAGCCACAAATCTTTTTCAAGCTTAAATAATTTTTCCTGCTGTTCCGCCAGCATATTGAACAGGCGCCGGTCCCTGATCACACCATACTTAACCACCTCCGCCAATCCAGTACGTATCTCTTTCTGCGAAAGAGTACTAAGTGTTTGGACGTCGGTATAGACAAACCTGGGCTGCCAGAAACTACCCACGAGATTTTTACCCTGAGAAAGATTTACCCCTGTCTTACCGCCAATACTGCTATCCACCTGGGCCATCAATGTTGTGGGTAACTGCAGATAATCAATTCCCCGCATATAGGTAGCGGCAATAAATCCAGTCAGATCGCCCACCACTCCTCCACCGCAGGCAATGAGAAAACTTTTCCTGTCTAATCCCCAATCCACTAATTGCTGATAAATCTTATCCGCGGTACTCAGGGATTTCGATTCTTCCCCCGGCCGCACCGCATAAACCGGCAGATCATAACCCGCCCGGGCCAGCTCGTCTTTTAACTTGTTTACCCACAAACCATTAACCGTCTCATCGGTAATAATCCCGCCGCTCTTGCCTAACGGCTTCAGCAATTCCGCCAGACCGGCAAAAATATCATATCCTATATATATAGGATAGCTGCGCTCAGCCAAGGAAACAGATATTTTTTTCATTTATTATCCCCTATTCGGGAGGGCACCTGCCTGCCGGCAGGCAGGCAAGGCCCTCCCCTACCTATTTGTTTCTTGATACTATCAGTGCCTTAATATCTTCCACCACCTGTTGGATAGATTTCCCCGTAGTATCCACTTGCAGTTCAATCTTATCATAGAATGGTTTTCTAAAAGCCAGCAATTCCTTAATCTTAAGCAGAGGATCGGCAACCTTCAGTAAGGGCCGCTGCGTTTCCCGCGCTACCCGGCGATAGATTTCCTCAGGCGCTGCCTGCAAACAAATCAAAATCCCGCTTTCTCCCAGGGCCTGAATATTGTCTTCAGCTAAAACCACTCCCCCGCCGGCAGAAATAACCAGTCCCTGCCGGGCAGATAATTGCCTGGCCATTTCTTTCTCCAGCCTGCGAAAACAGGCCTCCCCGCGTGTGGCAAAGATATCATTAATCGTTATTTTTTCCTGATCTTCTATCAGGGCATCCATTTCCACGAATTCCCTGCCAAGGTCCTGCGCCAACCTCTGCGCTACGGCAGTTTTGCCCGTACCCATGAAGCCAAGAAGAACAATATTTTTCACTCCTTAACCCAATCCCTTTACATACTGCCGGTAGGCGGCTTTTGTGGCCCTAAGATTGTCGCCGCCGAATTTCTCCAGCATCGCCCGGCACAGTTCCACACCAACCATCGCCTCTCCGATTACCGCCGCACTGGGAACGGCACAGACATCAGATCTTTCCCGAGCCGCCCGAACAGTTTTTTTATTTTTAATATCTACGGAAGCCAGCGGTTTACCCAGCGTGGCAATCGGTTTCATAACCGCCCGTAACATTATCGGTTCACCATTACTGATCCCGCCTTCAATCCCTCCACAGCGATCTGTCTTTCGATAAAAACCCATCGGTTTTTTATAATAGATCGGATCATGAACCTTTGAACCGGGCAGACCCTGCATCCGAAACCCTAAACCAATCTCCACGCCCTTAATCGCCGGAATACTCATCATCACCGCCGCCAACCGGGCATCCAAACGCTGGTCCCACTGCGCGTAACTACCCAGACCCGGCACAACACCGACCGCAATAACCTCAAAGGTTCCACCCAGAGTATCTTTATCTTTTGCCGCCTTTTTAATCCGGGCAATCATTTTCTGTTCCGCTTTTTTGTTTACACACCTGACCAATGAACCTTCCGCACGAATAAGAATATCCTGAATCTTCACACCTTCTGCTTCCGCCTTCACTCCGCCCAGCTCGACAACATGACTAAATATTCCTATCCCCAACTCTCTCAATAGTAACCGGCAGACACTCCCGATGGCCACCCGGATCGCCGTTTCTCTGGCACTGGCCCGTTCTAACACACTGCGAATATCATCCAATCCGTATTTAAGCCAGCCCGCCAGATCCGCGTGTCCCGGCCGGGGAGCAGTCACCGCAGGCAGGGTATCAATTTTAAAATCCTTATTCTCAATATAGAGGGCCAAAGGACTGCCGATCGTTTGCCCCTTCCGGATCCCCGCTAAAATGCGCACTTTATCCTGTTCTATCTGCATCCGGGCCCCGCGGCCATAACCGGTCTGCCGCTGCTTTAATTGCCGATTAATGAAATCAATATCTAATTTCAAGCCTGCCGGAATGCCTTCCAGAACCCCTACTAATCCGGCTCCATGAGACTCTCCTGCTGTAAACCAGCGAAACATAAAATCCTCCTCTTCCAATTGCGGAATGCGGATTTCGGATTGCGGAATTAGGAATTCCGCAAAACTCAATCAATTAATAGAAATTCTAGTATCTTTCAAAACAGATTTAAGTACCAATGCACAATCTCCGGTCCCCAAAAAAGACTGACCAGCGCCCCGAGACAGAGAAAGGGGCCAAAAGGGATTTTCCCCTTTAAAGAAGCCTTGCCCAGCGCTAATAACACCACAGCAGCCAGAGTACCCAACAGAGAAGAAGTAAAGATAGTGAATAACGCCCAGGGCCAGCCGAGAAAGGCACCGATCATGGCCAGCAACTTTACATCACCCATGCCCATGGCTTCTTTTTTTAATAAATAAGAAGCACTAACCGCGATCAAATAAAGCACGCCGCCGGCAATAATCACCCCCAGAAATGACCGGTAAAGCCCCTGCCACCAGCTGTTGGCCTGCAAAAGCGGCGGATACAAAGCGGCAAAAATCAATCCGCAGCCAATGCCGGCAAAATTTATCACATCGGGAATAATGAGAAATTCCAGATCAACAAACGTGGCAACAATAAAGAGACAGACTAATACCCCATAAGCAGCAACAACCAATGGACTCTCAGCGCCAAAGCACCACCAGAGCAAACACAATAAACAAGCAGTCAAAAGTTCAACGAAAAAATAACGAAAACTTATTCTGCCTTTACAGTAGCGGCACACACCGCCTAAAAGAATATAACTTAGTAACGGTATATTATCATACCAGGGAATCATCTGGCGGCAATGCGGACAGAACGACCGGCTCAGGCCGATCTTCTCTTCCCGCGGCAGGCGGTAGATTAACACATTGAGAAAACTGCCAATACACAGACCAAAAATAAATAGAATTAAATAAATCATAGTGTTTTAGATTATCGTCTAAAATTCACTCCCAGGCTACCCGCAGAACCTCATCCAGCGTGGTTACCCCGGCATAGACCTTAAGCAGTCCATCTTCTTTAAGGGTTTTCATTCCCAACTGGCGGGCCCGTTTTTTTAGCTCCGTACTGGGTATCTTCTGATAAATCAATTTCCTTAACTCTTCCGTAATCACCAATAATTCAAATATTCCCACTCGGCCCCGGTACCCGGTACCATTACAGTATTCACATCCTTTACCATACCAAAACTGTTGCTCCTGCTGCCCCAGTTTCTCCAAATCAATATCAATGGCCTTCAATTTATCCCGCGGAGGCGTATAGGGACTCTTACATTTAGGACAGATTACCCTCACCAGACGCTGGGCCAGGATCCCCTGCACGGAAGAAGCCACCAGAAAAGGTTTAACTCCCTGATCGATTAATCTGGTTATTGCACTGGCCGCGTCATTAGTATGCAGGGTACTGAAAACCAGATGACCGGTCAATGAGGCATGAATCGCGATATTAGCCGTTTCTAAATCCCTGATCTCACCGATCATAATCACATCCGGAGCCTGCCGGAGCATCGAACGAAGGATATTGGCAAAAGTAAAATCAATATCTTCATTCACCTGTACTTGATTGATACCGGTTAATAAATATTCAACCGGATCCTCAACCGTAATGATCTTTCTATCCGGCCGGTTAATATGGTTCAGACAGGCATACAGAGTGGTTGTTTTACCGCTGCCGGTAGGGCCGGTAACCAGCAGTATGCCATTGGGTAAATTAATCAATTGACGAAATCTTTTCTCCTCTTCACTCATTAATCCCAGTTGCGGCAATCCCAGCAAGAGGCTTTCCCGGTCCAATATCCGCATCACTACACATTCACCGTGATTACCCGGAATGGTAGAAACCCGCAGATCAATATCCCGCCCCAAGACCTTCAATTTAATTCGGCCATCCTGCGGCAGGCGCTTTTCATCAATACTCATATTGGCCATAATCTTTATCCGGGAAATAATGGAATTCTGCAAATGTTTGGGCGGGGCCTCTACTTCTTCCAGCATCCCGTCAATCCGGTAACGGACACGAAATTTATGTTCCAGCGGTTCCAGATGAATGTCACTAGCCCGGCGGCGAAAGGCCTCGGCAATAACCAGGCTAACCAGTCTGATAACCGGCGCTTCTTCTTCGATTTCTTCCTTTAATTCCTCTACTTCACCATAGACTATACCGGTAGAACTTACCCCTTTTTCTCCTTCTTCGGCAGTTTTGCCCAGCACCTCTTGATAACCATAATGTTTACGCAGGGACCACTGGATATCAGCGGGCGTTGCCAATACCGGATCAATAAGCAGTCCAAGGGCCAGGGCCAGGTTGTCCACAACCTCTAATTTGTAGGGATCGGCAATAGCCACCTGAAGAGACTCACCTTCTTTCTTCAGGGGAATAACTTCATACCGCCGGGCAAGGGCACCGGGAAGAAGTTTAAGCATTGAGCGCGAAACCTCCTTATCACGCAAACTGATAACTTCCATATTAAATTTCGCCGCCAAAACATCCCGGATCTGCGCCTCTTCAACCATTTTCAACTGCAGGGCGGTCTCCACCATTTCTCTGCCGGAACGCAGGGTCATCTGCTCCAGCTGCTGCACCTGCTCAGCGCTTAACAACCCCCGTTCCTTTAACGTATTAATAATTAATCCTTCACGAGACATAATCGATTGCGGATTGCGGACCCTCTGCGAGGGCTGCAAAAAGCCTGTTTTAGATTGCGGATTTGCAGCTATTCAAAATTCGCAATTAAATCTTTAACCGCTATTCCCCTTTTAGCCGCCAGTTTTTTACAATCTTTGTATTCCGGTTTTATTTTTAGTATCTTATCGCCATAACTGCCGACCTTTGCCTTTACCTTACCAAACGGAGTAGAGACCGCACGGAATTTCCTGTGTAACGTCCTGCGTTCCGCCTGCCAATAACGCAGGCCAAAACTGGTTGTTTCTTTAAAAACAACAGCGATAATTTTTTCTAAAGAAGAAACCGGACAGAGCACCGTCACCTGAATCCCCGGCCGATTTTTTTTCGCCTGCACGGGAACCCAGAAAACATCCAGGGCACCCTGCCGGAACAGGGATTCCATCAACCCTTCATATAACTGCGGGTTCATATCATCTATATTTGTCTGTACCTGATAAATAATATCCGCTTCCGCCAGGTCCTTTTTTACCGGCTGACCGATAACAACCCGCAGGGAATTGGACAGATCAGCATCATCCCGGCTGCCGATACCATAACTGATCCCGGTCAGCTTCATCCGTGGTAATGCGCCAAACCGCAGAGCAAATCCCTTGAGCAAAACCGCCCCGGTCGGGGTAACCATTTCCTTGTCTCTCCCCGTTCCCTCAACCCGGGCATCCATCCCGGCCAGCAACTCCAGGGAGGCCGGCGCCGGTACGGAACTTATACGCAGCGGAGAGGCATAGATCTTTTCCAGGCTCAGATAATGCACGCCAATCACCGCGCCAATAATATCAATAATCGAATCAACCGCCCCTACTTCATGAAAATGAACGGTTTCCGGCCGGCCGCCGTGTACCCGCGCCTCCGCCCCGGCCAGCAGCTGAAAAAGTGAAACGCTTTTATCCTTAATTACCGGAGGAAGTTTACTGCCGGCAATGATACGTAAAATATCCCTCAGATACCGTTCTTTTTGCCGCTTCTTGTTTATCTTAACAATAAATCTCTTTCCCCTAATGCCTTTACGCTGTTCCGCCCGGCTGCTGAGTTCGTACCCGGTTAACGGTAATTTGCGTAATTCCCCTTTAAGATAAGCCAGCGGCAGACCGGCATCAAGCAGAGCGCCAAGAAACATATCCCCGCTAATTCCGGCATAACAATCTAAATAAGCAATTTTTCCAGTCATTTTTTACCCAATAAATATCTATTAACAGCAAAAACTACATATCACTTTTCACTCGCTAAACGGTTGATCAAGCCGGCGGCATAGCCGGCGCCAAAGCCATTATTGATGTTTACCACTACCACCCCGGCCGCACAACTATTAAGCATGGTCAATAACGGGGCAATCCCCTGGAAACTTGCACCATACCCCACACTTGTAGGCACAGCGATTACCGGCCGGCCCATTAATCCGGCCACCACTCCCGGCAGCGCCCCTTCCATTCCGGCCACGGCCACAATCACCCGGGCCCGCTCCAATTGATCCGTATAGGCAAACAGGCGGTGAATCCCGGCAATCCCCACATCATAAAGGCGCTCTACCCGCGCACCGACTAATTCCGCCGTTACCGCCGCCTCTTCCGCCACCTGCCCGTCTGCTGTCCCCGCACTAACCACCGCTACTAAACCCTGCCGCTGCAATTTCTTTTGCACCAGCGTAATCAAATCAGCATCTCGATTATAATGGGCGCGGGGGAATTTCTGTTTAACCGCGCGGTAAGTTTTTTCATCTGCGCGGGTAGCCAGAATATTACCGCCGCTCCGGGCCAGTTCCCTGAAAATTGCCACTACCTCTAGAGTCTTTTTACCCTGGCAATAGATCACTTCGGGAAAACCAGTACGTAATGAACGGTGCGTATCAACCTTGGCAAACCCGATATCCTGAAAAGGCAACCGCTGCAGTTCCCGCAGGGCCTGATCAATGGACATTGTCTTTTTTTGAACCGCTGCTAATAATTTTTTTATACTGTCCGGATGCATAATTATGCTCTCTGGCTGATAATCACTTGTTACTTCACCACCATATGCCTGATAATATCCCCCACATTCTCTATCCGGTCAGCAATCCGGGTAATCTTATCCGCCACCTCCACAAGAAAAAATATCGTCACCGGATCCAATTGCTTCTCCAGGGCGAACAACACCTTGAGGAATTCCAGCTCCAAAGTTTCAACCTGATCCTTGCCCTGCTGAGTATCGGCGACTAACCCGGATAATTCTTTAAATTCCGCCGGAGTATATTCCTTTACTGACATTTGGCAAAACAACTTTACGCCGCAATTAAGGTTATCCATCATCTTAATCACCCCGGCTCCCAGCCGTTTTAAATGATCCTGAAGTTTTTTGGGAACCTTGGTTTTCCGTAAACTAAATAACTTAACAATATCCTCACAACAATCAGCGATTCCATCCTGCTGCCGCAGCCAGGCCATAACATCTGAGCGCTGAACAGAAGAAAAAATACTGCGGGTAAGCCGCTGACGAATATTCTCTTTGATGGCGTCGGCATCCTTCTCCAGCCGGCTGATTTTCTTTGAAAGTTTCTGCAATTTGGCATCGTCCTGGGCCAGGAAACTTTCTATACCCTGCCGCAGCAAATCCACACAATCACTGGCCTTAGCCAGATGCTCCCAGAGCGGACCCCAGGCCGATCGTCCCCAAAACCCACCAATAATCCGCATATTTCCTCCGTTTATTTTAGCCACGAATTCGCACGAATTCACACGAATTCACACGAATTATTAAAAATAATATTAAAAATTAAATTCGTGATAATTCCTGGCCAAAAGCTATACCGCTATTTTACTCCTAAAATAATCAATCGTCCCGCTTAAACCTTCTTCCAGGTCAACGCGCGGCTGCCAGCCAAGGTGTTTTTTCGCCTTAGTAATATCCGGGCAGCGCACTTTAGGGTCATCAACCGGCAAGGGCTTAAAAATAATTTCACTTTTACTATCCGTCAATTCAATAATCTTTTCCGCCAAACCCAATAGCGACAGTTCACGGGGATTACCGATATTAACCGATTCGTTGCGATCACTCATTATCAACCGGTAAAGCCCTTCTACCATATCAGTGACATAACAGAAACTCCTGGTTTGTTTACCGTCCCCGTATACCGTTACCGGCTCAGAACGCAGGGCCTGACTGATAAAATTAGGAATCGCCCGGCCGTCATTGAGCCGCATTCGCGGTCCGTGACAATTAAAAATACGGGCAATTTTTATATTAACCTTATGCACATTATGATAGGCCATGGTAATGGCTTCCGCGAACCTTTTGGCCTCATCATAAACACCCCTGGGTCCCACACAATTGACATTGCCCCAATAATCCTCTTTCTGCGGATGAACCAAAGGATCACCATAGATCTCTGAAGTACTGGCCAGCAGCAACACCGCGCCTTTGGCCTTAGCCAGACCAAGGGCATTATGTGTGCCCAATGAACCTACCTTTAAGGTTTGTATCGGATAATTAAGATAATCCACCGGGCTGGCCGGAGAGGCAAAATGAAAGATATAATGCAGGGGCCCGGTCAATTCAATAAACTTGCTGATATCATGTTCAACAAAAGTGAAATCAGGATTACTGCTAAGATGAGCAATATTCTCCTTGTTCCCGGTAATCAGATTATCCATACAGATAACCGCATACCCTTCCTTGAGCAAACGATCACAGAGATGTGACCCGATAAATCCCGCTCCTCCGGCAATCAGGCAACGTTTCACACAAACCCCCTATTAATAGATTAATAGTAATATTATCTAAACTTGTCATTATAACTATAAATCATTATAAAGACAAGCAAAACAAGCTCTTTACCTGCAACCGGCATTTTAGTAAAATCTTATGCATGAAAAAGATAGTGCTTTTTTTTATTGGTTTATTACTTACCGCTCCCTCTTCAGCAACCCCCGCGGAAACCGCTTCGTACGGCGGCACATTACATCTGGCCGCGGTTTCGGACCCGAAGACATTTAATCTCATCATCGCCCAGGAAACCTCTACCACTGAAGCAGTTGGCCTGCTTTTCGAGGGATTAACAAGAACCGATGGTGTAACTTTAGCGGTGGAACCCGCCCTGGCCGAATCATGGACACACAGCCCTGATGGACTGACCTGGACATTCAACTTACGCCGCGGCGTTAAGTGGTTTGACGGCAAAGAACTTAGGGCCGCTGATGTGGTGTTTACCTTTAACGACCTGATTTACAATGAAGACATCCCCTGCAGTTCCCGTGATATTTTTACCATTCAGGGGAAAAAGTTTAAAGTAGAAGAAATCGATAAATACACCGTGCGCATCACCACACCCACACCGTACGCTCCCCTGTTAAGATACCTGGGACAGTCTATTTTACCTAAACATATTCTGGGA
>CAZIXI010000004.1:0-39168 GCA_964543115.1 uncultured bacterium
AATAATGTTGTATTGCTGGAAGCTATTTATTCCGTTCAGGCGATATTGATTTCTTTAGCCAGATAAACGTCCTGAATGGCATTGAGGATTTCAATGCCTTCTTTCATTGGCCTCTGGAAGGCCTTGCGGCCGGAAATCAGTCCGGTTCCCCCGGCTCGTTTATTAATGACGGCAGTTTTAACGGCCTGCTGCAGATCATTTTTTCCGGAGGGACCGCCGGAGTTAATTAAGCCGATTCGGCCCAGGTAACAGTTTGCTATCTGGTACCGGGTAAGATCTATCGGGTGGTCACTGGTTAATTTTTCGTAGACCAGGGGACTGGTCTTAGCGAATTTAATGGCATTAAACCCGCCGTTACAGGTGGGTAATTTTTGTTTAATAATATCTGCTTCAATTGTTACTCCCAGATGGTTGGCCTGTCCGGTAAGATCAGCGGCTGTGTGATAATCAACACCGTCTTTCTTAAAAGCATTATTTCTTAAATAACACCAGAGTACGGTAAACATACCCAATTCATGCGCGTGGGCGAAGGCCTGGGAAACCTCTTCTATTTGCCGGCGGGATTCTTCTGAGCCGAAATAGATTGTGGCACCGATACCGGCAGCCCCCATATTAAATGCCTGTTCGACAGAGGCAAACAGCCGCTGGTCATAGGTATTCGGATAAGTTAATAGCTCGTTATGGTTAATCTTGAGAATGAAGGGTATTTGCGGGGCATATTTTCGTGAAACCATACCCAGGACGCCCAGGGTAGAGGCGACAGCGTTGCAACCGCCTTCTAAGGCCAGTTTAACGATGTTTTCGGGATCAAAATAGATTGGGTTAGGGGCAAAAGATGCGCCGGCTGTATGTTCAATACCCTGGTCAACCGGTAGAATGGAAAGGTAACCGGTGTTGGCCAGGCGGCCGTGATTGAACAGGCGCTTAAGATTAGCGAGGACATTATTTGAGCGGTCAGAAAGGGAAAAAATCCGGTCGATAAAATCCGGTCCCGGTAAATGAATGTCATCTTTACTGATTGTCTGGCATTTATGTTCCAGTAAGTTTTTAGCATCCTCACCGAGAAGTTTCATGATTTTAGTCGGCATAGATTCACTCCTTTTTGGACAGCCGCAAGGGCTGTCCCTACATTTTTTTGTGTATTATTTAGGTTTATCCTGTTTGGCAACGGCCTCTGTTGCTTTTTTTATTGCTTCTTGGTCTCCGAGATAATAGTGTTTTATTGGTTGTAGTTTGGCGTCGAGTTCATAGACCAGGGGAATACCGGTGGGGATATTCAATTCGGGGATATCCTGATCTGAAATATTATCGAGGTATTTTACCAGGGCCCGGAGACTGTTGCCGTGGGCGCTGATTAATACGCGTTTGTTATCATTGATTAATGGTGCTATTTCATTGTGCCAGCAGGGGAGGAATCTTGTTATGGTGTCTTTTAATGATTCCGTGCAGGGAATATCTTTAGGGGCGAGATCCTTATATTTGGGATCATGTCCGGGGTAGCGATGATCATCTTTTTGCAGCGGGGGGGGAGGGGTATCGTAACTGCGGCGCCAGCTGTGGACTTGTTCCTCGCCGAATTCCTGAGTCGTTTCCGATTTGTTTAGTTCCTGCAGGGCGCCGTAATGGCGTTCGTTCAGGCGCCAGCTGTGTTGAACGGGTATCCAGAGCTGGTCCAATTTGTCCAGGACGATCCATAAGGTCCTGATTGCCCGTTTCAATACTGAGGTGAAGGCCAGGTCAAAGATGAATCCGTCGGCTTTAAGAATTTCTCCCGCTGCCTGTGCTTCCCGGACGCCTTTTTCCGATAAATCAACATCTGTCCAGCCGGTAAACCGGTTTTCTTTGTTCCAGACGCTTTCCCCATGGCGTAAAAGCACTAATTTTTTCATAAATATTTCTTTACGTCTTTGTTTCTTTACTCACTATTACAAGAGAAATTCCACCTGTTCGGTGAAGTTGATGATATTTGCCATCATCTGAACCGCCTCGAGCGGATATCGGCCGGAGGCGCTTTCCGCCGAAAGCATGACATAATCGGTGCCGTCCAAAATAGCGTTAGCCACATCGGTGACCTCTGCCCGGGTGGGGCGAATGTTCTCTGTCATGCTTTCCAGCATCTGGGTGGCGGTGATCACGAACTTTTTTTTCTGATTACATTTTCTGATAATTTTTTTCTGGATAATGGGTACTTCATAGATCGGTACGGAGGCGCCCATATCTCCGCGGGCAACCATAATGCCATCAGCGGCGGCAATAATCTCATCGATATTGTTTATTCCGTCCCAGTTTTCTATTTTAGCGACAATTTTACAGTTAGGGTGTTTTATCTGGACACGGTTTTTTACTTCCAGGATATCTTCGGCATTGCGGACAAAGGACTGAGCAATCCAGTCCACTTTCTGGCTGATGCCGAAGCGGATGTCTTCTTCATCCTTGCTGCTTAGCCCGGAAAATTCCAGCGCCGCTCCGGGAATGTTGATGCCTTTATGTTCTTTTAGTAGGCTGTCCCACATAACCTTGGTTTTAATCCTGTTTTTACTGATGTTTTGTATCTTCAGGGCGATGAGCCCATCATCAATATAAATATAATCCGCTCCGCGAACACTTTCCAGCGGGCCCTCATAATCAAACGGGATATTACTGCCGCTGCCGGCAATGTCGTCCTGGATCAGCCAGACTGTTTGTCCGCTTTTCAGGGGGATTGGTTTCTTGTTTTTTAATTTGCCGATCCTTATGCGTGGTCCTTCCAGGTCGATTAACGTGCGGATGCGGCGGTGAGATTTTTTGTTTATCTTTCTAATCAGTTTAATAAAACCCTGGTGCTGGTTCAGGTCTCCATGGGACATGTTAAGACGGGCAACGGACATACCCGCTTCTGTCATTTTCCCGAGCATTTTTTCTTTGCTGCTTGCTGGCCCTAGTGTGCAGACAATTTTTGTTGCCGGCATAAGATTACTCCTTTGATTGATGTTCCGCTGGTTGGATATTCATTACCGGTACTTGTACCGGTGCTTCCTTGGGCTGAGTTTCAGTTTCAGTTACTTCTTCGGGCTGAGTTTCAATTTCAGGGACTTCCTCTGTTTCATTTTTTGTTTTTTCTTCGTGCCCAAAAGGAATAATCGCTCCTGCCAGTTCACCGGCTCCCTTGCCGATAACACCGACGGTTTGAACGCCCATTTTGGCCATGTCGCCGGCGGCCAAACCCAGGCTGAGGAAAAGATGCTCACTGGCGATCTTGCGGATAATTATATCCGCTATTTCCTCCATATCGGTGACGTTATGGAAAACCTTGTTTTTCATTTCCATATCTGTTTCTAGGATTTTGGGTGTTGTGCCGCCGGAATAGTCCAGGGCCTTGACATGTCCCAGGGAAAGAACAAGTGTGTCGATCTGGTACCCGTTAGTAGCTGCTGGTTGATTGCCTGTGTCTGCTTTAATTTCTTCGACGTTTATCCGGCCGTCCCGGGTTTTTTCAATGTTAAGTTTGCTTACATTCAATCTGATTTCCGCGAAATGCCATTCTTTCTTCAAAACCTGGTCCAAGCTGAAATCGACATATAAGTCGGGAATCTCGGCCATTACTTTTTCTTCGAATCCCGGCGGGCTGAAGATGGTAAGATTGTCTACCTGAATGGTTGTTTGCCTGATATCGAGATCTATTCTGCCTATTTCTGCGTTTATGCCCATTTCGCTTAATTCTCTATTTATAGCGTATTTGGCAAGATGGTTTTTCAGGCTGTAAACGGCGATTAATAGGAGCAGGATGGTAATTACTAAAATGCCCAGCAATCTCTTCATTTTTTCCTCCCTAATGTCTAAATTATGACATCCCGCATTATATAATAAGAGATTAGTGCTGTCAACTGATTGACAGAATTTATAAAAATTCATATAATAGGACAAGAAACACTAAGGAGGTAATTATGAGCGGAGATAAAGTATATTTGACAAAAGATGGGTACGAAAAATTGACCAAAGAATTAAAGTTTATAAAAGGTGTGCGGCGGCGGGAGTTGTCGAAAGAGATCGGTGAGGCCCGGGCGCACGGCGATCTTAGTGAAAATGCCGAGTATGAGGCGGCAAAAGAGGCCCAGGGATTAAACGAAAAACGGATAAATGAGCTGGAGACGAAACTGGCCCGGGCAGAGATTATTGATGAACTTAATATTGATACTGATAAAATTTATCTTGGGGCAAAGGTGAAACTGAAAGATCTGAACAATGGTGAGGAACTTGAACGTATGCTGGTGCCGGCAGAAGAAATGGACTATGATGATGAGAGTAAGATATCCATTACCTCACCCGTAGCTAAAGGTCTCCTGGGGCATAAGGTTAATGATACGGTGGAAGTTAAGGTGCCGGCAGGGACCCTGCGCTATAAGGTGTTGTCGATAACGAGGTAAGGCAATAGATAAGGCATTTTCTTTTGTGTAAAGCCGATTAAAATTCCTGATAGATTTGCTATTCCAAAGCTCTAGTTCTTTCTCCCCCCCACCTTGAGGTATTGTTGGTTTATAATTAATGATACAGTATGATTAGTTAATACATATTGACTTATAAAAAATATTAATTGTATAATATATAACTTATGAATATTGGTGTTTTAGGATCAAGCAGAGGAAGTAATTTGCAGGCTATTATTGATGCGGTGGAGCAGGGTAGTCTGCCGGTTAAGATTGCTTTGGTGATTGCTGATATTGAGGATGCCTTTATTCTGGCAAGAGCCAGAAAACATAATATTCCGGCAAAATATATCGCTCCCGGAAAATTTAGGACTAAATTAGAACCGGAAATCGAAAAAGAATATATAAATGCCTTGCGGGAGGCGGGGGTAGAGCTGGTTGTCCTGGCCGGATTTATGCGGATGATAAAACAGGATCTATTGGCGGCCTTTCCTGGGCGGATTATGAATATCCATCCGTCATTGTTACCCTCTTTTCGTGGACTGGCGGCCTGGAAGCAGGCAGTTGATTACGGCGCTCGGTTCAGTGGCTGTACGGTACATTTTGTGGATCCGGATATGGATACCGGCCCGGTAATTCTCCAGGCGGCGGTGCCGGTAATGCCGGATGATACACCGGCACTATTGCATCAGCGGATCCAGGTGGAGGAGCATAAAATATATCCGGAAGCTATAAGGTTGTTTGCTGCCGGAAGGTTGGAAATACGGGGAAGAAAAGTAATTATCAAGTAGCATTTGGAGGAAAAATGAAATGTGATACCTGTGGGAAGGAAGTAGCGGAAGTTGATCGCGTAGTGATCTATAAAGATTACGACCGGACTGGAGCCAAACCAGTTTATAATTGTAAGGAATGTTTTGAAAAGAAAGAGCAGAAAAAAAAGTATAACCAGTCAGAAGAAGCTAAAGAAACCTAAGCCGCGCCGTCGCTGGGTGATTAATCCGGCGACAAAGGTTAAACCCAGCGGGAAAACTTATCGACGGAAAAAAGTGTCTGCAGAGGAGATTGTATGACTAAAAAACTTAAGTTGGGTCTCCCCAAAGGGAGTTTGCAGGAGTCAACATTTGCGTTGTTTAAAAAGGCAGGTTTTAACATTTCGGCTTCATCACGGTCCTATTTCCCCCGGGTAGATGATCCGGAATTGGATCCTATTCTTATCCGGGCGCAGGAGATACCTCGTTACGTTGAAGAGGGCGTGCTGGATGCCGGCTTGACCGGTAAGGATTGGATTATTGAGAACGGAGCCCATGTAGTAGAAGTAGCTGATCTGGTTTATGCGAAAAGGGGGATGAGCCCGATTAAATGGGTGTTGGCTGTGTCGGAGGGTTCCCGGATCAGGAAGGTGGCTGATTTGCGCGGGAAGCGAATCGCTACTGAAGTTGTAAATATTACGAAGAAGTACTTGCGGCAGCATCGGGTAAAAGCGGATGTAGAGTTTTCCTGGGGAGCGACTGAGGTGAAGGTTCCCCAGCTTGTTGATGCTATTGTCGAATTAACCGAGACAGGAACTTCTTTGCGGCAGAATAAATTGCGAATTGTTGATGTGGTTTTGGAATCGACGACTAGATTGATCGCCAATAAAGAGAGCTGGCAGGATAAATGGAAATCTCGCAAATTGCAAAACATGGCGTTATTGCTGCAAGGAGCAATTGTTGCGGAAAGTAAGGTCGGGGTGAAGATGAATGTGCCGGAGAAAAAACTTCCCAGCATAATTAGGACGCTGCCGGCATTGCGCAATCCGACTATTTCTCCCCTGGCCAGAAAAGGCTGGGTTGCTATCGAGACGATAATTGACGAAGAAGTGGTGAAAAAGATTATTCCGGATCTTAAACGAGCAGGGGCCGAAGGAATCATTGAGTATAGTCTGAATAAGGTAATTTTTTAGTAAAGAGGAGATAAAACTAAGGTTTTTGTAGTAAGTTAGAATTGCGGATTTCAGATTTCGGAATTTAAAAAAAATCCAAAATCCGCAATCCGAAATGGAGGGAGAGGTTATGCCTTGTGGAAGGAAGAAGCGAAAGAAGAAGATTGCTAAGCATAAGAGGAAGAAACGCCGGAAGGCCGATCGCCATAAGAAGAAGAAAAAGAGATTCAAGTAGGCAACTTCAGGAAATTATTGCAATGATTAAGCAACCGTGGGTTTGTTTCTTTGCTGCTGGTATTTTTTTGTCTCTGGCCTGCCAATCAATTTTTGCTCAGGATTGGTCCAATGAAGATCTCTACTTTTATGATTCACCTCAATCATTCCTGAGAGAAGAGATTGATTCTTGTGTCTTTGCCTATTTTTTGCAGGGGCTGCTATTGGAGAGACAGGGTGATTATAACCAGGCCGTTACCGCCTACCGCAGGGCGCTTCAGCGTGATCTTAAAGCTGTCCCAATCAGAATAAAATTAGGTTCTGTACTTTTTAAGGGTAAAAAGGTTTCTGCTGCTATTGAGCAATTCAAGCAAGCCGCGTTCCAGGACCCGCAGTTAGTGCTTCCCCATCTCCTATTAGGAACTATCTATTATACTCTGGATAAGACTGAGGATGCGAAGAAGGAATATCAAATTGCCATTAAACTAGAACCCGACAGAGTGGATCCGTATCTGGCTTTAGGAGAAATATATATATCTCAAGATAAAATTGAAAAGGCAATAGAGTTGTATAATCAGGCGTTGGAATATATGCCTGATCTGCCCCTTATCTACCTCCGGTTGGGGATACTTTATGAAAAGATGGATGATCAGGATAAGGCACTGGATATGTTTGAAAAGGCAGCCAAGGCGCGTCCGGACTGGTTGGAGCCGCATATTGGTTTGGCTTTTCTCTATGAAAAGCAAAAAGATTATAAAGCGGCAATTAAAGAATATGAACAGATTTTAAGAGTGAATCCGTTACATATCGGAGTATATCTCCGTCTGGTACAGCTTTACCATACTGAGGGATTAGCTGAGGAATCGGCGCGGATACTGCAATTATTAATCGAATTAGAACCGAAGGAATTGAGTCATTACCTTACTTTAGCGTACATCTATATTCAACAGGGTAGCGGTGAGAAAGCAGTTGAAGTCTTGTGCAAAGGAGAAGGAAGAGGGATTCAGGATTTTGAATTGTATTATTTGTTAGGGGCATCGTATGAGCTTTTGGGGAAACATAATCAGGCCATTACTTCCTATCAGACTGCAATTGATCTGGGGGGGGAAGGTGAAACGATCTATTATTTAATGGGAGTTACTTATGAAAAACTGGGCCTGGTAGATAAATCGGTAGAACAGTTTCGTAAGGTTATTGAGATTAATCCGGAGAATGCTGATGCCTATAATTATATTGGTTATATGTATGCCGAGAAAGGTGAGCAGCTGGAGGAAGCGTTGACGTTGATACAACGGGCCCTGGAGATTGATCCCAATAATGGTGCCTATATTGATAGCCTGGGTTGGATTTATTTTAAAAAAGGGGATGTTAATAAGGCGTTACGAGAGATAAAACGGGCGGTGGAGTTAATTCCTAATGATCCGACCATAAGGGAACATTTAGGTGATATTTACTGGCGGCAGGGGCTGAAGGCACGAGCCAGAGAAGAATGGGAGAAGGCCTTGGAATTAGATCCGGATAATGAGGAACTACGAAAAAAGACCGAGCAATATCAGAAAAAAATTGGCAGCCGGGGTGGCCCGCGGAAGAGGTAGTTTACATGAAAGATGTTCTTAACGCAGAGTCCGCAAAGTTCCGCAGAGTTTTTGTAATATAAGTTTTTCTCTGCGTCCTCTGCGTTAAGGAAGTTATTTGCTTTTGTAGTTTAAAATTCACCAGCGGAGCGAGTTACTATTAATGAAAAAATTAGTTTTGAAGCCCTGGGCCAAGGTTAATTTATATCTGGAATTATTGGGCCGGGAGGAGAATGGTTATCACCAATTATGTACCCTGTTGCAGCCGATAGCTCTTTTCGATGAACTACGTTTAACCAGGAGTGAGGGAGGATTGCTGATTACCAGCCGAGGGAATGGTCTTCCTGAAGGACAAACTCTTCCAACGCAATCAGATAACCTCGTTTTTAAAGCTGCCCAGCTATTTTTTTGTCAAATTAATGAATCTCCGGCTGTTACGATTGATTTAGTGAAAAATATCCCGATAGGTGGAGGTTTGGGAGGAGGTAGCTCAGATGCGGCTATGGTGTTAACTGGGCTTAATCAATTGTGGGAGAATAGATTAGCAGATAAGGAATTGGTTTCTTTGGCCTCTTCACTGGGAATGGATGTGCCTTTCTTCCTCTATCCGGCAGCTGCTATTTGCCGGGGCCGGGGGGAGATTATCGCGGAAAGGCTGGCGGGAGTAAAATTATGGCTGATATTGGTAAATCCTGGGCGGGGATTAAGTACGGCGTCTGTTTATCGTAAATGGGATGAATTGGAAGGCCAGAGATTAGCCTTGACAAGAGAAGCGGCTGATTATAATATCTTAACTTTCTTTAGACATAATAATAATAATATAGATAATTTAATCGATAATATAAAGAATGACTTAGAACGCCCGGCTCTAGGATTGTTTCCCGAACTTAAAGATATTTTGGAGATTCTAATAGAAGCTGGTGCCTTGAGAAGTTTTCTCTGCGGTTCTGGTTCCACGGTATGCGGGATAGCCGCTGCTGAAAGTGAAGCATTGGAAGTAGCTGCCAGGGTTAAAAAATTAGGATCATCTAACTGGTGGATTAAGGTTGTAACTACCATTTGAAGAGGAGGTGATTGCTGATATTCCAGGTAGTTATCAATCAGGGGAAGCCGGGAAAAGATTGTTGTCTGAGGTTAAAGGAGGAAGGTTCTATGGAAATTACAGAAGTGAAAATTCGGAGGAGAAACATCGGTGAGGGAAAGTTAAAGGCGTATGTGTCGATTACTATCGATAATGCCTTTGTCGTCCGTGACTTGCGGATAATCGATGGCAAAAAGGGTTTATTTGTTGCTATGCCGAGCATGAAAGTTTCCATCTTATGCCCGCAGTGTAAAAAGAAAAATCCTTTTGGCAGCAAATTCTGTAATCAATGCGGGGCGAGTTTAGAGGGAGTGACTTTGCCGGCTGGCCCAGATGGAGTTCCGGAAACTCACCGTGACATTGCTCATCCGATAACTACTGATTCCAGAGAATATATTCAGCAAAAGGTGCTTGATGCCTATCATGCTGATATGGCTCAAAGTATGTAGTCTTAGTGTTAAAAGAAGAGGCCACGAGCCAGCTTGTAAATAGTATTGGCCGGTCGTCAAGCGGCAAGACACGGGTTTTTGGAGCCCGCATTCGCAGGTTCGAATCCTGCCCGGCCAGTCTATAGCCATTCCGATAATGGCAGTCCCCCGATGAAATCGGGGGGCAGTCTATAGCCATTCCGATAATGGCAGTCCCGCGAAGCGGGGCAGTTAAATAATGGATATTGTTTATGTCTAAGAAGAGGTTTAAGAGAAAGATTATTGCTGTCGTGCTTGCCGCCGGTAAGGGCAAGCGGATGCGGTCCAATTTGCCCAAGGTGCTTCATGAGGTTAGTGGGCTGCCAATGGTGCTGGCGGTAATTAGAAATCTTAGAGCAGCCGGCATCGATAAGATTATTGTAGTGACTGGGCAGGGGAGAGAGAAACTGGAAAAAAAATTGCCGAAGGATGTTGTTTGTGTCTATCAGGCAAAGCAGCTTGGAACAGGGCACGCGGTAGATTGTGCGCGAAGTTATTTTAAGGGTTTCCGGGGTGATATTTTAATTGCCTGCGGTGATATGCCGCTGGTGGAAACGCGCACCTATAGTCGATTAATCAGTGTACATCAAAAAAACAATAATGTGTGTACCTTAGTTACTGGTTTGTCAAAGGAGCCGGCGGGATATGGAAGGATTATTCGCGGGGCAGGGGGAGCAATAAGCAGGATTGGTGAAGATAAGGATGTCTCTTCAAAAGATAAAAAAATCAGTGAGGTTAATTCCGGGGTCTATTGTTTTCGCGCCAAGAGTCTGTTTAATGCTATTTCCTCTATTGGTAGAGTTAATCGGCAAAAAGAATATTATTTGACCGACAGTGTGGCCATTCTTGTCGGGAAGGGTTTGTCTGTCGGATCGTTAACCATTAGAGATGAAGAACAATTGCTGGGCGTCAATAGTCGTAATGATTTATCGTTAGTGAATAGGATTATGAATCGGCGCGTTATCGAAAATCATCTTAAAAGAGGAGTTACTATTATATCGCCGGAAACGACATTTATTGATTTGCGGGCCAGGATTGGCCGTGATACTGTTATTAATCCGTTTACGGTAATTGCGGGCGAGGTTGTTATTGGCCGCGACTGTGTGGTTGGACCCTTTAGCCATCTCCGGACAAAGACAGTGCTGAAGGACAGAGCAGAAATAGGTAATTTTGTGGAAGTTAAAAAGTCTTCCATTGGCCGACACACAAAGGCCAAGCACTTAAGCTATTTGGGAGATACGATTATTGGTAAGAAGGTTAATATAGGGGCGGGCACGATCACCGCTAATTATGACGGTAAAAATAAATATCAGACAGTGATTAAAGATAGGGTGTTTATTGGCAGCAATACAACATTGGTGGCCCCGCTCTCTGTCGGTAAGGGCGCGCTTACTGGAGCCGGTAGTGTTGTTCTTAGAAATCGAAATGTTCCCCCAAATGCTGTGGTTGTTGGGGCACCCGCACGTGTTTTACGGAAGAAAAAATAGGAGGAAGCTGAGATGCTCAATTTTGACTTACAATTATTTACAGGTAATGCTAATTCTATGGTAGCGAAACGGATAGCTGATTCTCTTAGTTTACCCTTAGGGGATATTGAGGTAGAGAAATTTAGTGAAGGGGAAATCAGGGTTAAAATCAATGAGAATGTTAGGGGCCGGGATGTATTTGTCATCCAATCCACCTGTTCGCCGGTCAATGACAATATCATGGAATTGTTGATTATGATTGATGCCATGAAGAGAGCCAGCGCGGCCAGGATAACCGCTGTTATTCCGTATTTTGGTTATGCCCGGCAGGACCGTAAGGATCAACCCCGGGTTCCGATTACAGCGAAGTTGATTGCTAATTTGTTAACTGCCGCTGGCACGGACAGGGTGATTACGGTTGATTTACATGCCGGCCAGATCCAGGGATTTTTTGATATCCCTTTGGATCATCTTTATGCCGCTCCGGTAATGATTGAACATATTAAAAAGATGAATTTGGACCATGTTGTTATAGTTAGTCCGGATGTCGGTGGCGTGAAGATGGCTCGGGCTTTTGCCAAGTTATTGGAAGCTGACTTGGCTGTAGTGGATAAGCGGCGGGTGAGTGGGGAGAAGACAGAGGTAATGAATATAATGGGGGATGTTGAAGGGAAAAGAGTAGTTTTTGTTGATGATATTATTTCTACCGGCAGTTCGCTGGTTGAAGCGGTGGGAGCGGTAAAGGCCCAGGGCGCGCTGGAGGTATATGCCGCAATCACTCATCCGGTGCTTTCCGGGAAGGCCAGTGAGCGGCTGGGAAATTCTGTCTTGAAGAAATTGGTTACTACTGATACGATTCCCCTTGGTGATAAGCTTAAGGACGATAAGGTAACAGTGTTGAGTATCGGCGGGTTATTAGCAGAGGCGATTAAACGAATTCATAGTAATGAATCGGTGAGCAGTCTGTTTCTTTAAAGGATTGTTGAAACTAGAATCTTAAATTAAAGAGGTGATGTTATGAGCAGGATTAAACTGGAAGTTGCACAGCGTGAAGAGAGTGGGAGCCGGAATATGAAGAAGCTGCGGGCAGAAGGGATTGTCCCGGGGATTGTCTATGGCCGTTTACACAAACCGATTTCTGTCCAGATTCCCTTGATGAAGATTAATAATGTTAAGGGGGGGCAGGTAGCGGAAAATGCTCTTTTGGATCTTGTCGTCAGCGGTGAAGGAAAGGATGCGAAAAGAACAGTGATTGTTAAAGAAATACAGCGGGATCCGCTTAAGGGTGATTGGCTGCATATTGATTTTAATGAGATATCCCTGAAAGATAAGATTAAAACCACCGTTCACCTGGAAGTCAAGGGAGAGCCGAAGGGTGTGGTTGCCGGCGGCAGCCTGGATATAATTATGCACGAGTTGGAAATAGAATGTTTGCCAACCGATATTCCGCCGCATATCGAAGTCGATGTAACGGAACTGGAAATAGGGCATACTATTTATGTGAAGGACCTCACCATCCCAAAAGAAGTAACTTTATTAAGTGATCCTGAGCATCCGGCAATTGCTGTTGCCGCTCCGCGGGCAGAAGAGGAACTGGCTCCGGCTCCTGTGGAAGGCGAGGCTGAGGAACCCGAGGTTATTGGTAAGGGGAAGAAAGAAGAAGAAGGTGCTGAAGAGGAAGCGGCAGAAGCTGAAGCCAAACCAAAGGCGAAAGCTGAAGAAAAGGCCGAAGAATAACTATATTTCGAATTTTGCGTGAAACGTTCGGATTGCGGAATTTTAGATAACAAAATCCGAAATCCACAATTCGAAATCCGAAATTGAATATGTGGGCGATAATCGGTTTAGGAAATCCCGGGTTGAGATACAAATGGAGCAGGCATAATATTGGTTTTCAAGTTGTGGACCTGTGGGCAAGGCAATATAAGATCAGGTGGAAAAAAGATAAATTTATTCCCGCTTATACGGGTAAGGGACTGATTGAAGGAGAACAGGTCATTCTGGTAAAGCCGGCCACGTATATGAACCGCAGCGGTCAGGCAATAACCGGCTTACGAAAGCTCTATGGTATTGAGGCTCGGCAGCTGTTGGTTATAATAGATGATATTGATTTAGCGTGGTTGAATTTGCGGATTCGCAAGCAAGGAAGCAGCGGGGGGCATCGAGGGGTGCAGTCGGTTATTGAGTCTTTGGGAACTACAGGTTTTCCTCGCTTGCGTATGGGTGTTGGACGCAGTACTATAAGCAAGGATGTTGTTGGCCATGTTTTGGAACGGTTTAACTCTGCTGAAAAAGCCCAATTAAATGATTATTGTCAGCTGGCCGTAGGAGCGATAGAAACAATAATAACTGTCGGGATTGAATCTGCGATGAATAGATTTAATCGATCTAATGTTCTTAAGAAGGAGGAAGAATGAACAATTACGAAGGGATGTTTATTGTTAATCCGCAGTTAGCGGATGAGGAAACGGAGAAAGTTATTGCAGCTATTCAGGATGAGATAAAAAAGAACAATGGCGAGGTTGTTGAGACAAAAAATATGGGGCGTCAACAGCTGGCTTATCCGATTAAAAAATATCGTGAAGGATGCTATCTGCTGTTGAATTTCAGAGGAGAAGGTGATCTTATTGGTAAGATTTTATCTAAATACAGGATCAATGAGAATATTCTTCGTAACCTGATTTTGGAAAGATCAAAAATGGCTGATGTCGCGCAAGTTGGGAAAGACGTAACACCTAATCTTAAGTAAGGAGGTAATTATGGCGTCTTTGAATAGAGTGTTTTTGATGGGGAATCTGACTCGGGATCCGGAATTGCGTTATACTTCCGGGGGGACAGCAGTTGCTGACCTGAATATAGCCATCTCACAAAAATTTCTCAGTAAAACCGGAGAGCGTAAAGAAGATGTTGTTTTTGTCCGGGTAACTGTCTGGAGTAAGCAGGCGGAAGCTTGCGGGGAATATTTATTCAAGGGATCGACAATATTTGTTGAAGGAAGATTGCAGTTAGATACCTGGGAATCGAAGGAGGGGGAGCGCCGCAGCCGTTTGCGTGTAGTTGCTCAGCGGGTACAGTTTATGGGGCGGCCGCGTGGTGCACATGCGGCAGAAACGGATGCGGGAAGTACAAAAGCAGGGCAAGGAGACAGTGAAACAGCTTCAGCTGATGAAACGTCAGAAAATATGGCTCCGACCGGGGATGAAGAGGAAGCCCCGTTTTAATTAACAATTTTAACAAAATGCCTTATGGAGGGATAGATGCCAATAAAGAAAAAAGACACGCGAAAATTTAAAAAACCACGTCGTACGCTTATCGGCCGGACAAGAACCCGTCGATGTCAGTTTTGTGTTGAGAAAGTCAAAGAGATTGATTACAAAGACGTCAATCGTTTGCGAAAACATACTACTGAAAAGGGGAAAATGTTGCCGGCAAGGACGACTAATACCTGTGCCAAACACCAGCGACAATTGACGCTGGCTATCAAAAGGGCTCGTTTTATGGCCCTTATTCCCTATGTGGGAGAATAGTCGCGTTTAATGGTGGAACAAATTTGAGTCCGCTGAAAGACACTAGTAAGTTATATTCAACCACGGAGTTTGCAGAGATGCACAGAGATACACGGAGAATTTATAAAGATTATATATTTATTTCTCAGTGAGCTCCGAGTCCTCCGTGGTTAAAAAGATGTGTTGAATCTGTGATTTGTTTATTATTGAGGAGGAAAATTATTATGCTTGTTATTCTAAAAGAAAATGTGGAGAAATTAGGTGATATCGGGGACGTGGTAAATGTAAAGGATGGTTTTGCTAGAAATTACCTCCTGCCGCAAGGTCTTGCTGAGGCATCCTCACCGGAAAAAGTGGAAATGATTAAGGCGCTTAAAGAGAAACAAAAGGTGGAAGAAGAAAAGAGCAAAGAAGAAGCTCAAATGCTTGCCGAGAAACTAAAGCATACATCTTGTACGATTACTGTCGCTGCCGGTGCCGAGGATAAATTATATGGGGCGGTAACCTCTGCTGATATAGCAAAGGTCCTGGCTAATGAAGGGATAGATGTGGGAAAGAAGAAGATTGTCCTGGAAGAACCAATCAAGAAACTGGGTATCTATACCATTCCTGTTAAGTTAGCGACGGATGTTGTGACTGAGTTTAAGCTGTGGGTTGTAAAAGAGTAAGTATTTAAAAAGGCATTTTTATGGATAATGCAATAGATCGGACCCCGCCGCAGAGCATGGAAGCCGAAATGGCAGTGTTAAGCGCGATGCTGCTGGAACGGGATGTGATTTCCCTGGCCGTCGAAAAACTGTCCGCGGCCTGCTTCTACTATGAACCGCATCGGATGATTTTCAATCAGATCCTTGCCCTCTATGATGATAATCAGGCTGTGGATTTATTAACCCTTACGGAAAAGTTTAAAAATTTAGGAGAATTAGAAAAAGTAGGCGGGGCCAGTTATGTTGCTTCTCTGCTTAACTATTTGTCTACTACCGCGAATGTTGAGCATTATATAAAGATTGTTCAGGACAAGACTATTCTTAGGCGGTTAATTGATATCTCAGCGGAAATCATCAATCAATGTTATGGGGCGCCGGAAGAGATGGAGGCTGTGTTGGATCTGGCGGAACGTAAGGTTTTTGAGATCACCCAGCGTCGTGTAGGGGACAGTATTGTTCCTTTCCGGGAATTGGTCAAGGACAGTGTAGAGACCATTGAGAAGTTATATCAACGCAAGCAATTAGTCACCGGTATTCCTACCGGTTTTCGTGATTTTGATGAGATGACTTCCGGTCTGCAGATGTCTGATTTAGTGGTTTTTGCTGCCCGGCCCTCAATGGGGAAAACCAGCTTTGCCCTGAATATAGTTGAATATGCCGCTCTTCACGAAAATATTCCCATGGCCGTTTTTAGCCTGGAAATGTCCAAGCCGCAGTTGGTTATGCGGATGCTGTGTTCTTATAGCCGGGTTAGCCTGCAGAAGGTACGAACGGGTTTTTTAGGCGAGAAAGATTTTCCCCGGCTGGTTGCCGCTGCGGGCAAGTTGGCGGCTGCGCCGATATTTATTGATGATACTCCTGGAATTACCATCCGTGAGATACGGGCCAAGGCCCGGCGTTTAAAATCAAAACATGATATTAAATTAATTGTGCTTGATTATTTACAGTTAATGCAGGGAGTCGGACGGCGGACGGAAAACAGGCAGCAGGAGATTGCCGATATTTCTCGTTCCCTGAAAGGGCTGGCCCGGGAATTGAATGTGCCTGTGGTTGTTATTTCCCAGCTTAATCGGGCTGTTGAGGGACGGCAGGACCATCGGCCGCAATTGTCAGACTTGCGTGAATCTGGGGCGATAGAGCAGGATGCTGATGTGGTTGTTCTGTTGCTGCGCCGGGAATATTACGATGCAGAAGATAGCCCTGGGTTGGCGGATGTCATTATGGCCAAACAGCGTAATGGCCCTACCGGGGATATCAAACTGCGATTTTTTAGCGAGTATACCAGGTTTGAAGATTTTACCGAGCAGGAAGTACCCCTGGGGATTGAATAACAGAACAAGTGGAAGTGTAACCGCCGGCTTCTTTTTGCTGGCGAAAGGTGATGCTAATGAATAAAAATATTTTCATTTTCTTTCTTTTGGGGCTGTTTTTCACTGCTTCGGTCGTTTCTGCGCAAGAATCCAAATATGAGGGGCAGGAAATAGTCGAGGTTAAGGTTCTTGGCAATAAGATGGTTAGTGAATCCGTAATTATCAGTAAGGTGAAAACCAA
Organism: uncultured bacterium; assembly: GCA_964543115.1. Classification (GTDB taxonomy): domain Bacteria; phylum Auribacterota; class CAZIXI01; order CAZIXI01; family CAZIXI01; genus CAZIXI01. The sequence continues at coordinate 16,890 of CAZIXI010000004.1, forward strand.
GAAGGGCGAAGTTTTCAGCACAAAAGTAATTAATGATGATTTAAGCCGGCTTTATGATTCGGGGTATTTTACCCTAATCAGTATTGATGTTGAAGAAGTAGAAAACGGGGTGCGGGTTGATTTTATCGTTAAAGAAAAACCAATGCTTAAAGAGATTATCTTTACGGGTAATAAAAAAATTAAATCATCCCGTTTAAAAAAGAAAATGGAGTCGGTGGAGGGCGAGGTCCTTAACGAGTATCAGGTGAAGGATGATATTGAGACGATTAAAGAGTACTATGAAAGCAAAGGGTTCTCTCTTGCCAAAATTGATTATGAGATAAGTATTGATGAGTCTACCGGCCGGGCCATTGTTACGGTCCATATCGAAGAAGGTTTGCGGATACATATTGCTGAGATTAAGTTTGAAGGGAACGAAGCCTTGTCGGCCAGGCAGATAATTAAGGTGATGCGGACCCGAAAAGATACTTTGTTCAGTTCCGGGATATTGAAAGAAGAGCAATTTAAAGCAGATCTGGAAAATATTCTCCGCTTGTATCGTTCTCACGGCTATCTGGATGTAAAGATTTTAGACGTTGTCAGGGATTATAATGAAGAGGGGACAAAAGTCTGGATTACTATTAAAATTTCAGAAGGTGATAAATATTATGTCGGAACAATTTCTGTTTCCGGTAATGATGAGTACCCGACTGAAAAGATTATGTCACTGATGAAGTTAAAAACCGGGGCTATTTTTAATCCTGATATTTTTGAGCGGGATATGGCGGCGGTCAGGGATTTCTATAATGCCGAAGGATATCTCGATGCCCGTGTGCGCACAAGTACCTCTCTTGATTCGGAGACCGGCAGAATGGATGTAAGTTACAAAATTTCCAGAGGCGACATATCCTATGTGCGGCGTGTGGATATTAGAGGTAACACGAGGACCAAGGATATTGTTGTCCGCCGGGAAGTGACTGTTTATCCCGGAGAGGTCTGTGATAGCGTTAAATTGAAGAGGTCCCGTGATCGGTTGCAGAATCTTGGCTATTTTGAGTTTGTGGATGTGAGTATTAGGCCAACTGATATTAAGCATGAGAAAGATGTTATTGTTGAAGTAAAGGAGCAAAAAACCGGAGAGATAGGTTTTGGCGCGGGTTATAGCTCGATTGATTATCTTATCGGGTTTGTGGAAATATCGCAGAGTAACTTTGATATTACCAATTTTCCTTATTTTGTTGGCGGCGGCCAGAAGCTGCGGTTGCGGGCGGATATTGGTTCCAAGCGCCAGGATTACCTGATAAGTTTTACCGAACCCTGGTTTATGGGGCGCCGGTTGTCAGTTGGTTTTGATCTTTTTCAGCGTACGAGGAAATATTACAGTAAATATTTCGATGAGAAACGGCGGGGATTCAATATTCGGTTAGGAAAGTCCCTGGGTGCATTTAACCGGGCAGATCTGGCTTATTCTTATCAGCAGGTGGATATTGCCCATGTAAGTGACGATGCGTCAGATGAAATCAAGCAGGAAGCCGGGAAACGTTATGTCGGTACGGTGGCCCTGGCCCTTGTTCGTGATACCCGGGACAGTTGGTTGTTTCCGACACGTGGTTATCGCCTGATGATTCGTCCGGAAGTGGCCGGAGTCGGCGGAAATACAAAATTTACAAAATTGACCGCTTCGGGAAGTGTCTATTTTCCCCTGTTTTGGGAGCATATTATCCGTGTAGGGGCGCGGGCCGGAGTAGTGGAGCAATACGGCGATAATACCCGGGTGCCGATTTTTGACCGCTTTTTTCTTGGCGGGGCGACGACGGTAAGAGGTTTTGAGTACCGGGCAATCAGCCCTCGGGACAGTAATGATGAGCCGATCGGCGGCAAGACAATGGGAATGGCGACAATTGAGTATACATTCCCTTTGATTACCCGTGTGCGGGGAGCGTTTTTTTATGATACCGGTGCCGTTTTTAAAAATGCTGGAGAATTTCATCTGGATCAATTAAATGGTTCTGTTGGGCTGGGTGTTCGGTTGAAACTCCCGATTGGGCCAATACAGGTGGATTATGGTATTCCAGTGATTACAGACTCTGTTAACGAAGATGAACGTGGTGATGGACGGTTTAGTTTTAGTATGGGAACAACTTTCTAATTGTGGAAAGTGGAATGCGGAATGCGCATTCTGATATCCGAAATTTAAAAGGAGGGTGGAGATGAAGGGATTGTTTGGATTGTTGGTAGCAGTAGGTATATTAGTTGTTTGTGCTTGTGGACAAGCGGCGGAGATGAAGTTTGGCTACATTGATTTTGAGAAGGCCTTTAATGAGTATGGTAGAACCAAGACTGAAGATGCCCGCTTGAAAAAAGAATTAGAAGGCGCAGAGGCAGAGCTGGAAAAGCAGGCCTTTGAGATTAGTAAGATGCGTGACCAGCTGGAACTTTTAGGGGAGGAAGCCCGAAAAGAGAAAGAAGAAGATTTGAGAAAAAAAATACAGGATTTAAATAAACAAAGAACAGATAAGCGGAAGGAATTAGTTGAGGCGCGTAATGCAAAATGGCTGGAGATATATGACGAAATAAAGAATGTAACCGCGGAATATGGGAAAAATAATGGTTATACGTATATTTTCGACGATAAGGCCCTCATTTACAAGCAGGCAGACGCGGATGTTACGGGAGACGTAATTAAAATATTAAATAAAACAGAAAAATAATAATATGCAGAAAACAGCTCAGGAAGTTGCCGAAATAATCGGCGGGACAATTGAAGGAGACGGCAAAACCGTTATTAATGGTGCCAGCGGCATTAGGGAGGCGCGGCCGGGGGAGGTTACCTTTGTCGCTAATCTTAAGTATCAGTCGCTTACTGAGATGACTGGGGCCACAGTAATTATTGTGCCGCCCAAAATGTCTTTGCCGAAGGATAAAGTTGGTATTCGTCATGATAATCCCTCACTGGCCTTTGCCAGATTAATGGAGATTATTGGGCCGAAGCCGGTTAAGTATTCGCTGGGAGTGCACCCGAGTGCGGTTATTGGTAAGGATGTTCAATTGGGGAAGGATGTTTCTATTCAGCCCTGTGCGGTTATCGAAGACCGAACTATTGTTGGGGATAATACCGTTGTTGGGGCCGGGGTTTTTATTGGTGAAGATAGTACTATCGGTGCTGATACTTTAATTTATCCCCAGGTGGTGATCAGAGAGCGGGTAGTTATCGGGAGCCGTTGTATCATTCATAGCGGGACGGTAATCGGCAGTGACGGGTTTGGTTATGCTGCCTTGCAGGGGGTACACCAGAAGATTTCTCAAATTGGTACGGTTGTGCTTGAAGATGATGTGGAAGTTGGCGCTAATGTAACGATCGACCGTGCACGGTTTGATAAAACCTGGATCAAACGCGGGACCAAGATCGATAATTTGGTGCAAATCGCCCATAATGTTGTTATTGGTGAGAATTCCATAGTGGTTGCCCAAACGGGGATAGCTGGCAGTACGACAATAGGTAAAAATTTTGTTCTGGCCGGTCAATCTGGAGTTGCCGGTCATCTTACAATCGGGGATAATGTTATAGTCGGGGGAAAAGCCGGTGTAACCAAGAGCGTGCCCGCGAATACGACTGTTTCCGGTTTTCCGGCTGTTGCTCATGTTAAGGCCCAGAAACTACAGGCCCTGGTTAACCGGTTGCCGAAACTATACGAGAAAGTCGCCGAGCTGGAAAAAAAACTGAAAGATAGCGAAAATAATAGGACTAGATAATGGAATATCAACGGACAATCGGTAAGGAAGTAAGCTATTCCGGTATTGCTCTCCATACCGGTAATGATGCCACAATTACCTTTTTACCCGCTCCGCCTAATAGCGGAATACAGTTTGAAAGAATTGACCTGGCCGGGCACCCGCGGATTAAAGCTCATGTCAGTAAGATAGCGGATGTTGTGCGGGGTTCAAATATCCAGGAAGGAAAGGCGAAGATCTATACGGTTGAACATCTGCTGGCTTCTTTTTTAGGCCTGAGAGTTGATAATGTGCTTGTCCGGCTGGATGCCAATGAGCCTCCGGTCGGTGACGGAAGCGCCAGTCATTTTGTTGAAATGATCAAGGAGGCGGGGGTGGTGACACAGGATGCCCCGCGCCGTTATTGTCATTTGCGCCAAAGTTTTTGGGTGAGTGAAAACGGGTCAATGCTTGTCGCCTTACCCCATGACGGGCTAAAGGTGACCTGCACTATTGATTTTAATCATCCTGAGGTTTCTTCTCAACATATAACCTTATCTATCAACGAAAAGACTTTTGAGGAGGAAATTGCCGTAACCAGAACCTTTTGTTTTCAGCATGAAGTAAAGGAGCTAATGGAAAAGGGCTTGATTAAAGGTGGCAGTCTGGATAACGCAGTTGTTATTGGTGATGACGCTGTTTATAGTAAGGAAACATTGCGGTTTAAAAACGAATTTGTCCGGCATAAAATTTTGGATCTCCTGGGAGATATTAGTCTGTTGGGTAAACCGATTAAGGCCCATTTTATTGCGGTTAAACCGGGCCATAATTTAAATATAAAATTAACGGAACAACTCTACAAATCAATTTCTAAATCACAGGAGGAGCAAATGTCAACAGTTGCAAACGATAATCAATTATCAAGCCCGCAGATCGATATTAACCAGATTATGAAATATCTTCCCCATCGTTATCCCTTTCTTTTAATAGATAAGGTTACAGAAATGAATGATACCACGGCTGCCGGGGTGAAGAATGTGACTATTAATGAGCATTTCTTTCAAGGGCATTTTCCCGACCGGCCGATTATGCCGGGGGTTTTGATAGTCGAGTCCATGGCGCAGCTGGGTGGGATTATGTTGCTAAAAAAAAGTGAAAATGTCGGGAAGTATGCGTATTTTATGAGTATGGACAACGTTAAGTTCCGTAAAATAGTATTACCCGGGGATCAACTGGTGATGAAGGTAGAGTTAGTTAAGGCCCGCAGTAAAACCGGCAAGGTACATGCGCAAGCCTATGTTGATAATTCCCTGGTCGCTGAGGCGGATTTGATGTTCGCGATAGTTGATGGTTAATATGAAAGTTCATTCTACAGCAGTTATTCATGAGAAGGCCAAAATTGATAGTAGTGCCGAAATCGGTGCCTACGCGATTGTTGGTGAAAATGTGACCATTGCCGGGAATGTAACTATCGGTAGTCATGCGGTGATTGATGGATATACCTCAATCGGTAAAGGCTGCCGGATATATTCTTCCGCGGTTGTTGGTTCTCCCTCCCAGGATTTGAAATTTCAAAATGAGCGCTCTTACGTGCGTATTGGCAGCAACACGATAATCAGAGAGTTTGTGACCGTTAATGTGGCGACTGGTGACGGTTCAGAAACGGTTATTGGTGATAATTGCTTTTTAATGGCCTATTCCCACGTCGCCCATAACTGTGTACTAGGCGACGATGTGGTGTTGGCCAATTGTGCGACTCTGGCTGGCCATGTGGAAATAGAAGATAAGGCGATAATTGGCGGTTTGGTCGCTATTCATCAGTTCTGCCGGGTGGGCAGGCTCAGCCTGATTGGTGGTTGCGCCAAGGTTGTCCAGGATGTTTCGCCCTTTACGATTGCCGACGGACATCCAGCTGTTACCCGTAGTTTAAATTCTGTCGGCTTGCGGCGAAATGGTTTTTCTACATCAGAATGCCGGGAGCTCAAGCAGGCATTTAAGATAATATTTAAATCAGGCCTGGCCAGATCACGTGCCCTGGAGCAGGTCAATAAACAGATGAAATCTAATGCTGAGGTTGATCATTTAGTAGAGTTTATCCGAAAATCCAAGCGTGGCATTTGCTAGCTTTCTAGCTTGTAGCTTCTTAGCTTTTTAGCTTTTTAGGTTTTATCATGAACTTACAAGCAAATTCGTACGATTATCACTACAAGCTAAGAAGCTAAGAAGGAGGTGTAGTATGAAATTGGGGAGAATTTTGTTGGCTGGTGTTTGTGTGGTGATATTTAATGCCATTTTTGGCGGGGTTACCTGCGGTTGGTGGTTCAAGTGGATTTATACCGTTCCGCCGACTGTTGCCTGGAAACCAATGACTGCTGCTCCGGGCGCAACTTATTTTATTGGTAGTTTATTGCTCAGTATTCTTCTGACTGCCGTTTATGTCAGGATTTATAACGGCATTCCCGGTAAAACAGTCGCGGAAAGAGGGATGAATTTCGGCTTTTATGTTTGGGCAGTGGGTATTTTACCAGGCATGTTTGCTACCGACATGTTTATGAATGTTGCTTTTAGTGCGATTATTTATATGACTGTTACTGGATTAATCAGAACTGCTTGTGGTGGTTTGATTATTGGTTTAGTATACGGAAAGGCGGGGGAGTAGGATTGTTGTTAACGTAGGGGCCAGGCCTGCCCCTAATGGGCCAGGCAGGCCTGGCCCCTACGTTTTTATTTTTTTACTAAATATATAAGAAATTCCTTGTTTCCTGCCGGGCCCAGGATTGGAGAGGGAATGATTGCTTGTGTCTCGAGCTGATTGTCCCGGGCCAGCTTTTTAATTTTTTCAATAACTGCGCAATGTACCTCCGGATCACGAATAACTCCCTTTTTAATATCCTTCCTTCCGGCTTCAAATTGTGGTTTGATGAGGGCGATTACTGTTGTTTCTGGTTCTGTCAGTTTGCTTATGACCGGGAGAATTTTATCAAGAGAGATGAAGGATACATCAATAGTGACTAATTGTATTTTTTCGGGAAAATCACCCGGCTTAAGGTAGCGAGCGTTTGTTTTTTCTTTGAGAATCACGCGGGGATCATTGCGTAACGGTAAGGCCAGCTGGCCGTAACCGACATCTATGGCGTAAACACGCTTAGCGCCATGTTGGAGAAGGCAATCGGTGAAGCCGCCGGTGGAACTGCCGATATCAAGAGCAATCTTATTGGTTGCGTTTAGCTTAAATTCTTTTAAGGCGGCTGCTAGTTTTTTTCCTCCGCGGCTGACGTAAGGTGATTTTTCTTTTATTTTTATTTGGCAGTCCCGGGAAAAGAGTGCCCCTGGTTTGTCGGCAAGCTGATTATTGACCTGTATCTGTCCGCTGCGAATAGCTAATTGAGCCTGGTGACGCGAAGAAAAGAGTTCGCGTTCAACCAGAAGTTGATCCAGGCGTTTTTTCTTAGGTGTAGTATTCATGGGGCAGGGAAACGGTTATAAAATTAGAGGTTCACGGCTGTGCAGTTGCTGACGTATTTGGGCGGCGATTGTTGTGGGGGTAAGCCCGATTATTTCTCGCAGCTCAGTTATTTTCCCGTGGGGGATAAACTGATCGGGAATGCCCAGGCCTAAGGTTTTGGCCCCCTGAATTCCTTTCCGGGAGAGAACTTCCAATACCGCGCTATGGAACCCTCCGGCCAGGGTATGTTCTTCTATTGTAATCAGCAGGGGATAATTATTGGCCAGTTCAGTGAAAAGTTCCTCGTCCAGAGGTTTAATAAAACGGCTGTTAACGAGGCCCAGTTGAATCCCTTCTTTACGTAATAGCTTAATTGCCTCTTTGGCCAGATTAACCATAGGTCCGATAGCCAGGATAATTCCCTCTTTTCCTTCTAAAAGCAATTCTGCTTTGCCCAGAGTGATATTTTGCAGACGAGTGTCCAGGGCGACTCCCTCGCCAGTTCCGCGGGGATAACGGATAGCGATGGGGCCATTGTGATTTGTTGCCGTATAGAGCATGTGCTGCATTTCATTTTCGTCTTTTGGCTGGAGAACTACAAGGTTAGGGATGTGCCGCAGGTAAGAGATGTCAAAAACGCCATGATGGGTCGGTCCGTCTTCTCCCACCAGTCCGGCCCGGTCCAGGGCAAAGATTACCGGTAAATTTTGCAAGGCAACATCAACTACAATCTGATCATAGGAGCGTTGAAGAAAGGTTGAGTAGATAGCCACTACCGGCCGCCAGCCGCTTTTTGCCAGTCCGGCAGCAAAGGTAACCGCATGTTCTTCAGCTATTCCCACATCAAAGAACCTTTTAGGGTATAGTTCTTTAAATCTTTCTAATCCGGTGCCTTGTGTCATTGCGGCGGTAATCGCCAGGAGCTTGGGATCGTATTTAGCCAGTTTACATAACGTGTCACCGAATACTTCAGTGTAAGTAGGGATAGTGGGCTGTTTTTTGCCGTTGCCGGATGTAATGTGAAATGGACTGGCGCCATGAAACTCTTCCGGTGCGGCCTCGGCATGCTTATATCCTTTTCCTTTTTTGGTGATCAAATGAAGGATCACCGGCTGCTCAATTTCGTTTACCGCCTTCAATATCTCAATCATAGTGCTGGTATCGTGACCGTCTACCGGTCCAAAATAACGGAAACCTAATTCTTCAAAGAGCAGACCGGGAATAAGTATTCCTTTAAGTGATTCTTCCAGGCGGTGAGCGAATTCCAGCATGCGGCTGCCTAGGGCGGGAATTTTTTTAATTATCTGTTGCAGCTCTTTTCTTGCCCGGTTGTAAATAGATGAGGTAATGATCTTATTCAGGTAGCGGGTCATGGCGCCCACGCAACGGGAAATGGCCATTTCATTTTCGTTAAGGATGATCAGGAAATTTTTGATATAAGCTCCGGCGTTGTTGAGCGCCTCATAGGCCATGCCGCCGGTTAGGGTAGCGTCACCGATAATCGCGATTACCTTATGCTTTTCACCGGCAAGATCCCTGGCTGTGGCCATTCCCAGAGCGGCGGAAATGGCCGTACTGCTGTGCCCGCTGATAAAACTATCATATTCACTTTCTTCGGGCTTAATGAAGCCGCCGATTCCGCCAAGTTGTCGTAAGGTAGAAAAACGCGTTCTTCTGCCGGTGAGGATTTTATGGGCATAGGCCTGGTGCCCGACATCATAGGTGATTTTGTCCCGGGGGGCATTAAAGACATAATGAACCGCAGTAATCAAGTCTACGGCTCCCAGGCTAGAGGCCAAATGACCGCCAGTGTGAGAAACAGTATTGATGATCAGTTCCCTTATTTCTTCAGCGACCAGGGGAAGTTCTTTAGGCTGGAGTTTTTTCAGGTCCGCCGGACTGTTGATTTTTTCTAATAATGTTGTCATATTTTTTAGTTATTCAGGACGACACGGGGATTCCGCCCGCTATTTAATGTCCCATTATTATTCGGGACGACACGGTCTATATCCATTCCTATAATAGCAGTCCCAGCTTTGCTGGGACGGAGGTCGTCCCCTACAGATTTTAAAACAAAAAATCTTCCTTTGTTTTTTTGTCTTCTTTAGGGGTTGTGCCTGAATCTTTTTTTTGTTTGAAGGCCTCCCGCTTGGGTTTACCCGAACTGTCCTTGGTCAGGACCTCGATTTTTTGTTCGGCCTCATCAAGCTTTTTTGAGCAGAATCTGGCAAGTTTTATTCCTTCTTCGTATTTTTTAAGGGAATCTTCAAGGGATATTTTGCCTTGTTCCAGGCCCTCCACGATCCCCTCTAGTTTACTTAAGGCTTCTTCAAACTTTATTTCTGCCATACTTCCTCCTTCACTTTATGGTGTGGGGTGCTATTAATATAGCAATATTTAGACAAATGTCAAGCTATTTCTCAACTTTTGATCGGAATCTTCCCCTAGCGACTTTAGTCTCAAGTTCCTCTCCTGGTTTAAGTTGCTTGGGGTTAGTGACTATCTTGTTGTTACGCAATGTGGTTGTAATACTATAGCCGCGGGTTAAAATTGCTTCCGGATTAAGTGCTTGCAGCCGTTTACTTAAGGCATCTGTTTGTTGACAGTGGATTTTGTGGAGATGGCTGATTTCTTTTTGCAGGTGGTGTTTAAGTTCATCCAGTCTTTGGCTGTACTGACGCAGGGTGTTTTCCGGTTCTTTGAAAACATAGCTGGTGCGGGCGCGGTCCAGACGGCTACGGAGGTTCTTAAGGAAAAGCTCCAGCGAGCTTTGCAGTTTATGTCCGAGGAAATTCAGGCGGTCAATAAATTCTCCTTTTTGAGCAATTACTTTTTCAGCGGCTTCCGAAGGCGTGGCCGCGCGTACGTCAGCAACGAAATCCGCAATAGTAAAATCTATTTCATGGCCGACTGCTGAAATAACAGGGATTTGTGAGCGGAAGATACTGCGGGCTACACATTCTTCGTTAAAGGCCCAGAGGTCTTCCAGGCTGCCGCCGCCCCGGCCGACGATCAGGGTATCAATGTTCGTTAGCTTATTCAGTGAATCAATGGCGGCAGCGATTTCCTCTCCCGCTCCCGCTCCCTGTACTCTGACCGGGTAGAGGAGGATACCGATATTGGGAAAACGCCTGATGATTATATTAATAATGTCTCTGACAGCAGCACCTGTAGGTGAGGTAACAATACCGATACATTTAGGCAGAAGAGGAAGAGGTTTTTTATGTGCTGGATCAAACAACCCTTCTTTATGCAGTCTTTTCTTTAGCTCTTCGTAGGCCAGTTGAAGGGCCCCAATGCCTTTTGGTTCAAGTTTATCAATGATGATCTGATAGTTTCCCGCTTTTTCATAGACACTGATTTTGCCGAAAGCCAGGATACTGAGACCATTTTTCAGGGGGAGAGAAGGGGTTAGGTCCTGGTTTCTGGATTTAAAGAGTACGGCCTTAATCTGGCTTGATTCGTCTTTCAGGGTAAAATAGGTATGACCGGAAGAATGCCTGGTGAGATTGGATATTTCCCCTTCCAGCCAGAGCGGCGGCAGCTGCCGGTCGAGAATGAACTTAATGTTCCTTGTAAGTTCGCTTACTTTGTAAATGCGGGTTTTTGTAGACATAATTTAGACTATAGACTATAGCTTTTTCAAGGCCAGGTTTCGTCTATTGGTACTATTTCACTAGCTTTACCAGTCTCGGGATCGATCGTGACAATGATCCCGGATAAAAGCATATCGTCTTTGGCAGGTTGGAAGCGTTGGGGGAGTTGGGTGAGGAACCTTTTTAGTACCGCTTCTTTGCTCACTCCAATAACGGAGTTGCGGGAGCCCACCATTCCCAGGTCGGTAATATAAGCTGTTCCTCCGGGAAGTATCCGGGAATCACGGGTGGGAACGTGAGTATGTGTGCCGGCCAGGCAAGATACACGGCCGTCCAGGTGCCAACCCATAGCGATTTTTTCGGAAGTTGCTTCAGCGTGGAAATCCACGATAATTATTTTAGTTTCCCGCGAGATCTCATTAAGGATATGATCAACGGCACGAAAGGGACAATCAATTGTGGAAATGAATACTCGTCCCAGTAGATTGATAATGCCGACTTTGAGTCCGCCGGGAGTTTGCAGTACTTGATAGCCTTTCCCCGGCGCTCCGGCAGGATAGTTGGCTGGCCGCAGGATACGAGGTTCCAGATCCAGTACTTTAAGCACTTCTTTGTTTTTCCAGATGTGATCACCGGAAGTGATTACGTCGACACCGTAGCTGAAGAGTTGTTCTGCTATTTTGGGGGTCAGCCCGTTGCCTCCGGCAGCGTTCTCCCCGTTAGCAATTATGTATTCCAGCTGATGATTCTCTCTCAGCCGCGGGACAAGATCACCGATTGCTTTTCTTCCCGGTTCCCCAACAATGTCACCAATAAGCAGTATTTTCATAAAATTTGCGTAGCATAAATTATTTAGCGAATTCCACCGCGCGTGTTTCCCGGATAACAGTAACTTTAATCTGGCCCGGATATTCCATCTCTTCTTCTATTTTCTTGGTGATGTTTCGAGACAGCTGAACGGTTTCGTTGTCGTCGACTTTATCCGGTACAACGATTACCCGGACTTCCCGACCGGCCTGGATAGCATAGGAATTGCTGACTCCGCGGAAGGAATCAGCGATTTGTTCCAATTTTTCCAGCCGCTTGATGTAGGCCTGTAATGTTTCAGACCGGGCCCCGGGACGGGCGCCGCTGATTGCGTCTGCTGCCTGGCAAAGTACAGCCAGGATAGTTTTCGGTTCTTCATCGCCGTGATGGGCTTTAATGGCGTGAACGATTTCCGGGCTCTCTCCGTATTTCTTGGCCATATCGCCGCCGATCGAAACGTGTGTGCCTTCGGTTTCCTGGTCAATGGCTTTTCCTATGTCGTGCAGGATGCCGGCGCGTTTAGCGATATTGACCTGATTATGGAAACCTAATTCCGCCATCATCATTCCCATTAAATAGGCGCATTCCTTGGAGTGAATCAAGACGTTTTGGCCGTAACTTGTACGGTATCTTAGGCGGCCGATTAATCTTATTAATTCCGGATGAACCCGATGGAGGCCCAGATCAAAAATTGTTTGTTGTCCGATTTCCTTGATTGTTTCATCCATTTCCTTTTTTACTCTGCCAACAACCTCTTCGATTCGGGCCGGATGAATACGCCCGTCAATAATCAGACGTTCGAGAGCGATTTTGGCTGTTTCCCGGCGTACCGGATCAAAGGCAGACAGGGTTACTGCTTCGGGAGTATCATCGATTATTACATCCACGCCGGTAGCGGCTTCAATTGCCCGAATGTTCCTTCCTTCCCGGCCGATAATCCGCCCTTTCATTTCATCGTTGGGCAGGGCAACGGTGGTTACTGTTGCTTCGGAAACATATTCCCCGGCCAAACGCTGGATGGCAAGTGAGATGAGATACTTTGCCTTTTTATCGGCGGTTTCCTTAGCTTCTTCTTCAATCCGCCGGGCCTTGAACGCGGCTTCCCGGGAAACTTCTTCTTCGAGTTTAGAAAATAATTGGTTTTTTGCCTCTTCTTTTGTCAGGCCGCTTATTTGCTGCAGGCGTTGTCGTTCTTCTTCGTACATTTTGTTAAGTTGGTTTTCCTTACCCATAAGTTGATTTGCCTTGTTGTTTAAAAATTGTTCACGGCGGTTGATGTCCCGCTGTTTTTTCTCCAGCAGATCAACTTTTCGGTCCAGGTTTTCTTCTCTTTGAATAACTCTTCGTTCCAGGGTCATTAACTCATGGCGGCGGTCTCTGGTTTCGTTGTCGAATTTTAACCGCATTTTGTGAAACTCGTCTTTAGCGGATAGTTCGCCTTCTTTTTTCTTATTCGTAGCTTCTTTCTGGGCGTCAGAAATGATTGTTTTAGCGGCCCGTTCCGCGGAGTGTAGCTGGCGGCGAGATAGTAGTTTACGGACTATAAAGCCCATGACGAAACCGATTATGCCAACCAGCAAACTAATCAGCATGGAATTAATTTGGGTTATGTCTTTCATATGATTCTCCTTTCAGTTATGATTCTGTCCATGGGAACATCATGGCCTTGATTTGGCAAGCGGGGAACAATCTGGAAATCAAAGGCCAGACCGATCGTGGTTGATTTAGCAGCCTTGGCCAGAAAACGGTCATAATAGGCTAATCCCCGACCGAGACGGTTCCTCGCTAAATCGAAGGCGGTTCCCGGGACAATAATCAAATCTATCCCGCTTCGCGGGACTGCTTTAGATGAATGGTTATAGACTGTTTTTTTGGGACTTATTCTCCTTTTTCCTTTCCTTCTTGGTTCAAGAATTCCGTAGTTGCCTGCACAAAGATCATCTTTACAGTTTTCAATGCTAATTGAGCGAATTGTCTTTTTTTGTTTATTTGTACAAGGTACACAGACCTTTTTTTTCATTTTTAAGGCTAAATGTATGCTGGCCGCTGTAGACACCTCATTATCTTTAGCCAAATAAAACATAATCGTTTTTGCCTGGCGGAATTCTCTGGTTTTTACCAGGCGTCGGTGAATGCGTTTACTCTTTTCCTCTACCAAACGGGGAGTTACGTTCTTACGCTTATTTAGCAGTTTTTTTCTTATTTCTCCTTTATTCATTTTTCAGTCGAACGTGCGAGCTTCGCTCCTGTTTTTTTAATTCCTTCAGCCATTCCTTCATCTTTCTTTCGTATCCCAGGTTACCCGGAAAATAGTATTGTTTAGCTGCCGGCAGGTAATCCTGCGGCAGATAATGTTTATCTCCTTTGTGACTGTATTTATAGCCAATACCGTGCCCCAGCTTTTTAGCGCTGCTATAGCTGCTGTCTTTGAGGTGGTCGGGTACCTCGAGGATGCGTCCTTCCTCAACGTCTTTTATGGCAGCTTCGATCCCTAAATACGAAGCATTACTTTTTGGCGCACAGGCAACGTAGACGGCTGCCTGGGCCAGGGTAATACGCGCTTCCGGCATACCAATAAATTCTACTGCCTCTAAAGCAGAGGTAGCGACGGTTAGGGCGCGGGGATCGGCATTTCCTACGTCTTCACTGGCGCAGATTACCAGCCGGCGGGCGATAAATGCCGGGTCTTCACCGGCATAGAGCATTTTAGCCAGCCAATAGAGGGTGGCGTCCGGATCGCTGCCCCGCATGCTTTTAATAAAGGCTGAGATGGTATCGTAATGGCTGTCTTCATTGCGGTCATAAAGCACAGCTTTCTTTTGTGTGCTTTCGGCTGCGATAGCCAGAGTTATCTGGATTTTGTTACCGGCAGAAGGTGGAGTTGTTAGAGCGGCAATCTCTAAGGCATTAAGGGCCCGGCGGGCATCTCCGTCACTAACCTGTGCCCAGAAATCAAGTGCCTCCTTATCGGCTTTAATCTTTAAGTTTCCCAGACCCCGTTCCTTATCTTTGATGGCCTTATTAATGATTATAGTTAAATCTTCTGTTTTTAACGCGTGGAGCTGAAATATCTGTGAACGGCTGACCAGTGGGGCAATGACTGAGAAGAAAGGATTATGGGTCGTTGCTCCGATTAATTGAATAGTTCTATTTTCAATATCAGGTAGGAGCACATCTTGCTGGGCCTTATTGAAACGATGGATTTCATCTATAAAAAGCAGGCTTTTTTTGCCGGTGGTGGCCAGTCTGTTTTTTGCCTCAGAGATCACCCTGCGGATATCCGCGACGTTGGCCTCTACCGCACTGAGCCGTTCGAAATGGCTTTTGGTGCCCCGGGCAATAATTGCCGCTAGGGTGGTTTTCCCGCAGCCCGGCGGTCCATAGAGGATAATTGAGGTAATCCGATCAGCAGCAATGGCCCGGGGAAGGAGTTTTCCCTGGGCGACAATATGGCCCTGCCCGCTAAATTCTTTCAGTGATCGCGGGCGCATTCGTACCGCCAGCGGTAATCTATCTGAATCCTGGATAGGCTCTTGTTTATTAAATAAATCTTGCATATTATTAAAAAAAAGACTGCCCCCCGATTTCATCGGGGGACTGCCCCGCTTTGCGGGGCTGCCATTATATGAATGTATATAGACTGCTATTATTGGAATGAAAAAAGACTGCCCTACTTCTGTTGTCTGTAACGTTCGTAGAACCGATTGTTTAAGGTGGGTGCTTTCTCCGCGGCTTCCAGTTGCTCATGTCAGCCGCGAGGAGGTCAAGCTCCCTGGTTCTTGGTGTTGGTTCAGAACGTAGCGTTACAAAACAAAACAGAGTAGGGCAGTCAATAGCCATTCCAAAAGTTGCAGTCCCAAGCGAAGCTTGGGGCAGTCAATGCTTGAACAGTTAGTTAATTCTTTGCCAATACTAGTTCTGCTTCTTCTCTATCTTTCTCAGAACGTGAATCATTTTTCTCCAGGACTAAATCAACTTTTTCTATCAGGTTGTTTACTGTGTTCAGCAGTTTGGTTGAAGCCAGCTTGTGTTTTTCCTTCAGCTTATAAAGCTCATCCGCGATATTTAAGCAGGCCAATATTCCCAACCTTCCTGGAGAATAAACTGTCTGCGTTTGAGACAAATTCGCTAATTGACTATCTACGTAACGGGCCAATTCCTGTAAATATTCTTCACTCTCTCCTGTTATTTGGTATTCCCGCCCGCAAATCTCTACTTTTGTTGCACTACCTATTTTTCGTTCTGTCATACACCTTAACTTCCCTCTAGAGGGAAAAAATAAAAAACTTTCTATTTAAACATCAGTTCTGCGGAAAAGATTTTAAATGCGTATTTCTCCGATATGTTTGGCTAAAATCTTCTCCTGGACTAATTTGTGAATATTATTAACCTCCTCATCGGTTAGGGTGCGGTCTGGGTGCCGGTAAATAAGGGCAAAAGCCAGACTTTTTTTCCCTGCTGGTATTGGATCACCTTGATAAACATCAAAAACATTTATTGATTCAAGGATTTTAATTTGTATATCCCTGACAGTTTTTATTATATCATAACTCTCCAGCTGCTTGTCAACAATAATCGCAATATCCCTTCTTATTCCGGGGAATTTTGGCAGGGGGGCATACTTCGGCGGTAGGTCCCGGGCAGCAAGTAGGGGGACTATTCTAAGTTCTGCCAGCCAAACAGGTTGAGTGATATCATAGTTGCGTAATACCTTGGGGTGTAACTCACCAAAAAAACCAATTTGTTTATTATTTATATTAATTGCGCAAGTCCTTCCGGGATGGAGTGCCGGCTGATTGCTTTTGGGAAACTGCCCAGTCTTGACAAATAACCTTTCTAGTATTTCTTCTAAAATGCCTTTTAACTGAAAAAATCCTTTATTTCCTTTATCACTGCTTATCCCAATACTCAGCTGCATTTCTTCTCTGGGTAATTCCTCATTATTAAGCGGGAAGAAGCATTTGCCAACTTCAAATAGGCGGAGATCTGTATTGCCTTTGTTGATATTTTGAGAGATTGTTTTCATCAATCCGGGCAGAAGGCTGGTACGCATAATGGAGGTGTCTTTACTGACGGGATTTTTGATTGCCAGCAGTTGTTTATTGTCCAGGGTCATTTCCATGCGCGCGAGAGCATCAGGAGCTGTAAAGCTATAAGTGATTATTTCTGTCAGACCCAGTCCGCAGAGCAGTCTTTTTAAACTGGTTATTTTGGAGTACGATTCAACCAGCGGTTTGGAAATGATCATGGCTTCCGGCATGGAAGCCGGTATATTAGGGTAACCGTGGAATCTGGCTATTTCTTCAACCAGATCAACAGGTATGATTAAATCAGGCCGGTAACTGGGGGGATGTACCAGCTGTGCCTGGATTTTGCAGCCGAGACTCTTGAGGATTGAAGTCATTTCTTTCCGGGTAATATCTGTGCCCAGCACGCGATTGCAGAAAGCCGGATCAAATTTTATTTTTGGCGTAACCGGCAATTTCCCCTTTTGGTCGATAATCCCTTTGGCCAGTTCTCCTCCGGCTAGTTTCAAGATTAGCTGGGCAGCGCGGCCGGACGCAATGGGTGCCAGGTGAGGATCCACGCCTCTTTCAAAACGGTAACTGGAATCGCTCATTACGGCCAGTTTTTTTGCTGTCCTGCGGATAGATGTCGGCTGGAAATAAGCGCTTTCCAGGAGGATATCTTTTGTTTCCGGATTTACTTCAGTATCTTTTCCTCCAATAACCCCGCCCAGGGCCACAGGCTTTTGTTGGTCGGCAATAACCAGCATTTCTTGATCCAGCGTTCTTTTTTCTTCATCAATAGTGGTTATTTTTTCTTTTTTCTCAGCCTGGCGGACAATGATGGTTTTACCGGCAATAAGCTGGTAGTCAAAAGCGTGTAAAGGCTGCCCGGTTTCCAGTAAAACATAGTTTGTTATATCCACAACATTATTTATACTGCGCAGTCCCAGTAGATTCAGGCGGTAGCGGAGCCAGAAAGGGGATGGTTCAATTTTTATACCAGTAATTACCCGGGCGGTATAGCGAGGACAGAGATCTTTCGCCGCCAACTTAACGGTAAGCAGTTTATTTACTGATTTTCCTGATTCAGCGGGTTTGTCCGGCGGCAGTTTAAGCGGATTACCCGTGAGGGCACTGATTTCCCGGGCAATCCCAATCAGAGAAAGGGCATCGCCGCGATTGGCTGTTACGGCGATATCCAGAATGCTGTCTTCTATTGGTAGGACCGACTCCAGCGGAAGGCCTAGAACGGATACTTCCTTTTGCAGGTTTTTCTCTGAAAGAATAAAAATCCCTTCAGGGCCATCGCCAAAACCCAGTTCCTGCTCACTGCAAAGCATCCCGGAAGATTCAATTCCCCTAATCTTCTTTTTTATCATTTTCATGCCATTAGCCAACTGGCCGCCGACCAAGGCAACTGGAACATGATCCCCTTCTTTAACGTTACGGGCGCCGCACACAATATCCAGTATTTCTTTACCGATATCAATTTTACAGAGGATTAGCTTATCAGCAGAAGGATGGCGGGTGATTTCTTTTATCCGGCCGACAACCACGTTAGCAAAGGCCGGTTTTACGGGCACTACTAGTTCTACTTCCAACCCCAGCATACTCAGTTTATCCGCCAGTTCAGCAGGCGAAAAATCAAAATCCACAAGTTCTTTTAGCCAATTATAGGTTATTTTCATAAGGTAATAATATATGGGTTATATGGGTTAATTAGGATGTCATATTTTAGGCCAAAAAAAGGCAGTTGGCAAGATTTAATATCAGTTCTGAAGACATGGGAAAGTCCAAGGTCGGGTTTTAAAAGTTGGTTAGCCCCATGTAGGAGGTCAGACCTCCTACATGGAAATAGTTTGATAATTTGGATGATAAGCGTGATATTTTGCTTAGTAGTATATTTATGCATGAAATCTATACACTTACTCCATGTAGGAGGTCTGACCTCCTACATGGAGACCTCCTACATGGAGATTAAACGCTGGTGGAGGTTGGTTCAAGTTCTTCTGCTGGGGAAAGGGCTTCTGCGGTGATGGGTTTGGTTTTGATATAGGTATCGGGTTTGCCGGGGGCCGGTTCGAGGAGCCCGGGTTGTTCTTCCATTAATTCCGCTAAGGCTTTCTTGACTACCTGGGAAGGGGTTTGAATGGCGGTTTTTAACTGCCGGACAGTTATTGTTTGGCCAGGCTCAATTTCGTTAAGGATATATGCCTTTACTAAGTTTACTTCACTGAAAAGCCTTTGTTCGGCATGGGTGGTTACCAGTTCCAGAAAATCAGGGTATAGTTTTATTAACAGCCGGTAGGTGGCGGCGGAGATGACGGTGACCAGCATTTCAGTTTTCGCCTTTACGGTGTTTGTCCGCCGGATTCCTTTGACCAGGGCTATTTCACCAACGAATTCGCCCGCTTTCCTGGTTATCTGCTTATCCTCGCCGTCCAGGAACGGCCGGCCGCCCTTATAGATGCCGGCTGTGCCTCGGGCAATGATATACATCTCGTCAGCAAATTCCCCTTCCGTGATAAATTCTTCGCCGGCGGGAATTATCCGGGTGGCCAGTCCTGATCTTCCTTCTATTGTTCCCTGGCCGGTGAGGATTTGTTGATTTATTCTGTTTTCCAGCTGCTGGGTTAGGGTGCTTAAGCCGTATAGTCCGGACAGCATGGCGTAGGCGATCTTCCTGTTTTTTCCATTAAAAAATGGTTTATAGGCGTTTTGCTCAGCCAGGGCAGTGCCGAGCGTCAGACCTGCCTCCAGCAACTTGTATATTCCTATTGCCCGCTGGCCGGCAATTACCGCTTCTTCAATAAATTTCAAGCCGGCCGGCGATATTGTTTCTCTTTGTTCGGCAATAACGATCGGGTTAAATCCCTGGGCAAAGGCGAAGCTGATCAAGGCGGCATTATTTATTGGCCCGGGGGTTTCGATGGAGCTGTGCAGGTCGGCGCTGAAACCGATAAAATAGCTGATCGCGCCCAGATTCTGGTTGAGGTGCAGTTCAGCAAAGAAACGGCGGTAATCAAAATGTTCATATTCTTTTTCCAGCTTGCTGGCCAGATCAGCCAGTTTGATAAAGGCAACCAGCGGGTCTTCCATGTTGGGAACCAGGTTATAGTGGGCGGAGTCAAAGGTGATGGCCAGGTTTTTTAAGGCGGGAGGATCAATTTCATGGGTGCGGGCGGCGACTTTTTTGATTATCTCCGCCACTTCATCTGCTGTGGGGAAGACGCCATTTTTATTGTAGGAATTTTCAAAGGCCACTTTCACGTCAGTATTGGCGGCGGTGACCAGTATTTGGGCCATTTCTTCTATCCGGCCGCGTTCCACGATATGCACCACCACAGAGCGCGCGCCGATGTCATGGCAGAATTGAATGGTTTCCGCGTAAAGCTCTACATTATCAGCGGGATCGGTAAACAGGCTTTTTGGTCCCTGAAACGGGCCGACTAATGGTGAATGGACCGTTAGGTTCAGGCCGAATAGTTCCACCAGGGCCTTGATTTGTTGGCGTTCCAAATGAGAAAATTCTTCCGGGAGACGTTTACTGGGATCGAAGGGCAGGAAGTCGGTAGCGATCTCCAAACCGGATAATCCTGTTTGATAGGCCCAGTTAATATAATCAAAAATGCACATTGTCGCGGGATCAGCGATGTCTTGGGAAGCATCTTTAGGATTAAAGAAAACGGAAAAGCTGCTGCGCGGATAGCTGTTTTTGCGCAGGTACTGGAGCAGGCGCCTAATCTTCTGATCATCAATCTTACCGTCGGCCAGGGCCTGTAGTTTTTCTTTCAGGGTGGTTGTTGGTTGCTCTTTGTAGGCCTCGTAGACCACATTGGCCCGGGCGAATAATTTGGAATCATGAATTAATTCAGTTTTTTCCGCTAAGTGTGTTTCGATAAAGGCGGTTACTTTATCCGGGGAGACATAACGTGAGATTATGTCTTTAATAAATTTTTTCTTATCTTCTTCTGTTACTTTTCCCAAGAAGGGGGCATGCTGATAGGCGAGCATAAGTTTGGCGATAATTGCCCGGTTGCTGATAACTTCTTGGAGACGTGCATTCGGAGTGCCGGCCATTTGTTCTTCGATAAATTCCGCGATTATCTCCAGAATGGTGAGATAGACCTGTTCATTAAAGGGAAATTTGAGTGACTCCCCGTCAGGGGTGCGGTATTGGAAGCGGTTCAGGTAATTTGCTGTAGCTTCTCCCAGTCTGCGGATGAAATCAATACCTTCATTCAGGGCGGCCCGGGTCCTGATTGTTGCCTGGTAGAGTGCCTGGAAGTCTGGATCATCCGTGTTGGAGTCCGGCGCCAGCAGGCAGGATAGTTCATTAGAGGCAAACGTACAGGGTTGAAGAAATATGCTTAAACTAAGGTATAAACAAACAAATATAGTGAAATAGTTTTTTTTCATTGGCCCCCTCTTGCCCCTAAAAATATAACATTGGAATGGCCTGCTGTCAATGGGGGGCGCAATTTGTCAAAAGAAAGGGCGGTTATTTCAAATAGATGGAGGCGGAGCGTTTGTGCCAGTTGGCTTCTACCTTAACAGTGAAGATTTTTTCATCATCGGTGATCTTGACTTTAAAAAAGGCGTATTGTTCCGGGCGCAGGTTACGGGGAGAGAGATTAATTACTTTTTGGCTGAGTAGAGTGTCGTTTTTATCATAAAAACGAACCACCACTGAACACCATTTGGCCACTTCTAGGCCGACGTTTTCCACAATTCCGCGAACGTAGTAGTTACTGCCTTTTCGATAATTATACTTTTTCATTACCTTAACCATGGCGGTATTGACATCTCTATAGGTACTGGCGTAATCTTGCACACGGACGATTTCGGCCAGGGGCCGGCAGGTGCCGTCATAACGGCTGGCATCCAAAAAGGCCTCTTCCGCGCGGGCCGTGTCCCGGTTATGATAATGGGCCTTGGCCAGTCTCAGGTAGGGTTTGGCATCTTGTGGAGCCAGGGAAATGAGTTTATTTAAATATTGAACGGCTTCATCGTATTTTCCCTGCCGGAGTTTCCAGGTTCCGTAATGATAGAGGGCCTCGGGATTCAGTGCGTCTATTTTCAGTACTTTATCAAGTGTTTCATAGGCCAAGTCTTTTTGCTTATTGAAGTAATAGGCAAGGGCAAGAAAATTAAGTGTTTCCATTTCTTTAATGGGATCAGCGATTCCGGCAGCCAGGGCCTTTTTCAGGTTTTCGATTGCGGGTTTATATTTACCTTCCCGGTAGAGGAGACTACCCAGGCAGTAATAACCCCGGCTGTCTTCCGGCAGTTTAGCGATTAATTCTTCGTAATATTTTCCTGCCTGCTGCCAGTCGGAGAGGATCTCTGAGCAGATGCCGGCATAGATGTAGCCGTAGGGATAGTCGGCATCCAGTTTAATTAGTTTTTGAGCGTAATCAAGGGCCGCCGGATAGTATTGCGCATTGATCAGGGCCTTAATCAATTCCTCATATCGGCTGGTGTTATCAGGATTGTTGTTTACAGCCTGCAGCAGCTTTGTTATTTCCGGGGGATATTCCGGTTCCTTGGCGCAACCGCAGATTAAGGAAGTTAATAGAACTAATAAAAAGAGAATATAATATATTTTTTTCATAATTTTAAAATTGCTGTATAAATCTTATGTCGTTTTCGTAAAATAAGCGGATGTCGTTAATGCCGTATTTAAGCATAGCAATGCGTTCAATTCCCAGGCCAAAGGCAAAACCGGTGTA
>CAZIXI010000005.1:0-35629 GCA_964543115.1 uncultured bacterium
CAGCAACCTGAAATAAGCCTTTCTTATCACTAACCGCTCCCGTAAAGGCCCCTTTCACGTGCCCGAAAAGCTCGGATTCTAATAAACTCTCCGGCAAACCGCCGCAATTAATCGCCACAATGGGTTTTCCCTTACGATCACTATGATAATGGATGGCCCGGGCTACTAATTCCTTACCGGTACCGCTTTCCCCATAGATTAAAACCGTACTATCGGTGGCGGCAACCTTTTCCACCATCTCATAGACCCGCTGCATAACCGGGCTTTTACCAATAATATTCTTAAAATGATACTTCGCCCGGACTTCTTTTCGCAAATGAATGTTTTCCTGCACTAACCGCCTGTGTTCAAGAGACCGGTGAACCAACAGACGCAGTTCCTCCATGGCAAAAGGTTTATTAATATAGTCATAGGCGCCACCCCGCATACACTCTACGGCACTCTCTATCGATCCATAAGCGGTTATCATGACAAAGGTCACCGGCGGTCTTATTTTTTTACCCTCTTTCAGTACTTCCAGGCCGCTTAACGGACTCATTTTCAGGTCACAAATTACCAGATCCAGCGGCTCTTTCCGGATAATTTCCAGGGCCTTCTTTCCGTCAGTAGTCTGATGGACCTGGACATCCTCCCGCCGAAGCATCTCGGCAATCACATCAACCATACTCTGCTCATCATCTACTACTAGGATTTTATGCATACGCACCTTATTAGAGAATACTGAATACCAAAAACCGCTCACTGATTACTTCGGCAACACAACCGTAACCTCCGCCCCTTCCCCCGGCACACTGTGCAGTTTTATCCGGCCGCCATGCTCCTCCACAATCCGCCTGGTAATCGCCAGCCCGATCCCTAAACCATAAGATTTGGTACTATAGAAACGCTGAAAAACCTTATCTTGCTCTTCCGCCCGGATCCCGGAACCCGTATCTTTAACCTTAATCATCACACATTCCGGCTGCTCACTAATTGCCACACTGACCTGACCGCCTTGCGGCATGGCCTCCAGTGAATTAATAAAAAGATTATAAAATACCTGCTTTATCTGCTCCGGATCCATATTGAGCATTATCTTTGGCTGGGAAATCTCTCTACTCAATTTTATCCCTGTGGGCCATCTCCCCTGATGCTTTAACAGCACCCATACTTCATCTAATATCTGCCCCAAATCTTCATATTTTACCTCTTTGCGTTTCTCCCGGGCATATTTGAGAAAATCTTCAATAATCCGGTTCAACCTTTCTGATTCTTTAATAATCACTCCGACTAATTTTTCCCCTTCATCACTAAAGTGACCCCTTTCCTTCAGCACCTCCAACGAACCCCTGATCGAAGCCAGCGGATTACGCAATTCGTGGGCAATACCCATGGCCAGCTCGCCCATTCCACTCAGTTTCTCCCGTTGGCGCACTTCTAACTCTAATTGTTTCAGGACTGTCAGATCGCGGAAAGTAATCACTCCCCCTAAGAGCTTATCGTTCTCATCAAAAAGGGCAGAATAATTGCAGCCGAGGATTATCTTTTTCCCGTCCGCTTGAAGCAGATTGATTTCGGTACCGATCGGTTTTGCGGCGCGCTCAAAAAACTGAGATTCTGTATCATCTTTCGCTCCGGACAAAAATAAATTTGCCCAATGGCCCCCGAGCAAATCTCCGGTTTTTTTTGCTAAAATAGCACTGGCCGGCGGGTTAAGATAAACTATCCGGCCCTGGTTATCGATAGTTATTACCCCGCTGGCAATATTATTCAAAATGAGGTCATTGAGGTTGCGTAAGTTCCTAAGCGCCGTGCGTTCCTGAAAAAGGCTGTGGGAAAGATGACTGGCAAGATAGCCGATCAAACAGAAAATAATAATCCTGAAACAGACAATAAACATGATAATCCAGGGCCCTTCCCGGTAGAGTATTTCCGCCCCTGTTATCGGCACAATAAAACCTTCATATTCCGCCAGCGAGAGCAACCCGTAAAACAGGCTCCCCAGCCCGGCGACTAATTTTGCGGCCTGAGCGGAGATAAGCACACCCGCAGCTATTATGGAAGGGGCATACAGGAAGGCGTAAATGCTGTCTGCCCCGCCGGCGTAATGAATAATAATAGTTTCTAATACAATATCGACAATTATCTGAATGTAGGCCAGCAGATAGACGGGAAAGCGAAAGCGTAACAGTACGGCGTATAAAAGCGTAGCCAGATAAAAGACAGCGATGATCGTGTAAAACGGAATACGTTCAACCTGGAGGGCAAATGAACCGGCAGCCAGAACCAGGGTCACGATTACCAGCCGGACCACCATGATAAATTTCAGTTTTCTGGCCAGTTCCTTTGGATAATGATTTTTCTTCATCCGGAACCTATAATAGAGGAAAGGCGGAAGATAGGCAGGAACATACACATTACAATACCACCGATAACAACTCCTAATAAGGCAATCAATAAAGGCTCAATGAGGCTGGCCAGCCCGGCAACCATGGTGGATACCTGCTCATCATAATAAGCGGAAACCTTCTCCAGCATTTCCTCCAACCGCCCGCTTTTCTCACCGACAGCAACCATTTTCACTACCATGGGAGGGAAAACACCACTTTTGCTTAAAGGATCCTCAATACTTTTACCTTCTCGAATGCGTTCCGCGGCCACGTCCAGGGCTGACTCAATCATTTTATTGCCGGAAACCTGCTTAACTATATCCAGCGAACCTAGAATAGGGACACCGCTTTTAATCAAGGTCCCCAGTGTTCTGGAAAACCGGGAGATAGCCACCTTATGGAATAATTGACCGAATATCGGGATTTTAAGTTTAACGCGGTCAAAAATCTCCCGCCCCCGTTCGGTCTTTTTAAACCGCCCCAGAAACACTAATCCCACTACCACGCCGGCAATGATGAGCAAGAACCAGCGGCGCAAGATAGTACTAATCAGAATAAGAACCTGAGTGGGAAGAGGCAGGGTTGCTCCTAAATCATTATATATATCCTCGAAAATCGGAATTACCTTTAATAATAAGACCAGTGTAATCAAGACGGCCATGATGCTGATAATTGAGGGATAAATCATCGCCATCTTAACCTTGCGCCGGAGGGAATTTACTGATTCCAGATAATCGGCAATCCGAATAAGAATCTCTGCCAATTCACCACTGGCCTCACCCGCCCGGACCATATTAATAAAAAAAGAACCAAATATCTTGGGATGAGTAGTAATCGCCTCGGCAAAGCTGTTACCACTCTCTACCTGACTGACCACATCACTGACCACGTTCTGAAACCCTGGATTTTCTATCTGGTCATAAAGGGTCCTTAAACTGTCCAGCAGAGGCAGGCCGGCATTAACCATCGTAGAGAGCTGCCGGGCAAAGATCGCTAATTCTCCAATTCTCACTTTTCTACTGGACCGGCGCTTCCGTCCCTTGCTTTTTAGCTGCTCAATACTAACCACAACCAGCCCGCGGCGACGCAAAGCTGTAATCACCTCCCGCTGATTCTCCGCTTCCATGCTATCAGCGATCATTTTCCCATGCGTGTCTTTGGCCTTAAAATTAAATTTCAACATAATGACCTTTCAAGTTAATGCCCTACGGGCATGACTACTCGCGATTAATACCAACGTGCTTATTCAACCACGAAGGACACGAAGTTTTTCTATTTATATTTTTTTCTTCGTGTTCTTCGTGGTTAGAATTTTACTTACTAAATATTGAAATTTCATATAATAAATTACCATTCTAATTGCCCGCTGTTACCCGGAGAACCTCTTCCAGGGTAGTTAATCCTTCTTTAGCTTTCTGGATTCCGGCCGTACGTAATGTCTGCATACCATTAGCAACAGCTTCGGACTTTATCTGTTCACTTGTCGCCTTTTCGGCGATCATATTCTGAATTTCCCTGTTGACTTCCAACACCTCGTAGAGCCCCAGCCGGCCTGAATACCCGCGATTGCGGCAATGACGACAGCCAATCCCCTTATAAAACACCGGTTTATCGCCCTTTCCCGATTGATAGCCGATCCGTTCTAAAATCTGAGGCGAAACATCTATCGGTTTTTTACAATAACTGCATATCTGCCTGACAAGCCGTTGGGCCACAATCATAAGCAGAGAACTGGCAATTAAAAAAGGTTCCAGCCCCATATCCTTGAGCCGGGCAATTGTCCCGGCAGCGTCATTTGTGTGCAAAGTGCTAAAAACAAGATGGCCGGTAAGCGCGGCCTTAACAGCAATATCCGCGGTCTCTAAATCCCTGATTTCCCCCACCATAATAATATCCGGATCCTGCCGCAGAATACTACGCAGGCCGCTGGCAAAGGTAAGACCCACTTCCGGCCGCACCGCTACCTGGTTCATGCCCACAAACTGGTATTCAACCGGATCCTCAACGGTAATAATATTCACATCCTCGGAGTTTATCTTACTAAGAGCGGAATAAAGAGTAGTTGTCTTACCACTGCCGGTCGGTCCGGTTAAAAGGATCATCCCATAAGGATTTTTTATCGCGTTATCAAACACGGCCAGTGACCTGCCGGTAATGCCCAGCTTTTCCAATTCCATACAAAGAGAACTTTTATCTAAAATCCTGAGCACAACCTTTTCCCCAAAAGAGGTAGGCATTACCGATACCCGAAAATCAATATCCTTTCCCTCCATCCGGATACGGAAACGGCCATCCTGCGGTTTGCGGCGCTCGGCAATATCAAGTTTAGAAAGAATCTTAATCCTGGAAGTAATTGCCGCGTGCATATGCCGGGGGGGAGGAGAACTTTCATAAAGAACACCGTCAATCCGATAACGTAACCGCAGTTTATTCTCAAACGGTTCCAAATGAATATCACTGGCCTGATTCTTGATGCCCTGATAAAGAACTAAATTAACAATTCGAATTACCGGCGCTTTATCCGTCTGGTCAATTACCTCCGCCAGATTTAACTCTTCCTCCTCCCGATGGATCTCCACTTCCGCAATCGGGACTTCTTTGATAATATCCTGAATGTCCGCTGTCGGAGCATAAAAATTATTGATAACCGCGCTTACATCCTTACTATTACTGATTACGGGCTGAATATCCAGGCCGGTGACAACCTTAAGATCATCCACCGCCAGAATGTTCAAGGGATCGGCCATGGCCACGGTCAGCATATCACCAACCCGGGAAATAGGCACTGCCTCGTAAAATACGGCAATATTCCTGGGCAGAAGTTCAATCAATTCTTTGGCAATCTTAATCTTGCTAAGGTCAATAGGAGGCAGACCCAGGTAGGCGCTCAACCCGGCCATTAATTTTTTCTCAGAACTAAACCCTTCATCAATCAGGATTCGACTAAGACTACCCCCCTTTTCACGCTGGATAGTCAGGGCCTTATCCAATTGTTCCTGGGTAATGACATTCTTAACCAGAAAATCGGTTAAGCGGGCTTTAATGCTCTTTCGTTCCACACTTCCCCCTTTTTCGTCGTGCGTCATGCGTATTGCACGTCAGTTCAAAATCATTTACGCAATACGCACAACGCACGACACACGCCGCACGCCGAATTTACGGATAATACTTCTCGATTGCCTTACGTAAAGCGGTGGGAGTAGTAACAAAATATTCTACCTTAACCCCGATCGTACTTTCTATCTGAGTCAAGGCCTCTTCAGCAAGAATATTAGAACTGGCGATAGTTACCATATCCCCGATCCGGTCAATAGGAATAAATCTGTACTTTTTCACCAAATCGGCGGGAACAGATGAAATCACCTCATCATTTATCTCGTAACTCTCCAACGGCAGGTAGGGAAGACCATACTGCGTTGTCAGACAAATCATTACTTCTTCTTCTGAAACATAGCCCAACTCTAAAAGAATTTCACCTATTAATTTTTTAGATTCCTTCTGAACACGCAAGGCCTCTTGTAACTGCTCCTGGGTAAGAAACCCACGTTCAATCAGAAGTTCACCGATCAATTTCTTGACAACCCGGTGTCTTTGACTCATTTCTGGCCTCCTCTAATTTTTACTTTCACAATATTATTTATTATACTTTAATATGCATTTACTTACAACTATATAAACCATTTCACGGGCCGGGCAGTCTATATACATTCATATAATGGCAGCCCCAGCTTGCTGGGGCAGGCCTGGCCCCTACTCACCTTTTATTAATTTGGGTTTAGATCAATATGATCCCAGGGTAGTGGGGCACTATCATCCCAACCGCAAAGATATTCATTCATATCTATGCCGCAGTCTTTAAAGGCCTGCAGCCAGAGATCATAACGAAAATGTTCCCGCCATTGATCGAACTTAGTCCCCAATTGCCAGGCCCTTAAAAGCACTTGTCCCAAACGGCGATCTCCGCGGCAGAATACCGCTTCTAACAAAGTTTGTTCCGCGGGATGAAAACTTAACTTTACGTTTCTGAGTTTAATCCTCTCCCGCAAATAAGCCTGTTTTTCCTTTATCTGTTCCGCGGACAACATTGGCAGACGCTGAAAAAATGTATGGGGTTTGGGGATCATGGTTGCTATAGAAACATTTAACTGCACCGGCCGTCCCCTAAGCTCTTTTCCCAACCGGCTTAACTGCCGGAGGAGATCCACCAATTTATCCAGGTCAGCCAATTCTTCTCCCGGCAGACCGATCATAAAATAGAGTTTTAATAAATTATAACCCAGTTTATAGGCCTGCGCCGCCACGGCCATTAAATCCGCCACCTTAACATCCTTACCGATCACTTCCAACAGCCGGTCAGTGGCCGCTTCCGGAGCCAGGGTAATCCCGGTCTTTTTTACCCTGGAAATACTGTCTACCAGACTAAGGCTGAAACTATCTATCCGCATCGAAGGCAGCGACAGACAAAGCCCGCCCTCCGGCCATTCGTTAATCAGTTCCCTGGCCAGCCGGTCAATTTCACGATAGTCAGTTGCCGATAAACTGGACAGGCTAAGTTCCTTATAACCGGTATTGGCCACCGCTTCACGGGCGGCTGCTAATAACCGCTCGGGCTGCTGTCTGCGCACCGGTTGATAAATTACCCGCGCCTGGCAAAAACGGCATTTTCGCGGGCAGCCGCGCATTATCTCCAGACTGAACCTATCATGAACAATATCAATAAGCGGAACAATTTGTTTTACCGGTATAGGAACTTGATTCAGGTCTTTGACTATTCTTTTCTTGATCGGATAAGGAACAGAATCAGTTTTTGGTTGTACTTTCAGAGATCCCTTAGTTTGATAAGACGAAGGAACATAAATACCGGGAATGGTCTCCGCCAGCTTAGCCAACATAACAGTTTTCTCTTCCCCCCGGTTCTCCTGATAAAATTCTAAAAAATCGATAATTACCTCTTCCCCGTCACCGATAACAAAGGCATCAATAAACTGCGCTACTGGTTCCGGAGTAACTGCCAGCGGCCCCCCGGCAATAACCAGCGGCCAGGAACCGTTCTGACGGTCTTTACTCAACAAGGGCAGCCGGGCAAGATCAAGGATATTCAACAGATTGGTGTAACCTAATTCATACTGGAGGGTAAAACCGATAACGTCAAATTCCGTAAGCGCGCTGTGCGTTTCTAAAGAAAAAAGAGGCAGTTTGTGCCGGCGAAGATATTTTTCCAGATCAGGCCAGGGACTGTATGCCCGTTCGGCATAAAAATGCGGCCGGGAATTAACAAGTTCATAAAGTATCTTCAACCCCAGATTACTCATCCCCAATTCATAAACTTCCGGAAAAATCAGGGCCAGGCGCACACGTACCTGTTCCGGGTCCTTAACCGCCATATTCACCTCCCCGCCGATATAGCGGCCCGGCTTCTGCACCAGCGGCAGGATTTTTGTTTCTAATAAATGTAATATTTCTTCTCTTTTCATAATAGACAAAGATTGGCCACGAACGAGCAAAGCTAATTCGTGGCCAATCTTAAAACATAAACCTTCTCATATATATATTCTGCAGAAACCCGAGGGTGGCCATGGTCACTAAAAGAGAGGTGCCGCCATAACTGATAAACGGCAGGGGCAGACCGGTTACCGGCATTAAACCAATAGTCATACCGATATTAACCGCTATCTGAACGCTAAAGACCGTAATCAATCCAACAGCAAGCAGCCGGCCGCTAAGATCGTGCGCCTTCTGGGCAATATCAAATCCCCTGGCAATAACAATGAAAAAAAGCACCAGCACCAAAAATGCTCCGATAAATCCCCATTCCTCGCCAATAACAGAAAAAACAAAATCCGTATGCCGCTGGGGAAGAAAATCAAGCTGGTTCTGCGTCCCTCCCAGCCAGCCCTTACCCAATAATCCGCCGGACCCGACAGCGATCTTGGATTGAATAATAGAATAACCGGCCCCCAGAGGATCCTGTTCAGGATTAAGGAAGGTCAATAATCTTTTTTTCTGATAATCCTTTAGAATGAACCAACCGGCCGGTGCACTCAACAGCCCCAGAAAAACTACCGTAAATAAATACTTCCAGCGTACCCCGGCAACAAACAACAGAATAATCACCGTCGGAACAAAAATTATCGCCGTCCCCAAATCCGGCTGCCGAAAAATTAAGAGCAACGGAGGGACAATCAAACAGCCCGCCTGCACGAGATAACGCAGGCGAAAACGATTTTCCACATCATTGACCAGATAACGAACCAGGGCCAGAATGATCGCGATCTTGGCCAATTCCGAAGGCTGCAAATTGATCCCGCCTAAATTGAGCCAACGGCGGGCCCCATAACGGCTGGCCCCGAAAAACACAACTAATAAAAGTAACACCATAATTATGCCATAAAGAATAAAAGATATTTTTAACCAGAAATGATAATCAACCAGCAAAACAACAAGAAAAACAATAACCGCGATAGCCGTCCAAATAAGTTGTTTAACCGTGTAATCAACGCCGGTCTGTACCCGTTCCTGAAAACTCGAGCTATAAACAACGAACCCGCCAAGCACTAACAGCAGGCACATCGTTAGCAGCAATAAATAATCCAGGTGTCGTAATTGTTTAAAAGAAAACATAATTCAATTTCGGATTTCGGATTGTGGATTGCGGATTTATTTAATTCCGAAATCCGCAATTCTTTAGTTATGACTCATTCTCACTTTCATTCTGCCTTCTTTCGCAGATACTCCCTAAATACCGCCCGAGCTACCGGGCCGGCGGTCTGACCGCCGCTTTCTCCTTTTTCAACAACAACCGCCAGGGCAATCTCCGGCTCTTCATAAGGGGCAAACCCGGCATACCAGCAGATATTCTGTTTGCCACGCCCTTTCTGTAATTCTACCGTCCCTGTCTTACCGGCTGCCGGTAAATCTTCAATCCGGGTTGAATAGGCAGTCCCTCCGGCTTCTTCAACCACCCGGAACAAACCCTGTTTTACCAAATCCAGCTGTTCCCGGTCCACTGGCAGACTTATACCGGCTGGAACTTCTTGCTCATGCTCTTTACCGTTATCATCAACCCATTTCAAGATTAACTGCGGCTGGTAATAAATACCATTATTAGCAATGGCGGCAATCAGACAGGCAACCTGTATCGGGGTAACCAAAATGCTGCCGTGGCCGATAGACAGGTTTACCGTATCACCCGGGTACCATTTCCGCTCCAGCGCGGTCTGTGATGGCAAAAGACCTTCTTTCTCACCGCTAATACCAATACCCGTCTTCTTACCCAAACCAAACCGGCGGGCCATAGCCACTATCGGTAGAGGACCAACCTTCAAACCCACTTGATAAAAATATTCATTACAGGACCGTTTCAGGGCATTACCCAAATCCTGCCAACCATGTTTTGCCCAGCAGTGAAAAAGAGTATTACCCAATTGGAATTCCTTATCACAAAAGAAGATATTCTTTGATCCAACTACCCCCTCTTCTAAGGCGGCCAGATCAACAATAATCTTAAATACCGATCCCGGAGGATAAAGACCGGCAATTGCCCGATTAAGTAAAGGCCGCTCAGAATCAGAAAATATCTGCCTGATCACCTCTTCTTTGGCCGGACTAACAAAAGAATTCGGCTCAAAACTGGGCGTGCTGACCAGCGCTAAAACCCGGCCGTTGCGCGGGTCCATCGCAACTCCCGCGCCGGCCCGGCCGGCAAGTGCCTGATAGAGTGCGTTCTGTAAGTCAGTATCGATGGTTAAATAAAGATCACTACCAGGAACCGGCGCTATAATGCCTAAAACCCGATCAATATTTCCCCGATGATCAACCTGCAGTTTCCTAAACCCCAGCTTGCCCTGAAGCTCTTCATCCCGGGCCTCTTCAATTCCGGTTTTACCGATTATATCATCCCAGTGATATCCCTTCTCCAAATGATGTTGCCCTATCTCACCCACATAACCGAGCAGATGGGCATCAACTTCTCCCCGTAAATAATCTCTCACCGGCCGAATTTTAATATTAATGCCGGGCAACTCTACCTGGGCTTCGGCAACACTCACCAGCAGCTGTTCATTCATGTCCTGCGCAAGAACAGCAGGCACAAACGGCCGGAAAATATTGTCTTTTATTTTTTCAAGGATATAGGCCGGAGTTAATTTTGTCAGCAGGGCCAATTTCTCGGCTAAGAGCTGCGAATCGTCAATTTCAGAAGCCGTAACAACCAATTGCCGGGCTGCCTTATTGTCCGCTAACAATATCCCATCCCGGTCAAAAATCCTACCCCGGCAGGCAGGGATCCGAACAATTCTTATCCGGTTACGTTTCGCCAATTCCCTGAAGCGGTCATAATTAACCACTTGCATCTGCCAGAGAGTGATGGCAATCAGAATAAACCAGATAGAGAATAAGCCAAAAATAACCTTAATTCGTTTTTCCATAAATATTGTTTTACCAGCCGCTAAGAACTCAACTATATCTATCCTGTACCCAGAAAATAACCGCTGCCAGGATAGTATTGCCCAGGGCCAGCGGGAACCAGGCACTTCTAAAGATAGCCAGATAATGGGCTTGAGAAAAAAGAGTGGTCAATGACAAATAGACAACTAAATTCAATACCGTCAGTAAAAACACCAAACCAACCCGGATGATCCAATAGCGCAACAAAAGCATCCTCCGGCAATATCCAGCCAGTAACCCACAACTGATGAGCCCAACCGGGGCTAGGCCAAGCAGACCACCGGAAAATGTATCCTGGAGTAAACCAGCAAGCAGCCCCACCCCCAGCCCTACCTGCCAACCATGTAACAGGCCCCAATAAATAGTAACCAAAACCAATAAATCCAGCTTAATCCCAACAAGGGGAAGAAGCTGGATCTGCAGGATCAATGAACCAATTATTACAATAATAAACCAAAACATAATAATGACATATCACTGTTTATTTACAATAACCAATATTTCTTCCAGCCGGTCCAGATCAGCCGCCAATTCCAGTTCGGCTACTTGATAAAGGTCCTGTAATCCTTCTCCCACAGCAGTCACCTTACCAATAAGTAACCCTTTCGGAAAGATACGCCCCAAACCGGAAGTGACTACCGTTGCCCGCAAAGGGATATGGACTTTTTTAGGCAAAAGATTAAGCAGGCAGCGGCCATCACCCTGCCCTTCAACCAGACCGACACTGCGTGTTTCCTGAACCAGGGCACCAATACTGCTATTTAGATCAGAAATCAGCATAACTGTAGCCGTTCCCCGACTACAGCTAATGATTCGCCCAATAACGCCGCCAGCCGAAAGAACAGGTGAATCCACAGCCAGGCCGGCTTCTTTCCCTTTATCAATAATTATCGTACTGTTCCAGCTGCCGGCATCCCGGCCGATTACCCGGCAGGTAATGGTTTTATGGGAGAGTGCGGCCTTAATATCGAAGAGCTTCCTTAAACGGGCATTTTCCTTTTGCGCCTCCAGCCACCCGCTGCGTTCCCCTCGTAAAACAGCAAGTTCCCGCCGTAATTTATCGTTTTCTATTGCCTTCTGATAAACATTCTTTATCCGGAAAAAAACCGCTGCCGCTTTATCAATAAATTTACCGGAAAAACGCAATAGCGGAGAAGAAATTTCGACAACTGTAGATTTAATATTACGAGATACCGGCAAGGGCAGACTCAGAAAGAGGATAATAACAAGCAACACTAAGAGTAAAACAGTTTTTGGTTTTCTCAAGATGTGCCTCGCTCCGCTCGGCACTTGGTACAAAAAGCTTACTGAAACTAATTTTTCTAAAATATTTGATTAAAACTAAATGGTCCTCTTTTCTACCAAGGCAACGCGTTTAAGCATATCCAGATGATCGAGAACCTTACCGGTTCCATTGGCCACGGCACTCAGGGGATCATCGGCAATATGCACCGGCAGTCCTGTTTCTTCTGATAAAAGCTTATCGATTCCCCGCAAGAGAGAACCGCCGCCGGCCATAACAATGCCCCGGTCAACTAAATCGGCAGCCAATTCCGGCGGACAGCGTTCCAGGGTAATCCGGACCGCATCAACAATCGTGCTCAACGGCTCCATAATGGCTTCCCTGATCTCTTCGGAATTTATTGTAATGGTTTTAGGCAACCCAGCTACCAGATCCCGGCCTTTGACTTCCATTGTCAGCTCTTCCTTTAAGGGATAAGCTGAACCTACCTGGATCTTAATTCTTTCGGCAGTTCGTTCCCCGATCATCAGATTGTATGCCCGTTTAAGATACTGGATAAGTGCCTGGTCAAATTCATCACCGCCCACCCGTACACTTTTGCAATAAACAATACCGCTTAGAGAAATAATCGCCACCTCTGATGTCCCGCCGCCAATATCCACGATCATGTTTCCTGCCGGTTCCTGAATCGGTAGACCTACTCCGATCGCTGCCGCCATCGGTTCTTCAACCAGAAACACCGGCGTTCGTGCCCCGGCATGTTCAGCAGAATCACGCACCGCGCGTTTTTCCACTTCCGTGATCCCTGATGGTACACTGATGACTACCCGTGGTGCTACTAGGGCCCGCCGGTTGTGGACTTTGGTAATAAAATAACGAAGCATACATTCGGTTACCTCAAAATCCGCAATTACCCCATCCTTCAAAGGCCTGATCGCCAGAATATTACCCGGTGTTTTCCCCAGCATGCTCTTTGCTTCTGCCCCGACTGCCAGGACATTACTCGTTCCATCCTGAATCGCCACCACAGAAGGTTCACAAAGGACAATCCCTTTGTTTTTCACATACACCAGGGTATTGGCAGTACCCAGATCAATACCCATATCCGTTGAAAAAGCCCCTAACAAAGAATCAAAAATCATAAAATACTCCTTTTATTTAAATAGTATAGAGTTCTGCAAAATAGGTAATTTGTGCAGCATTGTCATCCCGCGGTTTAACCGCGGGATCCAGTAGTGTTTGCAATGCAATTAGTTCTAGATACCGCGGTCAAGCCGCGGTATGACATTTGAGCTTTTTTAGTCTATTTTGCAGAAGTCTATTAAATAGTATAGATTTGTCTATTTAACCATATAATATATAAATATTCAATTGTAAATTATCTTTAAAAGTACCCTTTTTCTTTCAAACTGATATAACTCGAATCACCAACAATCACATGATCCTGAATTTCGATCCCAACTATCTCCCCGGCGGAAACCAGCTTCCTGGTAACCTGAATATCTTCCGGTGATGGTGCGGGATCCCCAGAGGGATGGTTGTGTACTAAAATTATACTATTGGCCCCTAAACGAATAGCCGGCCGGAATAACTCCCGCGGATGAATAAGGCTGGCATTAAGCGTACCTACCGTTACCTTCTCTATTTTCAGTAACACGTTCTTGGTGTTAAGGATAAGCACCTTAAATACTTCCTGTTTCAACAATCTCAATTTCTCAATAACTAACGCCGCCACATCCTGAGGACCTCTGATTATGGGGCGCTCACTATCCACAAATGCCCCTACTCTCCGGCCCAGCTCAAAAGCCGCTTTTAACCGAACCGCCTTACTTTGACCAATACCGTCAATAGCCGCCAACTCTTCCACTGCGGCCCCGGCCAGTTCCTTAAGATTAGTAAACCGGACCAATAATTTGTCGGCAATAACCAGGGCATTGGCTCCGGAAATACCGGTACGCAAAATAATAGCCAGTAATTCCGCTGTCCCCAGCGCCTCCGGACCTAAACGGGACAGACGCTCCCGCGGCCGTTCCATTTTGGGCAGGTGTTTAATGGTAAGTGATTGATTTTTCATTGGGTGGCTTTGATTTCTTTTTTCAGGGTCCACCAGGGGAATTTTCTGCCCGGGCACTTGGTTTTTTCACCTTTAATCTTGCCGTGTCCGATAACATTATCTAACGGGATATCGTACTTCTTTCTCAGTTCATTAATCAACTTCGCCAGTGTACGCAGCTGTTTACGAGTCGGCCGGGTCTTAGTAAAATCTCCGACTAAGCAGACGCCGATGGCCTGATTGTTTACCTTATTCTGGCGGCAGTGCCCGCCCGAGAGCTGTTTCTTCCAGCGGTTGCCGATTTCTAATTGGCCGTCGCGCCGGCGGCTGCTGCCATTACAGATCACAAAATGATAGGCCATACCGTTTTGCATCCCCCGTTGACGGTGATATTTATCAAAAATACTGGAATTGCCCCTTTTAGTGGCGCTATGGTGGATCACTATATATTTCCACTTGGGTTTAGCCGCCCGGCGGGACTTCTTCCCGGAAGTGGTGGCCAACACACATCCGGTAACTAATAACATCAATAAAATAAATATTGAACAAATTTTCTTATTCATTTTCATTGACAATCCATTCACGCAATTCTCCCATACCGGCAGGCGGCATTTCCGCCCGGATGCTTACCCCGGTATCTGTGTAATCAATCCTGGTCACTTTCCCTAATTTATATACCCGGGCAACTAAACCTAAGCAGCGGTTAGGAATAAAAAACTCTACCGGGCGGCGCAGCCTGGCCAGCTGTCCCTGGATCTTGGCAATCAATTTTTCTGTCCCATCGCCGGTCAACGCGGACACTGCCACACTACTGTGAAACTTACGGCACAATCTATTACTCAAACTTGCATTTGTTAACGAATCAGTTTTGTTGACTACGGTTACCAGCGGTTTATCGATAATATCAAGTTCTTTGAGTAAATCCAGAACAACCGTATACTGTTCTTCTATCTGATGCGCTCCGGCATCCACAACATGTAAAAGCAGATCGGCTTCCCGCACTTCTTCCAGAGTAGCCTTAAATGACTCTACCAGATGATGCGGCAGCTTACGGATAAAACCAACTGTATCGGAAAAAAGAACCCTCTGATTATTCGGCAGCAGAATCTTTCTTATTGTCGGATCCAGGGTAGTAAACAATTTATCTTCTACCGGAAGCTGTGATTTTGTCAGCCGGTTGAATAACGTCGTCTTGCCGGCATTAGTATAACCAATCAGGGCCGCCAAAGGCACCCCCACCCGTTCTCTGCGCTTACGTTGAAGAAAACGGTGGTTGTGAACCCTGTCCAGATCCCGGCTTAATTTGGCTATCTGCGCCCGAATACGGCGCCGGTCCAGTTCCAGCTGCCGTTCACCCGGACCGCGTGTACCTACTCCTCCCCACTGCCGTGACAAATGTGTCCAGGCATGTACCAGCCGCGGTAACATGTACTGCAGCTGGGCCAATTCTACCTGAATCTTGCCTTCCCGGCTCGAGGCATGCAGGGCAAAAATGTCCAGGATGAGTTCTGTCCGGTCAATAACCTTAACCCCAAAGAGATTCTGCAGATTCTTGGCCTGGGCCGGAGTAAGATCTTCATCAAAAATAACTACATTGATCTTTTTGGTTTGGCAGAGTGCGGCAATCTCCGCGGCTTTGCCTTTACCAATAAACAAGGCGGGAGCAGGTGCCTGACATTTCGTTATTTCAATTTGCTCGACTTGCGCACCGGCGGTTTTTGTTAAGCGCGCCAGTTCCGCTAAAGATTCCTCTACTGCCAGCCGATCCCGGAACGGCAACTGCATTCCGACAAGCAGGGCCAACTCTTTCTTCCTTGTCTGTTGCGGCCATAAAACCGCTACCGGTCGTTCGTCCTTCTCCACTGATCTAATTTCACCTTTTATTTAAGTGTTTTATTATTTTTTCTACTGTTCCTTCTGCCGGCTCGTCTCTGTCGACAAAAAACCAGATCACTCTATCATCTTTGCGAAACCAAGTCAATTGCCTTTTGGCAAACTGGCGGGTACTGCGCTGCAGCCTTTGCCTGGCTTCGGCCAAAGAATATTCTCCCCGCAAATAGCCGGCTATTTCCTTAACGCCCAGGGCCTGGCGGGCAGTTTTATTCTCTAATAAACCCTGACCGATTAACTTCTTTACTTCCTCCACTAAACCCTGCCGGAACATCTCTTCCACCCGGCCGTCAATCCGGGCATATAAATCCTCCCTTTCCCTTGTTAAACCTAAAACAAGTAGATCATTGGCTAAGTCCTTATTTGCCGAATGCCATTGTTCCTGCCAGGAAGAAATTGGCTTGCCGGTTAACTGATAGACCTCCAGGGCGCGAATAAGGCGGCGGGAATCATTTTTATTAATCTTTTCTGCCGCTACAGGATCTATTTGTCTAAGCTGATTATGAAGCGCTTCATTGCCTTCTGCTGCAATCTTTGCCGCCAGCCTATCCCTGATTGCCTGATCCCGGCCCGGACCTTGAAACAAACCAACTAACAGACTTTTGACATACAATCCGGTACCGCCAACCACTAAGGGTGTTTTGCCTTTCTTCTGGACCTCAGTGATTACTTTCTGCGCCGCCAGCTGATACTGAGCAACGTCATATTCCTGGCTGATATTCACAATATCAACTAAATGATGGGGAAGCTGACGCCTCTCGACCGGAGAAGGTTTGGCAGTAACAATATCCATCCCCTGATAGACCTGCATGCTGTCACAGTTAATAATCTCGGCATTAACTTTGGGAGCGAGAATGGAGGCAACCTTGCTTTTGCCAACAGCGGTAGGACCAACAAGAAAAACAGGCTTATTCATAAAATAAACTGTCCCAAACAAGGTTTGGGACTGCTATTACAGGAATGAAAATAAACTGCCCCCCGATTACATCGGGGGGCAGAATTATCAAAAAAAGAAAAACAATTATTAGAGACTCGGCTCAGACTCTACGCTCGCAACATGACCATCCCCGTATAATACATTGTAGTGCTTCGGCCCGATATGAGGTTCTCCCGCAGGACAGGCAAAAATGGGCACAGTTGCCCCGGCAGTTGATTCCGTTAAACCGGTATCATATTGAAACGTCGCCGCCCCAGTTACTTCGGTACATTGAAGAACTTCCGTTGTGGAAACATAATCATCAAAAAGGTCACCAATAGCATCAGGAAATTTACCGTCCCAATCCAGGGCATAAGCATGGATGGCAATACTTGCCTGTTTCAGGTTGTTCATACACTCAACTTTTCTCGCCTGCCGGCGTGCACGGTTAAGCGCCGGGGTAAGAAAACCCGCCAGGATAATAATAATGGCAATAACCACCATTAATTCCATTAAGGTAAAACCTTTATTGTTCTTCATTATTACTCCTTTCCCCAAGCTTCGCTTGGGGCTGTTATTATGGGAGGTAAAAACCGATATTCTCCTAAATATTTTTACAAAAATAATGGTAAATGTCAAGATAAAACGTCCCTAAGCTTCACTTAGGGCTGCTATAGAGGAATGGCTATAGACTGCCCCGCTTCGCGGGACTGCCTTAGAGGAATGGGTATAGACTGCCCCGCTTCGCGGGACTGCCTTAGAGGAATGGGTATAGACTGTCTCCCTTTCTACCTTGATCCAATCAAGCAGGATACCCAGCTTGTCTGGAAATCCGCTAATTTGATAATCCCGGGGAGTCCAGGTATTGCTCTTAATGGTCAAAAGCACCCGTTGTTTATCCGCTCCCGTGACAATATCCCGGGGAAGAGGAATTCTGTATTCAGCTAACTCCGGGCCAATATAAAAACCTTCAACCAGCGGCTGATTATCAACTAAAATACTGACCCTGGTCTCTCCCGCCTCTGCCGGCATGCCCTTGGCCCGCAAAACCAATACCTGCTCAGCCCGTCCCCCAAACCAGGGTATAATCAATTCCGCCTTTTCTCCGGTCCAGCGGCAATTGAACCTCTGCCCGCTTAGCTTATCCGTAAAAGAACGCGATTTATCCCAACCTCCCGCCAGGCCAACATCGTTTCTGCCAATATCCACCAGCCCGTTGCTGGTTTTAGCTTCCTCAATCGGCACAATTTCAAACAGGCTAAAACACAAACTTAGTTTCTTTACTTTTTCTGAAAAGGTAAAGCCATGTTCCAGATACTGTGTCTGGAGACAATCGCGATAAACTTCCTGGAAATCAACTTCCCGCAAATAGGGTTTCTCTGTTTCTGTCAGATAAAAAACCCGCTTTCCGTCCGCCAATAGCATTTTCGCCAGCCGGGACAGCCGGCCTTTTCTGGCTGCTATTGCCTGCCGGCCGCAAAGATCAGCCAGCGGCCGCGCCCAGCGGTAATGACTGCAAAGATACACTCCCTCAGGCTCCGTCTGTTCCGCCAGCCGCTGCCAGAAACTTACTGCACCCCGATAATCACCGGCCAGCAGTAAGTTCCTGTTTTTGTTCAGGGGGATAAGCACCAGCAACGGAACAGCAATAAGGGTCAAAACAACCCCGGCCTTTGTTCTTAACCTCTGAAAAAGATAAGTGATCCAGATAACTGATAACGGAATTAAAGCCGGAATATAGCGGCGGAGAGAAAAGGGATAACGGGAAACCATTCTTTTGTTATAAATAAAAAAAACAGCAAACACAAGTGCCGCGGCGGTCATAAAAAATATCTCCGGCCGCTTCTCCCGGTAGATAAGCAGACAAAGGCCGGCCAGGGCCAGCAGCAGCCCATAAACACTCAAATAATTTCCCAGCACCCGCAGATTAAACCTTTCAATAGAGCCGCTGCCCAGGGGCCTGATAAAATAGGCGTAAACAAAAAGGATAAGGATAAAAACAATAAGCGGAATTCTAAAACAACCCCGCAGATCCCGTTTACGCAACAACAGGAACATTATTACAATAGTAAAGAAACCGGTCAAGGCGGCATAAATTTCCTGCCGCCCGAAAAAGTAAGTTACCGTTTCCAGATAAATTGAGGTAAAGGTAAAGAGCTGAAACAAGAGCTGCAGCAAAAGCAGGAAGAAAGGCACGGCAAAAAAAAGATCTTTTTTATTCAGGCGGTAAATTAAATAGATAATGACAACCGGAACCAGTAACACACAGGTAATACTGACCAGTAAAAACTCACCCAGCGCCAGGCCGGAGAGAAAAGCCGCCAGCCGCTCGCCTGTTGCCAGATAGCGTAACCAGAGATAGAACCCGGCCAGCAGGAAAAACTGGGCCAGCACTTCCGCGGTGGAAAACCGGGCATTCCAGATCTGGATAACATTAACCGCCAGCAGCAGGGCCGCCAACAATCCGTAGGGCCTGCCCAGGAGCCGCCTGCCGATTAAAAAAATCATGATTACAGAACCAACAGCCAAAAATGGATTAACCAGTAAAGCCGCGCTTACCCCCCCCAGGGTATAGAAGATAGCTATCCAGACCGGATACAAATACAGGAACTGCGGCACTAATAACCCCTGATTAATGTCCATAATGTATAATCCGGGGTACTTTATCCCGGTTCCATCCGCTCTGATAAACGCGGCGGTCAACTCCCGGGCCGAAGCTTCTGACTCTGCTAATAAATTATCCTGGTAGGTTAACGATCCTGTGCGGGCAATATGAATACCGGTATTAACATAATGACCCGGGTCCCAGCCGCCGTCCAGGTACTGGTAAGGCTGAAAAAAGAGGAAAACTGCCAGAATAATTACTCCGGCTAAGATAAGCAATGTCCCCCAGGCGGGCCGGCACCGGTTAAGGCTGCCGCGCAGCAAAAATAGAAATAAACCCCAGAGAGGGAGACTGACCGCAAATACGGCGGGAAAAGTAAAACGCCCGCAATAGGCAGCGAGTAAACCCACTTCTGAA
The DNA here is from genome assembly GCA_964543115.1 of uncultured bacterium. GTDB lineage: Bacteria > Auribacterota > CAZIXI01 > CAZIXI01 > CAZIXI01 > CAZIXI01. The sequence continues at coordinate 19,939 of CAZIXI010000005.1, forward strand.
ACAATAAGCATTAAGGCCAGGAAAGACATGTCATAAACCCCTTGCTATCTAGGATTATTTTATAATATCATAAACCCACACTATTTCGTTACTAAAAGAATTATGGAATCCTATTACCAATTCTTCGGCACGAATCTCATCTTCCGGACAAACAACAAACATATCGAGGAAGAATTCCGGAAAGTTTACGGATTTTTCCGGACAGATAAATTTGACCGGGAAGATATAATCTGCTCACTGACTAAAAACGGGCATTACCGCCTCCAGACTACGAGCGCCCGTTACAACAGCGAATATACAATTACCGGTGAGATATCGGTGGATACCTACTTCTCCTTATTCAGCCCGGTAATCTTCGCGGTTAAAAACCATTTTCTTATTCATTCCGGCAGTCTGGCTACCCCCGCTTCGCGGGACTGTCCCGCTAACGAAAGCCTGATTATCGCCGCTCCCTGTGGTTTCGGTAAAACCACTATGACCGGGGAACTGCTCCAGGCGGGATTTACTTTCCTCTCAGACGAATTAGCCCCGCTAAGTCTGGATTCCGGCCTGATCCAGCCTTTCCCCCGGGCAATGGGAATAATTAAAGGGCAGAAAAAAGAACTACGGGAAATCCCCAGCGAAGCTAGCGAAGCGAACAAAGCGAACAAAGTTCGCAAAATTGACTCAGGAATTAAACCGGGTTATGTAATCTTTCTGACACTGGAACAGTTGGAGAAGGATCCCGAGAACTGCCGCCTCCGCCACCTGGAAATAGCCCTCGGCCGCGTAGACAAAAAAATCCAAGAGGAATTTTCTCTTTTACCCGGAGTAAAAAAAGTCAGTTTAATAACCGGACGAATGTACCCGTTGCTGCGGCTGGTCCTGGAACCGGAGGCCTATATTGTCCCGGAAATACAGCGCATCTGTGACCAGCAACAGGTACCCATCATGTACAGCCTCAAAGGCCAAACCCTGGCGCCGGATTTTAACGCCCCACCACAACTAAAGGAAATTACACCCCGGGAAGGGGTGCTGGAATTATCCCAGCATATTCTTAACAGCCAGCGTTCCGCCCTGCTGGAAGAAACCTTTGCCGGCAGCCGTACCCGCCTGGTGTTCGAACTGGCCGGACTGCTGGGAAAAGCCAGATTTTACAATCTTACGATCGGGAAACTAACTTCAATGGTCAAGCTGGTAGAGGAACTATGCAAGAGCAAAAAGAAATAATTGACGGCCTGATCAGTATCTGGCAGGAACAGGAGCTCGTAAAACCACTGCCGGCAGAAGGACGGAGCATGTATCCCCTGATCAAACAGGGAGATAATGTATCAATAAAATTCTGCCGGACGGAAAAACTACAAACCGGCGACATCATCGCCTTTCGCTCCAATAATAAAACTATCGTCCACCGGATAATTAAACGACTGGCTGAGGGTTATCTGGAAAAAGGTGATCTGCAATTACGGGGAACTCCGATAAAAGCGGAACAAATCATTGGTCAGGTGCAACTCCTTAACCGGCCGTTAAACAGACTCCTGGCCGCCCTGGGTTATCTCGTCCACCGTCTAAGCCCGGTACGGCCGCTGGCCAAAACTTTGCTGGGCCTGCCCTATTTAATTAATCTAATACTAAGATGGAAAATAAATCCTTAGAACATAAATTACTGCTTACCTGCGCCCGGACAAAACTTCAGCCGGCCGCTGAAAAAGAACTGGCTGCGCTGGTCGATCAATCTCCGGACTGGAACTATATTATCAGAAAGAGCCGGGAACACCGCCTGGGTCCGTTACTTTTTTCTCACCTCAAAAAGCAACTCATCCCGCAAACGGTCAGGGAAACACTGGAAAAAACCTATACCTCTACCGGTCTCCACAATATGCTCTACCTGGAAGAACTGGAAAAAATCATTACCCCTGATATCCAGACTATTATTCTAAAAGGCCCGCAACTGGCCCAGAAAGCTTACGGAAACGTTGCCCTGCGCCCGTTCAGCGATCTAGATTTACTGGTTGCGGAGAAAGACCTGCAGCGGCTGGACCAAAGGCTGCAGCAGCTGGATTATCAATCAACAGACCGGGAATTTTACCGCCGCAATCACTTCCACCTTCCTTACCATAAACGCGATAAAATCAACCTGCACCTGGAAATTCACTGGGCCTTTGTCGATCAATTTATTCTTAACCGGATAGATATGCAAAAAGTATTCTCCCTGGCCCGGGAAAATGAACTCTCACCAGCATTAAATATTCTTTATCTTATCCTGCACATAGAAAAACACGCTTTTCTCAATAAGGCCTTTTACCGGGTAAATAATCCCCAAGAATGGATTTTTACTGCGCCTCTGGGCAACCAGCTGCTCTGGTATACCGACCTCTATGAACTTATCTCCCGCGGCAATATTTCCTGGCAGCAGGTCTTTGGTCTGGCTGGAGAATGGAAAATCAGCCACGTTTTGTATCATAATTTATATATCCTGGATAAACTGTACCCGGAGCTGACGCTTACAGATATCTACGGGCCGGCTAAAGCTGCCAGAACAAAGATGACCAGGTTAAAAAAGATTTTTTACTCCTCTGCCCGCCGCTACATCGACCGGGCCGACACGAACAGAGTCCGACCGGAGGTGCAGCTGCGCCCGCTAAGGGCAGCTGATCTTATTAATTATTTGTTTCCCGCCCCCCAAGATCTGGCGGATTACTATTCGCTCTCCCAGCGGTTTTTTGTTATACTGTTTTATCCCGGTCACTTACTAAGAGCCCTGAAACAGATCGTAGAGGAGTTTATCGGTATATGCACTCAATCTATAAGAAAAAAGAAGGGATATCGGCACGGCAATTAGGCGATGAACTGATGCTCTATGACGCCGCCCAGGATAAGGTACATGTGCTTAATGAAACCGGTGTACTGATCTGGGCACTGCTGGACGGGAAAAACACTCTGGCAGAAATAGAAAAAACAATGCGGGAAAATTTTCCGGGAACACCGCCGGAGACAATCGTTAAGGACCTGCGGGAAATCACCGCTAAATTGAAACAAGAAGGACTAGTCCTCTAACTGTTCAACCAACCTTACCAGTTTACCAGCCAGATTTTCCTTACTCAAGACCGATTATAACTATCTTTAAGCATTATGAGAATTCTTTTTTTGCCATTATTAATTATAATTTAAACTGAGTGAACACTCCTACCTCATAGAATTCACTTTTTTGGAGCGCTTACTAAAAACATTATCAATTATTTCGATAAAGCCATATGAAAACGCTAACAGCAACAAATAATATGTTTGCGCAAAATGCCTAAAAGCAGCCCCATAACAAAATTTATCCTGTAACGCATAAACAAATATTATGATTAAATTTACGATCACAATAAACAAAAGCCTAATCACCTTTGATCTGTTCCTGGCATTGAGGCCTAGGATTGCTCCACCGAAAAACAATAAATAAAACACGGAAGTAAATCCTTTCCAATTTTTAAGAATTAATGGCAGAAGTTTTAAATTCACCCCAGACAACAATGCCTTTGTCCCATATTCAGGACCACATAGACCTAGATGTTTTTGTACAATGTACCACAGCAGCGGGCCAATAACCATAAGCGCATATATAAACACGACTGTTAATGCTTTTTTGTTTTTGCTTATTATATATCCGCTAAATAAAAGTATTGGAACGAGAAATATCAGACCAGAAGTGAAAGGTTTAGTCAAAAATAATGTTCCGAAAAATACCCAAAACAGATACTGTCGCTTTTTACACGATTCATTATCGAATTGCTTTTTCCAGTAGGATGCCTCATAATAATAAATAATAAAAAAAAGAGCAGCTACCCCCTCACCATATAGACTATTACTTAAAAGAAAAAATAACCAGTGATCTCTGAATATATTAAGGATAAATAGGAAACATATAAAAGATACATATTTTTTAGTAAAATCCAGTTCTAATAAGAAAAAACTAAATATAAATATTAACAGGCCTGGAATGGTAAAAAAAGAAACAGAATCATTCAGAGGATTAATGATACGCCTTATTGTCACCCAGACATGGGGCACTAATTGCCCATAACCTGGCAATCTCGGATGTTTCAACGCTGCTAACAAACTCTGATTGTAATACAAATCGCTCTTGAACTGCCAGAATGTCACTTCGTCCGCAAAAGCCCTTCTCTGCACAAAAACTGATGCAGGAGTAAGCAGAAGAACTAACACTATTAGGCATACACCGCCAATCAACAATAATATTATTTTTTTATTATGCCTATAATTATAAATAAGGTATGCAAGAGACAATACTACCACAACCAGCAAACTCATATTTTCCACTAAATTATGACTAATACCCATCAGCACAAATGACTGGTTCAGCAAATACGTCAAAATAAAAAAACTGACAACGCCTGCGGATGTGTATCGGAAAGAAAAAAGGAGCTTGAGAGAATATCCAATTATATACAGCAGCAAAGCAACTGCAACGTAGAAAATGATTCTTAAAATAAATACTGTAGAAAAAAGATAGCTTAAATAAATTGGTTCCGAACCAGTGCGCAATATCAAGCTATTTTGAAAAAACAACAAAGTAAAACCAGTTACAGTAAATACCCCTATTGAAAACACGAATATACATAAATATAATTTTTGAAATATCTTCATTAATTTCATAGACCATCCTCTATTAGCCTCACATTTAAAAAATATATTTCTGCTATTGTCTATACAATCATTTGGACAACGCTGAGGCACGAATTGCATGCTTCTTCCATTTTTTTCTTAAAAATAAGAATATTTCTCCCAACAACTTGGGCGGAATTAAACTAATTAGAGCTCTAAACATCTTTGCACTCATAATGTATAAAAGCATTATATTTATAATCTCATAGACTTGTCTTTTGTAAGATATGTAATTCCCGATTTCTTTGGAAAAGACATATTTTGGATATGGCCTTTTAAAGAAAGAGCAATATCGTTTTCTTATAGAAAAGCCTGTTTTCTTCAGATCATATGCATGCGCATGCATTCTTTTTGCTGAGGCACAATCAATCTCTTCTAAGTATATCTTGCGACAATCCTCTAATTCTTGAACAATTTTCATCCCCGCGTCTGATCGGATTATTAACAATGAAAAACCCTTGCCTCTTTCTTCATAGATAGGGGCCCAGGCATCACCTCCGGAAACATCTGTTAATTCATTTGTTAAATCCGGACACTTCAAACATCTTTTAAACATATAGAAAGGAATTAAATAATTTGCGTAAAATTTCGGCAGTTCAATAACCTTGTTCGATCTTAATTCAATTCTTAAATTCCCGGGCCACTCTCCGGCTCTGAATTCAAGCTTCTTAATATCTTTATAATCGCATACACCATAACTAAGTAATAATCCTTTTATTGACTCAAATTGTAATGCATTACCACAAAATGGACCAAACACAAATCTAATATTTCTCACAATTTCACTTCTATCCAACTGCAGTTTATTTATTGCATGAACCTGACAAGGCAAACCGACATAGGCTAATCTGCCTTGAAACCGCTTTGATTCTTTTAGGATCTTATTTGTACTACTGATAATATATTTACTTTGAGCGGCAGATATAATCTCTTCTTTGGTATTAAGTATTGCAGTTACCGGTCTCCAGGGCTCTTTAACGTCCATTTTCAAGCCAATGCATCCATCAATTTGATTTGTCTCCAGCAAATGGATTAGAATCATACTTAACAAACCCCCGCTAGAGCATTTTCTTCTTATATCTGGGTCTAAAACATGAGAGATATATATTTTTTTATACGGGCCAAGAAAACAATCAATATCTGTATTGTGATATTTTCCTTCTATTATTTTCTTAAAATCAACTCCTCTCCCTGGACAGTACTTGCGTATATTCTGAACATCAGAAACACTGATAGTATCCCTAAATCTTGGATATGATGTTTCTATTAAATTATCATAATCTGCAACTTGATCCGAGACAGCGATACATGTCCCACATTTAGTGCACAAACTCTTTTCTTGACTACCGATGTTATCTTCTTTTTTTTCTACACACATAGAAATGCCTAATCCCTAATTCTGATATTATAGTTTTCGAGAATCTGCAAATTATTTTTTCGCCCAAATCTATCAACCATTTTGGCCCAAAAGGGATTAAAAGTGTAGCTTTAAACTTGAGCAATTGCCAGTTGCTTTTATCTAACAATTCGAAAACGTGTCCTGATGATAAAAATCTATGAGGACCTTCTCCGTGACCGCCAAATAACAATGAATACACACGATAATGAATTTCAGCTATCGCTGGAGGACATGACAGAACCATTATTGCATCTTTTTTCGCCAATCTATTAAGCTCCCTCAAAAAATATAAAGGGTTTTCAGCATGCTCTAGTGTTTCTAAACTTAATATTCTATCAAAGCTATCAGCCGCAAATGGAAGATTGTTAAAAGTGCTGATTTTAATAAATTCTTTATCAGCAAACTTCTTTTTGGCTACATTAATTAATTTCTGCGAGACATCAACATTAATCACTTCAACATTTTCACACTGATCCGACAGATACTTGTTTGCCTCTCCGTCTCGTGATTGGATATTGAGTATTTTATAATCATTTTTTAGACCTAGACACTTTAGTGCTTCTCTAAATCTTTGATTATGGACATATGAAACTTTTTCATTCTCCTGAACGTAAATATCAGCAACGCTATCCCAATGTTTCTCTACGTCATAATCTGTCCATTTGTTTTTGTAATTTTTCATTTAATCACGATTATGCGATGCAACGTTAAACAATAAAATACCAACAATATTTACCAGGTACATTAAAAGAAACATACTACAAAAAGCTAACGCAATTTCTTTATCTATATGCTTGCGCATAAAGTAAAACATTATGAAAGACTCTCTTGTTCCTATCCCGGCAATTGTTACAGGAACAAGCGCTATTAAGGTTGAACATAAAACAACGGCTACTATTAAGAAAACGTTTATAGGCAAATTAAGTTCTAAAGAAAACAAAATAAATGGAACGACATTAAGAAAACACGCAATTATTGTGATAAATATGATCCAATAATAATCAACAGGCAGCAGGGTCTTTGCCTGTCCCCAAAATAGCCGTATTTCCTCTTTAATCTTTTTTAGAATAATTACTTTCTTGTTTGCAATAAAAACGTAAGATAAACTCAAGACAATAAAGAGAGCCAAGCCTATTAAGAATTTATGCTTAGCAAGACCAGTTATTGCACCATTAAATATTTTTAAATCATAAATAATCCATGTAAAACCGATAATCGAAAGACCAAAAATCACAACAACATCCAATAATCTGTCTAAAATGACATTAAAGGCAGCTTTTGATTTATCAATATTAACATTAACCAGGTATTTAATCTTGATTAACTCGCCGACCCTTCCTGGGGTAATTAATCCAAAGACTATCGCTTTTGAATAAAGATGTAAGGCCTTAGAAAATTTTATTTTAATCCCCTGCAGCCTGGCGATGTGAAACCATCTGTAGGATTTTAAAGGAATAACAATAAGGAATAGCACAGCAGACAGGACGATAAAAGAGAGCTTCAGATTGCCAAATATTTTTACCAGCTTATTAAAATCAATTTTTAACAGTAATATAACTAAAATTAAAGGGCCAACTAATTTTAAAAGATATTTTTGCATCTATTGAATACTTTTTCTCAAAGCAGCAACCTGATCGGAAAGAATTCCGAACAAAAATATAAATATGCTTGTTAAGATAAAAATAGTTCCAGATTGTGGTATTCTTGAATATTGAACAATTCCGATTATCGATAAAAAGAATCCGCTAAAAAACAGAATTAGCCTTAGCGGTATGAATATTTTAAGCGGATTGAACAGCATAATAACCCGAATTATTAACATTATTGTTTGAAGTCCATCCTTAAAATACGCCACAGAACTCTTCCTCCCAACTCTTTTCCTGGTTTTTATCGGAACAAAATGTACATCATAACCTGACTTAACAAAAGCGAGCGTCATTGTTGTTGTTATTGAAAAACCGTTTGGGTAAAGATTAACAAACTCAAGCGCCTTTTGCCGGTCAAAAGCCCTTAGCCCTGAATTAAGATCAGGAATTCGGAAACTAACTAAATAATTCGCAATAATTTTCAAGAAGTATTTGCCAGGCTTTCTTAAATAATACTGAAAAGACTTTTCTTCAAACCTATTACCTATTATCAAGTCAGACAAGCCCTGAGATTTAGTTATTTCTAATATGTCTTTTGGCCGGTGCTGTCCATCTGAATCCATCGTCAATATCCATCTATGTTTAGCTTCTCTAATCCCCTTCTTTAATGAGGCCCCATAACCTTTATTATAATGATGCCTTATTAACCTTACTCCTGGAAACGCCTTTACGGCTTCGCTAGTTCCATCAGAAGAACCATCATCAATCACAAGGATTTCACAATTAATTCCTAACGCACTCAACTCTTGTAATGTTTTTTTAATCCCCTGCTCTTCATTATACGCAGGAATAACAACAGATAAGTTGCCTGCTGAAGTATTCATTTGACCCTCTCGCTTATTCATAATGTTAAGGCTTAGTCCTCTAACTGTTCAACCAACCTTACCAGTTTACCGGCCAGATTTTCCTTACTCAAGACCGGCAATCTGACGATTTTTCCCTGGCGGTCAATAGTCTCTCCCCCAAAACCACTCACCGGATTAGCGACAATCAGGTCAAGATCCTTATCCTGCAGCTTCTTTTTGGCATTTGTTACTATCGCTTTGGTATCAACGGAAAAACCAACCAGTTTAAGTTTAGCCCGGAACCGGCTGTGTCTTCTTAATTTACTTATCTCACTTAAGATATCCGGATTACGCACCATTTGCAAATTGAAAGTATCCATTGTCTTTTTCAGTTTAGCGGTTCTTTTCCTCACCGGCCGCCAATCAGCAACCGCCGCGGTCATTATCAGTACATCCGCCCAGGTGATCTCCTTTTTGATGGCATTGAGCATCTCTCTGGCCGTATTAACCCTGACCAGTCGAATACCGGGAGAAGGACGAACAACCAGGGGACCGGCAACTAACTTAACCTTATGGCCGCGATTCTGCGCCGCTTCCGCCACTGCCACACCCATCCGGCCGGAACTGGGATTGGAAAGAAACCTCACCGGATCAATATATTCTCTGGTCGGTCCGGCAGAAACAAGAAAATTCATAAAATCACCCTAATCCATGAAGGAGGTTGGACCTCCTTCATAGCCGTATTTTGCTGATGATTGTTTCCACTTTGGCCAGGCGGCCCTGCCCTTGGTACCCACAGGCAAGAAAACCGGTCTCCGGCTCAATAATCCGATAACCACGGTCCTGTAAAACCTTAATATTCTGCTGCACTACTTTGCTGGTATACATTTTTTCATTCATTGCCGGGGCAATAATAACCGGGGCAGCCGTAGCAATAACCAGTGAACTCAATAGATCATCGGCAATCCCGGCAGCTATTTTACCGATAATATTGGCTGTAGCCGGACAAATTAAAAGAATATCCAGCCAATCCGCCAAACGAATATGGGGAATAGCCTCACCTGGGGGAAAAAGTTCAATTAGTACCGGATTCCCGCTCAGCGCCCGAAATGTGGCCGGACCAACCAGTTCTGTGGCCGCTTTGGTCATCACCACGTGAATCTCATCACCCTTCTGTCTTAATTTACTAACCAGGTCCGCCGCTTTATAGGCGGCAATAGAACCGGTAACACCCACTGCTATTTTCATTTTTTCTCCAATATATCTATTATTGCATTTACTGCCCCATCCACCTCGTCATTAACTACGGTATAATCATATTCAGCCACGTGGCTCATCTCTTCCTTGGCCATACCCAACCTTTTGCTGATTTCAGCCGGATCATCCGTGGCCCTGCCCTGCAGTCGCCGCTGTAATTCCTCCAGGCTGGGCGGCATTAAAAATATTAGTATCGCCTGCGGATAATTTTTTTTAATCTGGGCTGCCCCCTGTACATCAATATTAAACAAAACATCTTTGCCCCGGGTCAGCCGGTTATTAACCCATTCTTTATCCGTTCCATAATAATGATCAAAGACACGCGCATGCTCCAAAAACCTCTCCGCCGCCAATCGCCGTTTAAACTCCTCCAGGGAAAGAAAAAAATAATCCCGCTCATCTTGTTCCCCCGGCCGCGGTTCCCTGGTAGTACAGGATATTGAATATTGAAGTTGCGGCATTTTTTGCAATAACTGATCGCAGATCGTATTCTTGCCGCTACCCGACGGTCCGGAAACAACAATCAATCTAGCCATAATATTTTATTCAATATTCTGAATTTGTTCACGGATTTTTTCCAGCTGACTTTTGATATGAATAACATGCGGAGACACTTCTGTATGCAGGGCCTTGGACCCGATAGTATTCACCTCCCGCAGCAGTTCCTGACTGACAAAATCCATCGTGCGCCCGACAACTTGATTCTTATTAAACAATCCCGCAAATGTTTTTAAATGAGCCTTACTACGCTGTAACTCCTCGCTAATATCCTCATTTTCCGCCATAATGGCCACTTCTTTTTGCACGCGCTCATCCTGATCACTAATATTAACACCGGCTTCCCGAATCCTGTGCAAGAGACGTTCTTTAAAATGATCGGCTAACCGCGGCATTATTTTCTCTATCTTATCAACATATATCTTAATATCGGCAAGCAGGGTTTTCATCTGCCGGGCAATCCCCGCCCCTTCTTTTTGCCGTGTTTCGTTGAATTTCTTAATCCCCTCGGTTAATGCCCGTTCCATCGGCGGCCAGGCCAGATTAGGATTAAGCTCCACACCCGGCTGAATAATTATATCTTTCAGACCGGCAATTAGATTAAGATCCAATTCTCCTGCCAGTTTAAGCTCTTTTTTAAGACCCTTCAGGGTGCGTAAATACTGCTTAATTAGAGTTTTATCGATGTGTATCTTCCCTTTACGGGCATCGGAAGATAAGGAAACAAAAACATTAATCCTCCCCCGAGCTATGTGTTTCTGAATAATCCTTCTTATCTCCGGCTCCAGGGAAAGCAGTTGATGAGGTAAATGAACATGAATATCACAATATTTGCGATTGATCCCCTGGATCTCTACTACCAGCATCCCATATTCTCTGCTTTTAGCTTCCCCCCGGCCATAACCGGTCATACTCCTGAGCATAAATTACCTCCAATCTTAGGGAAATTAGTTTAGCATAAATTAACGGGGAAAATAAAGGGAAAAGGTTTCAGCTAACTGGGCACAATTATTTCTTAACTAATGCCAAATCCGTGGTGTTTGCGGATATGTTCGACAAGGCCGCCATCGTTAAGGATGGAAAGCATGAATTTGGGCAGGGAATGAAACTCCACTGCGGAATCCTGCGTAAGGTTTTTAACCATTCCTTCCTCCAGGTGGAGTTTCAACTGATCGCCATTATTGATTTTATCGGTATCACATTCGATAACGGTCAGACCGACATTAATAGCGTTACGATAAAATATCCGGGCAAATGATTTGGCAAGCACTGCTCCCACCCCGGCCATCTTGATAATAATTGCCGCGTGTTCCCGGCTGGAACCGCAGCCGAAGTTATTCCCAGCCACAACAAAATCACCCGGCTGAACTTTCTGAGAAAACTGCGGATCGGCGTCCTCTAAAACATGGCGGGCCAATTGCTCCAGCTGTGATCGCAAATGAAAATAGCGTCCGGGAGCAATCAAGTCCGTACTGATATCATCACCAAACTTCCAGGCGTTACCTTTCATATCTTTTCACCCGTTTTGGCGGAAATCCCTCTTGGATCGGTTATTTCTCCGGTTATAGCGCTAACGGCTGCGGTTGCCGGAGAAGCCAGATAAATAAACCCCTTGGGATTACCCATGCGACCGAGAAAATTCCTGTTCTGGGTCGCCAGACAATTTTCGCCATCCGCCAGGGCCCCGCCATGAACCCCCACACAGGGCCCGCAACCAGGGGCAATAAAGGTGGCCCCAAATTCTAACATCGTTTTAACAATACCTTTCTCAACCGCTTCGGTAAAGACCTTTCTGGAGGCGGGAGCAACAATCACCCGTGTCCGGGGATTACGTTTTTTTCCTTGCCAGATGCGTGCCGTTAACTCCAAATCATCTAAGCGTCCATTCGTACAGGTACCGATAAAGACCTGATCTATTTTTGTTTTCTCTATCTGATCAATTGGTTTAACTTTATCCACCCGGTGCGGCAGGGCTACTTGGGGCACTAATTCACCGGCTTCTATCTCAATCACCTTTTCATACTCCGCATAGACATCAGGTTTAACCTCCCGATAATCATCGCCACGCCCCTGCGCCTGAAGAAATTGTTGCGTCTTCTTATCTGTAGCCGCTAATCCTGCCTTGCCGCCCGCTTCTACCGCCATATTACTCAGGGTCATCCTCTCCGAAACAGACATCGCCTCCACTGTCTCCCCGGAAAATTCCAGGGCCTTATAGGTTCCGCCATCAGCACCAATAATACCTATCAAACATAAAATAATATCCTTGGGATAAACCCCCGGAGCAAGCTTACCATTAATAACAATCTTAAATGTCTGGGGAACACGAAACCAGGTCTTTCCCAGAGCAATTGCCGCCGCTACATCTGTCGACCCCATCCCGGTAGCAAAACAGCCCAGGGCCCCGGCAGTACAGCTATGAGAATCCGCCCCGACAAGAATGTCTCCGGGACGAACAAACTCTTCCGCAATCACCTGATGGCAGACACCATCACCTATATCCCTAATCACACACCCGTGCTGACGGGCAAAATCACGCAGTAGTTGATGATCATTGGAAAGCTCTTTACGGGGACTGGGAGCGGCATGATCCAGGAAAAGCACTGTTTTTTCGGGATGGGCAACCTTGCGGCCAGCGGCCGTTCCTAATTTCCGCCAGGAACGAACCGCCAGTGGACCGGTACCGTCCTGCAACAGGCAGATATCAACATCGGCAACAACAATATCTCCGGCCACCGCTTCCCGGCCGCAATGTTCACTGATAATCTTTTCCGCTAACGTAAAACCTTGCATAATATTTTTAGCCACTAATGATCACGAATTCACACGAATTAAATAGAAAATATTTGTGAAAACAATTCGAGAAAATTCGTCTCATTCAATAAATTTTATTTACTGATGGGACTGCTTCGCTGTGTAAATTCGTGGCTAATTATTCTTTTCGTAAAATTTTTCAATTACCTTTTTTAGATCATTTTCTTCGATATTGATAATCCGCATTTCCCGTTCGGCATTCTCCTGGGAATCGGAGGCATGGGCAGTATTTACCAATACATCCTGCCCGAATTCCTTCCGCACAGTGCTGGGGGCGGCTTTACTGGGATCCGTTACCCCAAGCACACTACGGATCTTCTTAATGGCCTCTTCCCCCTGATAAACCAGGGCCAGGCATTTTACCCGGCCGGGAGATTGCGGTTCTTTTATCCGATCGGCCCCGGTCATAAACTGGACAATTTTATTAAACTGATATTCGGCATTTAGGGCATTCAACTTTTCGCCGACTTCATTGGTTAAGTTCTGGGGAACAGAAAAATCAAAAGCACTACTAAGAGCCTTTTTCGTTTTGCCGACCATTTGTTCCTTTAAATTATCAAGCAGCACTGCCTTAACCGGTCCATAAAATTCTTCCGCCTGCGCAACAGACATCTGCAGCACCTTGGCCGCGACAATATACAATCCTGTTTTGGAAAACATATCAATAATATTTCCAGCCCGGCTGCTGGGCCACTGGAAACAATCAGGCTTAATAAGCACAAGCGTATTCTGTGGTTTAACTCCGGATTTGTACCTGACTACATCCCTTAACAAACCACTGTCTTTATCAGCATGTTTAAGCCAAATTTCCAATTGTTTCCGGGCCACTTTAGCATCCGGCACCATCATTACTGCCGGCTCAAAATAACGAATCTTGCCCTCCGGCCCTTTAACATAATCCCCATAGGTATCCCGGATCGTCTCTCCGGCTACTGTTTCATGGGTAATATGACCGACTACCTCATCGTGTAATCGTTTAATCGCCCCCTCGCCTTTAAACAATAAAAACATCACCCGGCGGCACTCACCGGTTTTACTATCAGGACTATAATTTTCCCGGACATAATTTTGAATTAACGCCCGCACTTCCGGATGTTCAGAGGAAGTGCTTTCAGCCATGCTGGCTATATATTCTTCCACTAACCCTTTGCTGGGAGCAAACATCCGGGCCGCAACCAACTCCGCGCTGGCCCGTCCCAGGAGGCGGGCAATAACCCCGCCCGTCCGGCTTTTCACAATTGTATACGGATTTATCAGAACATACGCCAACTCTTCCGCCATACTGTACCCCCGATAATAAACAGGCAGAACACTTATTGTATTCTGCCTGTGTTTGTAATCGCTCGAATTTAAACAATTGCAGTAATTACTTTTTTGTCCCCACAATCTTAAACATTCCCGTTGAACATGCCGGGCAATTTCCCTTCATGGCCAACCTGCCGTTCTTCAGGGTTACTTCCTTAGCATTCTGCATTTCCTGTTTCTTTTTGCACTTTACACAATACCCTTCCATCATCCACCTCCTGACGATAATTGACTTTATTTTCTCAACTACAATCTACCAATACGGCACAAAACTGTCAAGATAATTATCTTGGCCCACCTTTAATCCGCCGATTGTAAGGCCTATCCTCAACTCCCGCTTCATAATCCGGCGTTTTTTGCAAAACAATCGCCCCGCCTTTTCTTACTGAAGAACGTAAATAGCGAAACATCCGTTGTGCCCGCCGTTCATTAGGCAGCATATCTTCCCAATCTCCCATGGAATATTCCTGCTGCGGACTGGCAATGGCTACGGCCACCTGATCTTCAGCCGTCTTTGCTATTTGGATATCATAATAATACCGGCGCGCACCGACAACCTTATAAATAACCCAATCAGTCTGGATGATCCCCTGTTCTTTATCGGCCACAATAATAGGTTCCCGGTATTTTTCCAGATAGGCGATCGTTAAATCCCAAACAGTATCATAAGTAGAATTAAAAGCTCGGACAGGCCTGGTATGGATAGTTGTAACAACACATCCGGAAAGGAAAATACATAAAATACAGATAATGGCTGTTATACGCATAAGGCCTCCCTTTAATTATTTTGGGACAATACTAACACATTTATAGGGAGTAAGCAACAATTTATATACATTTAAATATTAGGCGGGCTTAATTATTATTTTGATCGATTCTCCGGCATTAGCTACCAGTCGGAAACCCTGACCGGTCTCCGCTAATCCTAAACGATGGGTTATCATCTCTGCTGCCGGCAAGCGTCTATTTTGCAATAAAGCAATTGCTGTTTCAATATCCAGCGGACTTGCGCCATAGGTAGGAATCAGGGTAATCCCTTTCCGCCAGAACTCATTAACCGGCACCTTCAATTCTATCCCCGGTTCGGTCGGGGCAAAAAACAGCACCCTCCCCCCCCGGTCCACTGCCGCCAGGGCCTGCTGAAAGGCAGACAAAGCACCCGTACAGATAATAACCAAATCCGCTAACCGGTTATCATTAATTTCACACACCTTTGCCGGCACATCCTCTCGGGCACTAATTGCCGCTGTCGCTCCAAAATGCCGCGCCATATTCAAACGGTAGTCATTTAAGTCGGTTGCAATTATCCTCCCCGCAGCCAAACTCTTGGCCAGGGC
>CAZIXI010000006.1:0-21710 GCA_964543115.1 uncultured bacterium
TATAAAGTTGTAACACCGGGAAATACGTATATTGTTACTAAAAAAGAGATCCAGAAAGGTGAGGTCCGTTTATCGGAAGGTCTTATTATGCGAAAGAAAGATGATTCTATAATGCTTTCCTTTGGGCTCATTGCCCGTATTGGCGCAGTGGATACCGGTATTACCAGGAAGGCAATGCGCTACGCATTACCTCCTGAAGAAGTATCTCAAGGTAGTTTTATTGAATACCACGGGGTTATTAATGAAATAGCTTCACAACTCTTATGGAGTACCAGGCGGGTCAAGGATAGCAGCGGTAGAACCCGAACACCATTGGTGAATTTCTTAATGGGCCCGACCGGAGGAGCAAAAAGTACTCTGGTCCGCAGTCTGGGCGCTGTCCTGGGAATTCCGGTACATACGCTTACTTGTTTTAAGGGGATGGAATCAGATAGTATTATAGCGGGAATGGAGATTGATCATGACGGGAAAGTACATTTACAGCTTAAGGAATTTTTTAGTCATTTTGGCAGGATCAATGGAGAGTACTATCATCCTCAGGGGAAAAAAGTACATTCAGCGCGCAAGATACTATTTCTTGATGAAGCAAATGTGAATCCGGAAATTCTGTATTTACTTCGCCCTTTGTTTCGCGGCGAACGTACGTTTGATGTGTTTTATCTGGGGCAGGTGTTTCATGTTGAACTTGATCCTGAAGTTATGGTGATGCTCGCGGGAAATCCGGAGGATAGTTTTGACGGCAGGAAAACATATCCGCGCGAATTAATTGAACGGGGTGTTAAGCTCTGGGTCCCCGCGTTACATCAGTACTTAACATCAGAGCGGATTAGCAAAGCGGATCTGGAAAAGGTATTACGCGCTTTGCATGGAAGAAGGATGCAGGAAGCGCGCGGAGTAGAAGCTCATGAGGTGACTGATGAAACTCGTGTTATTGACGCTCCGGCGGATCCCCTGAAGTTAGTAGTCCCCCGGGATGTCGTGTATATAGAATCTGAGGGCCGGGAATCGCAGGAGATCGAAGCTTTTGAATTGGAAGCTGAACAAACTGTAATGCCCCTGATAAAGAATGAGACATTTACCTATTCTGTAGACGCGGTGCGGCAGCGGTTAACGGAGCTCAAGGATTATGAAGGTAATGAGAAATTAAGCTATTTTGTTGATGCTATACTTCCTGAGTATATATTGGCACTCACTGATGGAGCGGCACAGCATCATAACTGGTATGACCGGTCCTTATCCGTAACCTTTCAGGTGCTCAATGAACTTAAAGCTATTGATGAGCAGATGTATCTATGCCTTAAAACCCTGGTTGGTTTGTATCTGGAGGAAAAGATCCGCAGGCGTGAAGTGCGCGGGATCATGCTTGAGATGAGGAAACTTGTCTTGAATAAAGTTGACCGGTTTTTGTTCAGTTTTGAACTAAATTTAGGCAAACGACTGGGTTTATACGTAAAACCAGAACCAATTATACAAACTACTATTCTTACTGGTTTAAGAACGACTCTTGGAGTCGCTGATAGTGTTGAGGAATATTGCCCCTTACGTTCCTACGCGGTTAAGAGCCATCCGTTTGGAGAAGAAAAAATCGCGCGGGGTGTATACAAAGGATTGAGTGAACAAGAAGGTTATTACGCTCTTGTCTATGCGGGTGAGGCCGCGCCAACAAGCGCGCAGAGAAGTGAATTGCTTGACTGGTCGGGATTTCATGAACTTGGACATGTAGTAACTGAGCTCAGGATTCGATATGAACAGCTCAAACATCCAAATATAGAGCTGTTTTCAATGTTGTTCCCTGTTATTTTCGGTGTAAATAGAAAACAGTATTATGAAGCGGAATTGTTGACTTTGCTGCAGGCAGAGCCTGATAAAAAATGTGCATACTGTCAGGCTGCTAAAGGTATTACTAATGGATTTGTGCGGGTATTAAAGGGAAAATTTCCCGGTAAGGAAGATATTCAAGATCTGCGGGAAATAACCGATGTGTTTGAAAAAGACCGGATTGTGGATATCTGGGAGGAGATCGGCAAATTGTCAGATGATGCAATAAGACGCATTGCTGTTAAACTTTATAAAAATGCCTATAAAAAACGATTTGAAGGTTCATATTATTTAGATACAACGGGAAAGGGTGAGTATACCCAGCAGGCAGGTAAAGGCAGCTCGATGATTGCGGAATTCAGTGAAGGGCAAATATTACATCCGCCTGATGTATCAACTGATTCTTATGATGATACACAAGTACCAGTTGATGAACAGGTGAGTATTCAGGGTGAAGGGTCTGAAGAGAAAGAAGATGTTCCTGAAATTGAACCGGAATATGGTCAGGATGAATACAGTAGAGAGACTGGCCAGGGAGAAGATCAGGATTCATCTGCTGATAGAGAAGGCGAAGCAGGTGAAGAAGAGGATGAAGCCGATGAGCCTGGACAATCTGACCGGCAGGAGGAGCGGGAAGGAGCCTCTCCTGAAGAAGGTCCAAGCGGAAGAGGCAAGACTGACGGGAGTGGTGAGGTTATTGAATATGACACTGAGATCCCGGAAGTAGTGTCCGGTAGCTGGGTAGAAGAATGCTCTGCTAAGGCTGGAGGCGCTGCCCGCCGGTTTATTGATATATTTATGCGGGATTATACCCGAGAAGATGTATACAAAACAAGCGGCCGTCGATTAGATATCAAACGCTGGGTCACCAGGCAGGCTAAACCTTTTAGAAAGACAATCTACGAAGAATCACGTCCGCAATTAGCCATGGATATTACAGTGGATGTAAGCGGAAGTGTAACGTCTGATAGTAGTCTTGTATCAGCGTTTACGCAGATGAGTAAATTTTTCTTAAGTCTGTTGTTTCGTTCTAGTACCTTATACCGCGAAGGCGTACACTACGGGTTTGGCGCTATTGGAAGTAATTTCCATAACCGGCTTCCTTTGCATAACAGGTATACAAGGGAAGAGCTGCAGAGTGTTATTTCTTCAGATGATAGCGCCTGGATGAGGAGTTTTAATGATGGGAGCGGCATTGATACCGAGGTATTGGTGCGGGGATTAAAGAAAAAATGGAAGGCAGCAAAACAGGTAGCGCAGGAAAACCGGCTTGAAATAGTATTTACCGACGGTGCTGAAACAGGGAGGCATAGCTCCGGTCAGCTTAATGAAATGGTCCTTGAACTTGAACAGGAATGCAATGTTAATGTTGTATTTGTTGGTATTGGCGCACCGGAAGTCAAACAATATCACCGGTATATAGCGTTATCTTCAGAGCCTGAGGCAAAAGAGCTTATTAATATTATTACCAGACTTGGAATCATGCTTATGGCTTCAGGAAAGTTGCCGGCCGGTGACTTAGCAGAAATAATGGGATTACAAAACAGGATGGGTGAAACAAGTAGCGCGTTAACAATGCTAAGACAGAGTTTTGGCGGCCAACATGCGATTTTGTACAGTCCTCTGCGCCGATATACAGGCCCTGCTCCCTTGACTGTAACAGAACCACAGGATCCTGAAATAGGTCAGTCATTGTAACATAATAAAGTCATAATAAAGGGGTCAAGTCTTAAATGTCAAATTGACATGTTGAGAAACACATTGTAACAGAAGGGATCAACAGACAACACAAAGGACCACACAAAGAGGGCTGCGGGATGATGTTGGTGAGGCAGTATAAAGGTAAATAGTGTAAGAGTGAAAAAGCGGCTTTATTAGTGGTTAAGCTAATGTAAACAAAATATGTTATCTTGGTCCGACCGAGAGCGCCGGTTTAGGTGCGTTCTGAATGATCCCAGAGTGTTTCTGGTGCAATATCAATGTTTCCTGGCCATACAACAGTACCGTATGCAACCGTTGCCTTCATAAATAGCGGTGAACCCTTAAGTTTCGTAAAAGGCTTTTTATCTAAATATGGTGTCATATCAAACAGTCGTTTCTCTCGATTTTCGAAAAGAAGCAACAGTGTGTTATCCTTATGTGGTTCAACACTGACAACGTCTAATAGTGTTTCCATAAAAACCTTTGTAATTATTGTAAAGGGGCAATGCGGAAAGGTTCTTCTCCAGATACCGCTAATTCCCAATCCGCTATAAGTTCATCTTTGTGAATGTCAATCCAGGCCAGAACCATCCGCAGTTGTTTTGCCGGAAATTCTCCAGCAAGCACTGTCCCGTCTCCGATAGAAATTGAAGCTTTCTTCCCCTGATAACGGACGTGAATATGCGGTTTATTATGACGTCCGGTATCTTCGTAATATATTGCGACAACTATTCCATAAAACATTGAAATTATAGGCATTTTACAACTCCTTTTTCCAGTTCTAATATATTTAATATAGGAAAATCACAATTCATTGTTTATTATAAATGCTGAAAATAGCGTAAGTCAATGTATTTTTTGGGCTACAAAAAGCATGGTCTAAGTGTGAAAAAGCGGCTTTATTAGAATCTAAGTTATTGTAAGCAAACGCGATATTTTGGTTCGACCCCAATGAAAAAGCAAGAACTAACCCAGTTGCCAACCGATTAATGGCATTTTCCTAATCAGCATGTCCGATGCTGCAGGAACCGTCTTCGGTGGCGCGGTACATGGAGCGTTCAACTACGATACCGATACTATCGCTTGATTCTAATTTAGTTGCTGCGGCGGCAAGATTTGAGGCGCCGGCAATGTCGTTGAGCTTTATTGTTGCCCTGGAAGTAGCGGGTACAGAAATCGCTGTTGCTTCGATGGTAGTGCCGTCAGCCTGCATGATGGTTGGCGTGACTGTGGCCGCGCTGCTGGTATTTGGATTCATGATCAGGATATATTCAGTGCAATTCCTGGTTGCCCCTTCCGCTAAGTACCAGGTGGTGCCGGTGGCGCTCGCGCCAATAGTGCAATGAGCGCCGCTGTCCCAGTACATCGCCCGTTCGGCGACAATAGCCGCCGTAGAAACAATTTGAGTAGAAAATACTGTATTGTCTATATCGCTGATGCCATTGGCCAATACGGTTTTTCGGGAACGTGCCCTGACTGTGGTTGTTGACTGACTGGTATTGCCGTCTGAATCCATGAAGGTAAAGGTTGCGGTGGCTGCTGAGCTGTTATTGTTAAGGAGGAGAAAGTAGGTGCTGTAATTACCAGCGGTTGTGCCTTCGGCAAAATACCAGGTAGTTGCGGTGGCGGTGGAACCCAGACTGCAGGTGCCCCAGTTGCTGCCATAGAGGGAACGCTCGACAACAATTGCCTGATCACTGGAAACAGAAGTTGCGAAACCATTGGAGTCAGAGAGATTCGTGAGATTGCTGTTTACGTGATAGCTATATCTGCTGGTTGCCGGAACAGTAACTGCAGGAGCTATTATCCGGGAACCACCCTCTGTGTAAAAAGTTAGTGTAACTGTAGCCGCACTGCTGTTGGGATTTAACAGCAGGAGCCACATGTCAAATCCACTTGCGGTAGATCCTTCTGCCAGATACCAGGTGGTACTAGTGCTGCTGGATCCTTTAGTGCAGTGGTTGCCGGCGTCGGTAACGCTGGCGATATTCCAGTACATGGCCCGGTCCGGCCTGATACTGCTGCTGGCTAGCGCCAGTTTTGTAGCGACATCCGTGTTGGAGAAACCTTCCACATCCGCTAGGACCGTACTTACATCAAGGCTGTAACGGCTGGTCGGCGGAATAGTTAGTGACTGGGTGGTGGTGTTTCCTGAGGTGTTGTAAAATGTTGCTGTTGCCGTTACTGTAGTGCTACCGGGATTCTGAATGAGCAGCCATTCATTAAAATTAGTGTTTCCTTCAGCAAAGTACCATTGGCTGGATGTGATGGCAGAAGCTTCATAACAACCCATATCCACACCTGAACCCTGCGGCCGGGTGGTGCCGTCTTTATCCGTTGCCGGGGCATTAGTAGAGGTGCCGGCGTCAATGCAGGGCGAAGTGGATTGTAGCTGATAATCACTGTTGCTTACAAACAAGGGATCTTCGGAGATATCGTTTGTTCCGGCGGTTGTGCCGATATAATCGGCAGTGTTATTATAGACACAATTATAGTCCAGAGTATTTCCGGATATGATACCGGCAGTGTAAACACCCGCGTCGCAGTTAGCGACAATATTATTAGTAAATGTATTACCGGTACCGCCTGTTGAGGTTGTAGTCAGGGATATTCCAACACCATCTACTACACCACTATTAGCTATATTATTAATTGTATTATTAATCACTATATTATCAGAAAGAGCGCCTGCAGTTACTGCCAATTTAATACCAGCTTCGCTGTTTTCACTCATATCAGTGATTAAATTATTATAAATCTCGCAACTAGATATACCTGTTATTGACATAAGACCTACTCCAGTTATGGAATTAGTAACAGTATTATTATATATATCAACATCACTGCCTCCATTACACGTTATTGCGCTCTGCCAGCTGGAAAAAGTGTTATTGTATATATTTACATTGGTTGCACTTTCTAAGTTTATCGCCTGACCTTCTACTAGAGCGGCGGCGTTGCCAGTGAATGTGTTATTGTTAATTGTGGCGGTTGAAATTTCGGTACCCAGACCAGTGTAAAGAATGCCTATTGTAACGTTGGCTACAGTATTAGCTGAAAAGGTAAGGTTGGTTACTGTAGACGAATTAGTCAATGCTCCCGCTAGACCATCACCTATCCCCCGCAGTATATTATTACTGATAGTAAGGTTATTACGGGCGGCTTCGTGACGAATAATACAATCTCCAAACCCTATTGCTACTGCCATCTGGAGTGTAAAACCGTCAATTTTTACATTATCTGACGATATCGTAAGAACCTGAGGACTCATAGCAACTGCAGTAATAGTAGTGCTGGCGGCACCAGCACCTTGGATCGTTACCTCTTTGTTTACAATAACCGTTTCGGTATATTCACCGGCAGCTACCTGAATGGTATCGCCGTCACTGGCCGCCGCCAGGGCCAGGGTGATTGTGGCGTAAGTTCCCGGCACATTTAGTGTGGCCGCAGACGCGCTGAAGCAACTAATAAATATAGCTAGGCCTATAACCAACACCAATCCCAAAACCAATTTCCTGACCATAAACTCCTTTCTCCCCATAAGTTAGATCTTCAACGTTAAGTTTATATACCTATACACTAATGCGTTAATATAAATTTTAGCAATTTCTGTGCCATTTATATGCCTATTCAAAGAAAACGAATAGCTAGTGGTAAGCATCTTATAATGAATAGATTACGAAAAGAATAACAAGGGGCAAATTTTGGCGGTCTGGTAGAAGCATGAAATGTCTATTTTATGGACATTTTAGTATGTTGATTTTTAGGACACTATACTTTACATTATTGACATGGTCGATAATGTAAAATAGTGTATTTTTCCTTCCCTATTTCCGGACAGTCCCCCGATTTCATCGGGGGGCCGGCGGCAGTATTTCGTTTCTATTCGGTTACTTCAATTATAACCCCCGCGCTGTGGGCGGTCATTTCCGGGGCGTACATCGATTGCAAAGTTGCGGCGCCTACGCGGTAACGGCCGGGTTTTGTGGGTTTCAGCCGGTAGCGCAGGATATACTCACCGTGCGGCAGCCAACTAATAAAAAAGTTGGTCAGGGAATCGCGCGGTTCTTCGTAGTAGCTGAGCGGATCACGTTTCCAGCCGCTTAACAGGGTCTCGGCTTCAAAGCCGGCGGCCTTGAGGTCTTTTAGCTGCATGTACTCAAACTGGCTTCTGGTATTTATCTTTAACTGTACTTCTATCTGATCACCCACTTGTACTTTGTCTCCTGATTTAACTGGTTTCAGGTGATATTTATCGCCTTCTTTTACCCGCCGGTAGAATTTGCGCTGCAGTTCCAGCAGGCCGGGGCCGGAGGCTTCGGGTAATTGATCGGTGGAGTAGGTCCAGGTCATGCTGGCAAAGGCCATGCCCGGGCCTTCTTTGTTGATTGTGGCTTTACTCATTTCTGGGGTGATTTCAAAGCCGGTTTTCTGCCAGAAAAAAGGATCGTCATACCATTGGTCGGCTTTGACGGTAAGGGCGAATTTGTCTTTTCCCCAGTTAATCTTAAAGTTTTCGTTACTGGCCAGGGCGCCGCGCTGGCGGAGGAAATCCAGCAGGGCATAGATTGCCGCGCTGGAGGCTTTGGTGGATTTCCAGACGTTGCCTTTACGGTTAAACAGCAGCCACTGCACCATGCCGGGGATTAGTTTATCGTCGGGGCGCAGTTCCTGCAAGGTACGCAGGAAAAAGGCATGTTTTTCTACGGTGTCGTTGTACCAGACCCAGGAATATTTTTCCGGGGCCCAATAGGCACCGGCAATGGGGTCTTCCCGCACGCCGTCCAGGGCCATGTCCAGTAATTCTTCCGCTCTTTTCTCGTCCCCCAGGCGCAGATAGGTATAGGAAAGATAGGCCTTGCCCAACGGGGTAAGGGCCTGCAGGTGTCTTTCCAGGAACTCTACCCAGGCCCGGGCTGCTTCGCGGCCCTTTTTTGCTTCGGAGAATTCGTCTTCCGGATAGGAGGTGACTACGTAAGCGGCATAGCAGACGAGAGAGAGAAATCTTTCTTCGGCTTTGAGCTTTAGCGGTATTTCTTTATTAATATATTTGAGCGCTTTCTGGATCATTTCTTCCGGGATGCTGACGCCGTAACGGCGCGCCTCGGCAAAACCCGCCAGCACATAAAGTGTCATGTAGGCGTCAGGTTTGCCGCCCGGCCACCAGGGAAAGGCGCCGCTGGCTAGCTGCGCTGATCGCAGTTTTTCCAGTTTGCTTTTCTTCTGTTGGGCAACGATTTTCGGGTCCAGCATGTCGATAATCGGAAAACTAACCGGCCGGCCCTCGGATTCCCAGATCCAGGGGGTTTCCATCAGGGTGGTCAGCCGCCGGGGATCGTCTTTTTCCCAGGGCGGGGTGACGGTTGTCCGTTTGGGGATTTTACTGACGGCCTGTTGGATTGCCGGATATTTTTTGTAGATCTCGTTGGTAATGGCCAGGGGAACGAATTTGTTTAATGTCTGTTCCACGCAGGCATAAGGGTATTCTACCAGGAAGGGCAGGGTGTTGAGGATACTCAAAGTAAGTTGGGGATCAAGTGAGAGAACCATTGATTCGTTGATGCGCGTGGGATCTTCTTTTAGTCTTATTTCCAGCGTTTTTGTTTCTGTTCCCAGTAGTGAGGTGAAGGCGGATTCTATCAGCCGCTGCCGGGAAGGATAGACGGGCAGGTCCCTTTCTTCCGCGTCACTGAGTTCCCCGGAAACGGCGGCGGCGCGTACCTTATAGGTGGTTACGCCGTCGGGAATATCCACCGGCCAGTTGAAGCTGGCCAGATCGTGCGGCTTAATACTAAAAGTTTTCTTGTTGTCCGAGAGCTTAAGCTTTTCGTTTGCCGGTTTGCCGTTTTCAGTAATGGTTAGTTGCAGTTTTCCTTCCAGAATCTCTCCACTTTCATTATGGACAATGGCGCTGATTGTTCCCTGGTCCTTTTCCCGGAAGAAACGCGGCAGACTAACGCGCGTCATCAGTTCTTTTTTGGTTATGGCTTCTTCGGTTAGTGTGCCTTCTTTAACGTCTTTGGTGAAGGCCAGGGCCTTGATTTTCCAGCTGGTCAGTTGTGACGGCGCGGTGAAGGAGAATTTCACCTTACCTTTTTTGTCCGTAACCAGATGTGGTTTGAAGAAGGCGGTATCGGCAAATTCCGTTCTGGTGGGTACGGCGGCCAGTTCATCATCTGGGCCACCGGCGCCGAGAGCTTCTTCTTCTACCATCGCGTCCATATCCCCGGCAGGCGCGGCGCAGGGCATCAGCATCTCCTTACACGCTCTTGCTTCACTTTTCATTAAGTACCTGCCCCGGCCCCAGGTGCGCCAGGTGCGCAGTCCGGGTAATTGCGGTTCCGGCGGAGGTTTGTGGAATCTTTCCATGATTTTACTGAGTAATCCTTCAGTAATCGGCAGATTGATAATATAGGGATTAAACACCGAATCTGTGCCGGAGTTCGGCCGGCCGGAATCGGTGTAGAGTGTGTTTAGCCAGGGATTTTTGTTGGTAACGTAATATTCCAGGGAGCGGTCATACATCAGGGCCAGGGCCTCGGCTGCCTGTGGCTGGCCCTGGGCATTTTTAATTATCAGTCCCCAACTGGCTTTTTCGCCGGGTTTTAGAATCTTAGTGAAGGGTTCTAGGGAAATGTCCAGTTTCTTTTCCGGCCAGGGCACGGAGACAAAGATTTGACCGTGGCAGACACAGAGGTTCTTTATTCCGAACCAGCGGATGGTGAAGCCGCCTTTAAGTTCCTTGGTTACGGGAACCTCAATTAGTCTTACCGGCAGATTGCCGTCTAGAAGGATATTTTTATAAAAATGTTCTCCGGCCCAGATCTCCAGCTGGTAGGTTCCCTGGGGGAGAACGGAGCCGATAACAAACCTGGCGGTTTCTCCAACCTGGTAGTTGTTTTTCTCCGCCAGGGTAACGGAGGCTGCGGGTACGGGGATAGCGGTTTTCGTGCGAGCTTCGCGAGTAAAGCTCGTGGCAACGACAATAATTTTATTCTGGGATATTTCTTCTCCCCAGGGATCTTTTGACTTTAATTCAATCCGGTAAGTGTCTTGCGCTAGCTTGTCCAGCTGTAATAGGGCGTTGCCTTCTTTGTCGTGCTGGATTTCTCCGCTGGTGATCAGTTTATCGTTTTCCAGGTCCTTAAGCTGGATGTCCAGCGGCGGTATCCAGTACCAGTTGCCCGGATATTTCTTTTCCCATTCAGCTAGTTTTTCTGGCGCGGGTTTTTTTAGGGTGTATACCCGGTAGGTGCTTTTACCGGCAGCGGCGGTATCGTTAATGGTCAGGCGCCGGCAGTCTATTTCAACTTTTCCTTCTGTGCTGAAAAATCCTTTTTTAGGCGCCAAAACCAGATAAAGAGCGTTTTTCCCGGCGCGGTATGATTGCTGGCCCTCAATGGTGCGTCCGCCGGCATCGCGTGCTTCCACTTCCACAATGAATTGGGAAATGTTGGGAATATAGTTTTGATACTGGTTTCCCGGGGGTGGTGTGGGGGTGAAGGGAATGGAGAAGTTTCCTTCCTCGTCAGTTTTTAGTTCACCGGCGGCGATTTCGTCTCCGCCCCGGTTATAAGAGTCCTGAAACCAGTAAAGGTAAAACCAGGGGATGTAGAGTTGGCGCTTAATTTTGTAGCTAACCGGGGCGTTGGGTACGGGAGCGCCGAAATAGTATTTGGCCCGGCCGGCAATTTCTATAGCCCGGTCGTATTTCCAGGGATCTTTTGCCGGGTCGAGGATTATCTCAAATTCCGGCCGTTTATATTCTTCGACGGAAAAGTAGGCGCGCTCGCTGTTTTGATATTTGTTGTTGCTGGCCTCGGCCCGGATGCTGTATCTACCGAGTAATTTCCCTTGAGGAACAAGAATGTCTATGCTGACGCTGCCGAAATTAGTTAAGGGTACGGTTTTAGTGAAAAAATCTTTTCCGTTGGTATCCTGGGCAATGAAGGTTACTTTATCGTTTGTGCCGAGTGTCTCATAACCTTGGGGAATTTTCCGGACAACAATGGCCTTGACCTTAACCGTATCACCCGGCCGGTAAATCGGCCGATCGGTTTCCAGAAAAATGGCCAGCGGGTTGTGCGGATAGTAATTCAGGTAAAGATCAGAACGCCAGTAGGCATAATCCTTACCGTCTTTGGCCAGGGGATCAGCATTGTAGTAGTTACTGTCGCCTGGGTGAACGCTAACCGGCAGGGCGAGTGAGCTGAATCCGTTCTGGTCTGTTTGCTGCGAGAATTTCATTTCCCGTGATTTATGGGAGGAATAGATGTCGATATTCAGGTTGACTGCTGCGGCTGGTTTGCCGGTGGCCGCGGAAAAAGTATAGAAACGATAGGCGCCGGTGGTAATTTCCCGGGGGCCGTTTTGGTATAGATATTGGAAGTAGCTGTCTTTTGCCTTGTTGCTGAAGCCGGCGGCGCCCACGAGGATAAGATCGCTGACGTTGAGAAAACCCGCGCGCAGGAGGGAACTGCCGATTTTGAATTTTAAATCACCGGAGGCCATAATCAGATAAATTCCCGGCTGCAGCTCCGGGGGATCAGCGTTCTGGGTGTGGAAGTTATACTCACCTTTATCTTCTGTCCGGAAGGTCCATTTCTCAGTGAGTGTTTGCTTAGCCAGATATTTTTCCAGCCAATCTTTGCTCGGCTGATTGAGGATTTCCGACCAGCTGTCCCGATAGCTGTTTGTGAGGGCAATTTCTTTTCTTAATTGTTCCGGGTTCATCCGGAACACGCGGAAATAAACGTTCTTCAGATTTCTGGTGGTTAAGCTAATGGCCTCTTTTCCCGGCGGCCTGACCGGTGTTAGTGTGAGCGTTAATTCCGGTATCTCGATACGGGAACGTAACATGCGGCAGTGGCGGGCGCCGTGGGTTTTGGGAAAATCCTTTTCGACTTGCTGGCAGAGTTCTACCGCCTGAGAGTACTGTTTCAGGTTGTTGTAGATACTTGCCGCGTGATAACCGGCTTGGGCCCGGGCCTGCGGGGTGTGGAATTTCTTTAACCAGAGTAAGAGGATACCTTGTATTTTTTGGTAGCAGATATTAATAGGTGTTTCATCAGCCGAAGGTGTTATTCCAGTGAAATCAAACAGGCGGGCGTATTGGATAGGTAATAATAATCTTTTTATCCGCCATCTTTCCGCCGCTTCCCGGCGGATTTTGCCGGGATCGCGGCCGGCTGCTGCCATAACGGCGGCGGCTAGTAGTGCCGGTGGATCAGCGGGGTTTACGGCACGGGAGTAAATGCTTTCCAGTAGTTCTTGGGCCGCTGGTTTGGTTTCACCTTCCGCTAAATTATCCGCTTCGGTATTGAGTAGGAAATCTGTCCAGCTAAGTACCAGGTAATCAAACATGGTGGGGAACATGCCGAAATCCACGTCTTTAATGTCAAAATAGTACCCTTCGTCTTTAAGCGGCAGGGTAATCAGCTGCCGCTGTAGTTCCCAGAGCTGTTGATAGCTTTTATTTATTTCCTGCTTTATCTCCTCCGGTGTCAGCCGGAAAGGATCACTGGTTTCTTCTTCGTCGTCAATAACATCTTTTCTCTGAATGTATGAATATTGCTGTAAAAAATTACGTAGCATTTCCGCTTTTAAAATGAGAATGCGGGCGCGGTAGGGCAGTTTTTCCGGCAGGGGGGTGTTAATGATTTTCTCTGCCGCTTCGCCGTAACGGAAAAGATGGGCCAGGCTTTCGCAGAGGCGGAAGAATGCCCGGCAGCGGGTTTCCGGATCGGTGGTTTCCTGATAAACTTCTTCGTAAATTTTTGCTGCTTGCTGAAAGTTATTTTTTTCGAATAAGGTATCTGCTTCTTTGATTTCCGCGGCCTGAGCGAAATTGCTGACTAAGAAGAAGATTGTTAGCGAAATGAGAGTAATAAGGTTAGTTTTCCTCACGACTGCCTCCTTTGCTGGTAGGTACTAAAAGTTGTTTATTTCTAGTAGTTTACCGCATTTCTGGGGAAAAATGAAGGATATTTGTGCTTTTGCCCGGAAAAGAAAAAACGCCCCAGGGGTTGACATTTCGCTAATATATGTTATATTTAGCTAGGGTGTTTATGTTTAATAAATATAAATTAATATCATTATTTTTAACTATTATTATCTTAATAAGTTTCCCGGGGTCAAGTTGGGCAACTGATATGTATTCTACCCGGGATAAGCTCTCGGCTAATTCCTTGTTTGAATTGCCGAGTTGGCCGGAAGATGATGATGACGGTTTTCCTCCCCGCGCCGGATTTATGTCCCTCCCCTTTAATGCTTTACAGCGAGATGGATTAGTGAAATCTCTTCGTTTTATTGAAACAATAGATGATCCTCACCGTTTTGGGATTTTTAATATGTTAGCGGCAGCGAGGGAAGAATTGATCCGTATTTGTGAGACCCAGGGAATACAGATTAAAGTTTTTTCTTGTCAAGGAAATGGGCAGTATGCGCCGCTGGTTTTTCGCCGGGATAATGTTTTATTTGTGCGTAATGATCTGGAAGATTTTCTGGGGTTGGAGGGCGAATATGCTGAGCCCGGGCGTTTGTTTGTCTTAGCGGAATTAAGGCACGACATTTTGGGTCACAATCCTGCTGTGGTTGGTGAAAAAGTGGATACGGCTGCCGAAGAGGTGTATGCCTTTCTGGTTGGTGAGTTAGGGGTACTGCTGGGATTTGAGTTTCCCCGGGAGCTAACAGAGCCCTCTTTACGGTATGCGCTCGAGGCAGTGCTTACGCGGACCGGAGTACAGGATCTTATTGATTGTCGGAGTCTTATGTTAGAGAAAATTCAGGGAAGGTCACGGCTGGATGATGAGGTTTATATCGATAAAGTTTTAATGAGTCTGTTGAGGCTGCTTGCAAAGCCTGCTGGAGAACGCGTGCCGGAGTTGATAAAGATAGTTACGGAGATCTATGGCTATGATGAGGTAGGCACGGAAGAAGTGTTGCGGGAAGTAACGGGTTTGGTGAAGAAGGCCCTGCCGCAGAGACAAGCAGAGGTGCCGGCAGAGGATGATTCTAACTGGCAGCAGATAGCGCCGCATGGAGAGCAGATTTTCTGGGAGTTGGATGTGCAAGGGCAGGATGTGTGGTTACGGCTAAAGGGTAGTTTGGTGCGCATTAGTTTTAATGCCGAGGAAAGAGTCTTTGAAATAGAGGATGTTGACCGGGGCTATAAGGTTGAGCTTAGACAAAAGAGGCCGGTTAGAATCGGCCGGCACCCGGACTGGTCTGATCTACAAATTTTTAACCGCGGTGTTTCTAGAAGGCATTTAGAAGTGAGATTAAAAACAGGGCGGATCTATGTTAAGGACGTGGGATCGTTGAATGGCTTTGAATATTATGAGACTGGTGAAGACAAGGCAGGGAAAGAAGAAAATGATCCGCCAGTAGAAGTTACGGCAGAAGATGTTGCTGAACTTTTGGTAGAATTGCCGGCGGAACTGGAGTACCTGGCGGAAATAATCCGCAACAATGCCAAAAAACCGGCAGAACAAAAGAATATTGTTCTCAACCGGCAGGAAGAGAGATATCGCCGGTTCTTTGAGCGGGCGCGGGAGAAGAATGTGGAGCTGCTGGTGGCCTATAGTCCGGATGATGCGCGCTTGCCGGAGTATCTGGAAAGATTGCTGACTATTATTGAGGAAATCCCTACTGCTGTTTTGGGCAAGGCGGGAAAACCCCTGGTTTATAAAGTGGGCCGGATTGAATCAGAGAATGTCTATGGACAGGCGGATGTGCGCCAGACCATGGGATTTGCCGGCGCGGGTATGACTCAGCACGCCGGGGCGCTGCTGCAAGGCGGTGTTGATCCTTTGGATAATGATAGTGTAAGTGATCTGCTTAGCGGGGGAAGATATGACAAGCTGCGGGAAACGGTGGTGCATGAATTGATCGGCCATAAACTGGCTACGGTGACCAGAGCGGATCGGACGTTGATTATGCCAAAGGAAGATTGGGCGCGGATCATGGAATTAAACCGGGCGGTTTCGCTCCAGGTGTTTAAGTCCCCGGAAATGAAGAGACAATTTTTTGACTATCTTGAGCGCAACTACTCGATTATGACCGCTAACTACTTTGATTCGTATTCTGCTCAAGATTTGGCGCAAATGGATGATGAACGGTTTCTCTATGCCATTCGTAATAATTACACATTTTTCCAAGTGTATCATAATAGTCTGTTAGAGATTGTGGCTTTTTCTGCCCAGGATCAAGATTTAACGGTCGAAGGTGACAATGAGCATCATCAGCTGGCGCTAACACAAGAGATATTGCTGGAGAACCTGTTGCGGGAGGATGAGCCCACCGGGGTGGATGAACAGGGTAATGAGATTTATCGAACCTGGCGGTTTAGCGCATCTGCCGGCTGGTCCAGGCACTATATCCGTTTGCTAGACGGGCGGTGGGAGCTGGTTCCGGGTGAGGTGATTGTTAATGGTGAGGGAGAAAGTGAACGGGCAGAGCAGGCGATCCTGGTGATGGAAAGGATCCGGGAGGAGAGAGGTAGACTACTGGAAAATGAAGATCTGGGTTTGCAGATAATTTCTGAACATGATCTGCCGGAGGATTTTTTACCGGAACCATTTTCATTAACTGGAGCAAAAGCGAGTAGTGTGATTGTGCCGGCTTCGGTGAACAACGAACATCTGGGAGAGTGGGGCAGGGATATTGCCAACTGGAGTATTGTTCTAGAGTATTATGGGTATAAATTAACACTGACCGAAGGAGGAGGTACATTCAAAAAACAACAGGTGTTAGATGAGCAAGGTGCTGTTCTCACAGGAAGCGAGTCTATAGCTCTTTGTAAACGGATCCTGATCGGTACGGTGCTGCGTTATGCCAGCCTTCTTCGGATATTACATTTGTCGCGGATGGCCGGCAGTAATGAAGCAGGCAGTGTTTTTAGTGCGTACAATACGACGCCCATTTCAGTCGTATCTCTCGATCATGTCTGGCGGCTTGATGATGAGCTGTCTAAAAACCGTGATGATTTACTGGCTTATCAACGGCTGGATGTAGAGGAGGCCAGAGAGAGGATTACAGAATTGGCAGGGAAAATGGACCTGGGTACTTCTGAGGCCTTAAAGTTGTTTAACGAGGCGGTTTATGTGCCTGATGATGTCAGCATAATGGATCTATTCAGTAGTATCAGTATGTTGTTAGGGCCTGATAAAACCCGGTTTTCATATGATAAGTTAAAGGCTGCTGTCCGGCGGGGAATGGAAATTGACGAAAAAATGGATTTTCATGCTTATGGGGGACTGGAGGCTTTTGATAGGAGGGTTGGGTTATCCAGGATTGTAAGCCGTATACTGCCGGAACAATTACAAAACAGAAGATCTACCATTGCCTGGCAGATTGTTAAACTTGCCTATGAATCGGAACAGGGATATTTACGTTCAGTGGACGCTCAACACCCCCACGATGCTTCCATCTAGTAGGGGGGGCCGGGCAGGCCCGGCCCCTACTCGATTATCATTATTTTATGTACATGATTTGACATTATTATATATTCATATAAATAGGCCCCATGGTGATGGCACGGCAATTCCACAATCAATTCTGGGGTTGACTAAACCTTACTAAATGAAGTATATTCTATAGTTTAAACTTATATCTTTGGAGGGAAAATGCATAGAGTTGTCCAGGTTAGGCTCAGGGAAGCGGGCCGGGTGAATTATTTCAAGCTGGGAGAGGTGTCGCTGCGAATTGGTGAACATTGTATTGTGGAAACGGACAGGGGATTGGAATACGGCGAAGTTTTAAGGGCCGCGCAGACAATTCTTGATAATCAGCTGGAAGGGCCCTTGCGGAAGCTGGTTCGTAAGGCCACAGCTCAGGATGAAGAGACAATTGTCAGAAACAGACAGGATGCCAGAAAAGCCGGGACCAGCTGCGTAGAAAGGATTACGGCGCATAAATTGCCGATGAAACTGGTTTATGTTGAGTATTCTTTTGATCGCCATCGCTTGGTCTTTTATTTTACCGCAGAGGGCCGGGTGGATTTTCGGGAGCTGGTAAAAGATCTGGCGGGGTTGTTTAAGGTGAGGATTGAACTGCGGCAGATTGGCGTGCGTGATGAAGCGAAGATTTTGGGCGGGGTGGGCTGTTGCGGCCGGTCGCTCTGCTGCGCAACATTCTTGAAAGATTTTGAACCGGTTAATGTGAAAATGGCTAAAACACAACGCTTACCGTTAAACCCGGAAAAGATATCCGGGGTCTGTGGCCGTTTGCTCTGTTGTCTCAAGTATGAAAACGATACATATAAAAAATATTTGAAGAAGTTGCCTCAGGAAGGATCCACGGTAAGTACGCCCCATGGTGAGGGGATTGTAAAGGATGTTAATATTCTAAAGCAGACTGTGTTGGTGAATTTAGATGAAAACCGGCAAGCGGTTGTGCCGATTAATGATATAAAAAAGCAACCGGACCAGCTTCGCTCGAAGAAGGGGAAAGGGCAGGGACGCAGATCTTAAAGGGTCAAGGGTCAAGGGTCAAGGGTCAGATCGTTAGGTATGTGTTTTAAGAAAAGAGGGAGATGGGGCGGATAATGGGAAAGTTCTACATTACTACGGCGATTGATTATGTGAATTCCAAGCCGCATTTGGGTACGGCATACGAGAAAATCGGTGCGGATGTAATTGCCCGGGATAAACGGCGGCAGGGAATTGATACATTCTTCCTTATGGGTACTGATGAGCATAGCCTGAACGTGGAGAGGCAGGCGCGCGCGCAAGGGTTGGCGCCTGATGTTTATTCTGATCAGATGGCGGTAGAATTTAAGAAAGTCTGGAAGGCCCTTAACCTTAGTTATGATGATTTTATTCGGACGACAGAGCCCAGGCATATTAAGGCTGTACAGTATCTGCTGGAAAAGATAAAGGAAAAAGGTGATCTGGCAAAGGGGCGTTATCAGGGGTGGTATTGTGTAAGTTGTGAGGCGTTTATCAGAGAAAAAGAACTTATTGACGGGAAATGCCCCACTCACGGTAAGGAACCGCAATGGGTAGAAGAGGATAATTATTTTTTCTCTTTATCCAGGTATCAGCAGCCGCTGCTTGATCATATCAGTAAAAATCCCCAGTTTATTCAGCCGCAGGTAAGGCGTAATGAGATAGTTAATGTACTCAAAGGCGGGCTGGAAGATATTAGTGTAACCAGAAGTACCATTGGCTGGGGGATCCCGGTGCCCTTTGCGCCTAAGCAGGTTGTTTATGTCTGGTTTGATGCCCTGATTAATTATTTGTCCGGGATCGGTTATCCTGATAAAAACTATACGCGTTACTGGCCCTGTGACCTGCATGTAGTTGGTAAAGATATTACGCGATTCCATTGTATCATCTGGCCGGCAATGTTGATGAGTGCCGGTGTCCCTTTGCCGAAAACCGTTTTTGGCCACGGATTCGTTTATCTGGGATCTGCCAAGATGAGTAAGACCCAGGGTACGGTGGTTGATCCGCTGGAAATAGTCGCTAAGTTTGGCGCGGATCCGCTGAGATATTTTTTGATGCGGGAAATACCTTTTGACCGTGATGGGGAATTTACGATGGAGAAATTTACCGCTAGGTATCACGCGGATCTGGCCAATGACCTGGGAAATCTGCTCCATCGGGTATTGAATATGATTCAAAAATATAATCAGGGGATTGTTTACCGAGTGACTACAGGGGAAGATGCCGTTAGTGAGGATTTGCGGCGGATGGTTAGCCAGGCGGCGGCGGATTATAGGAAGAGTATGGACGGCTATCAGTTGAGTCAGGCCCTGAATAGTGTCTGGACCTTGGTTAGCCGGACTAACCGTTACGTGGAAGAAACCGCTCCCTGGTCGCTGAATAAGCAGGGGCAGGTAGAAAAACTACGGGGGGTTCTTTATCATTTAATCGAATCAATCAGGGTAATTGCCATCCTCGTTGATCCTTTTCTGCCGCAAACGGCTAAGAATATTTGGCAGCAGATTGGCGCGCCGGGAGATTTCGCTAAGTTAGTTTTTTCTGAATCAGTTAAATGGGGACTGATTCCCGCTGGTTTTAAGGTCGGTACCGCTAAAGCATTATTTCCGAAAGAGATATAGATAGCGATGGCGGTTTTTTATTTTAGTTCGTGCAATTGCACGTAATTTTTTAAATTTTATTTTAAAATTTTTCTTGCCAAAGGAAAAGATAAATAGTATATATAGTAATACACCGGTACCGAAATACTGGTAATTTTATTAAATATGGAATCTTTAATCACTCCACCACCAATAAGAGAATTACCCCAGGTAAGAAAAATTTCTACCCTGGCGGAATTACAGCCTACCTCAACCCCAGTTGTTCAAGCAGTTGCTTCCAAGAGTACCCAGAAAGGTAAAGGACGTTTTATCTCCTGGGGATTAATTCTGGTTGGGACTATGCTCTTCGGCGCCCTGGGTTTAGCCCTGTTTACCATTAACAGGCTGGATCAGTCAAATAAGGAATACTCGGCGTTATACCAGAGAATTTACCAAATTTCACTTGCTCAAAAGAGCAAAATAGCCAGTCTGGAAGGTAAACTGCAATTTTTGGGTAAGGTTAGGGATCGTCTGGCCTTTAGCCGGGGGCAGGTAATGAATGGCTATCGCCGCCGCAGCGCTCAGTATCAAGATCAGAAAAGCCAATTTCTTGCCCTAAAAGATAAAGAGAAAGCATATCAACGCCTGCTGGCGGCTAAGACGGCTCTGGCCGGTATTGTTCAAGCTGATCTGAGTTTGGCCAGCGCTAAGTTTGAGGCTATGCAGGCCCAGCAGAAGGTTCTGATTGCCCAGGTCAATGAACAAACTGCCCGCGTGGGGGAACTGACCTCAAATTTACTGAAGAATATCAACGAGCGTAAAAGCCTTTTACGGAAGAACTTGATGCTACGGCAGGAACTGGCTCAGAATACTAGTAACCAACAGAATACTACTTCTAATTAATGAGGGAAATAATGATTAAGACCGCTTCAACGCATTCCTGGCAAATAAAAACTATTGATGGTACCTATTTTCAGCCGCCGGAACTGAATATGCTTTTACAGTGGATCCTGGAATGC
Source organism: uncultured bacterium (assembly GCA_964543115.1). Lineage (GTDB taxonomy): Bacteria > Auribacterota > CAZIXI01 > CAZIXI01 > CAZIXI01 > CAZIXI01. The sequence goes on from CAZIXI010000006.1 coordinate 20,563, forward strand.
CGTATTGGGGCCCAGGACCTGGTTTATTCACCAAAAGAGCGTGATTGGGTGCCGCTGTTTATGGCGCCGGAGCTGAGTAATTGTTTCTGGAAACTGAAGGATGAGAGTGGGAAGGTTTATGGACCGCTTTCAGCGGGAGAACTGAAGCAGTTAATGGAAAGCGGCCAGGTATCGTTAACTGATATTGTTTCTATTTGGGGGCGGGAGCAGTGGACGGCAATAAACGGCATCCCTTCTCTTTGCCAGTGGCTAAAAGGTGAATATATTGCCGGTGATTATGGTGAGTTAATAGCTTCTTTTAGCGCTAAGCCGAAAAAATTGCAAAGGGAAGAAAAAAGAAAGGTAGTGGTCCAGACAAAGCAGATTAAAGAGCTGGAAGATGCCCGGAGGCAATTGGAAATTGAGCTTCAGCGCCGGCAGCAGGTACTGGAAGAAGTGAGCAATAAATATACTTCCATTGAACCGCAATATGAGGCAACGGTAAAAAGACTAAATGATACAGGGAGCAGTTTACGGGAAAGAGAAACGATTATTAATGAGCTAAATGAGCGGCTGCTGCAGCTGGAGGCTGAAGGGAAAGTAAAAGAAAATCGTCTTCGGGAATTAAGCCTGCAATTAGAGGGTTCCCAGGGTGATTTGGCCATTCGGCTGGCGGATTTGCAGCGGGACATACAGGCAAAAGAAGAGCTGATTAACAAAATACAGGCGGAGAGGGTAAAGCTGGAGAGAACAGCCTTTCAGGCTACAGAGGTGTTACAGACAAAAATTGTCGAGCAACGTGAGGATTGCAAGGTCTTGCGTAAAGAGATAGACGAGCAGAAAGTTGAGCTGGATAAATATCATTCCGGAAAAAGTACGGCTGATAATTCTCAAGCAGAATTAATTGGTTCTCAGGAAGAGATAATTGTATGCATACAAAAAGAGCGTGATGCTTTGCTGGAGGAGATTAATGCCCTGAACTTGGCTTTAAGCGACAAAGACACTTTCTTTTCCACCGGGCAGGAAGAAGAGCGGCAGATACGTGAGAATTTATCAGCGGAAAAGAGCGAGTTGCAGGACAGGATAGAAATGCTCCATGAACAAATCAGTAACCTCCATAGAGAGAAAGAGGGTGTTGTACAGTCCCTGCGTAACAATATTACCCTCGA
>CAZIXI010000006.1:21720-35614 GCA_964543115.1 uncultured bacterium
GGAAGAGAATTTCCGCAGACGAGAGGAGCTTACCAGGCTGGAAGCCGCTGCCGGGGAGAGAGAAGGTAATGTTGAAGATAAAATTGCCCAGCTGAGTCAGGAAAAAGATTCCCTGCAGGAGGCCGTGGTAGCCCAGCAGAAGGCCTTTAGCCTGTTAGGAGAGGAAAAGGAAGCCGTCCAACAGGAATGTGCCCGTTTGCGGGATGAAGTTAAGCAAAAGCTTAGTGAGTTAACAGTTATAAGAGATGGAGCAGCTGATAATAACCTCGAGATCGGAAATATTCAGGGTCAGTTGGCAGGGGTAGAGAAAGATTTAGCGCTTAAAGGCGCTCAGATAAAATCGCTTTTAGGAAACAAAGATGAGCTGCTGAAGGAAATTGAAAGCAGGGGAAGGGAGATTCATGTTTTAGAGCGTGATTCTACTCAGAAGCTAGGATCACTGACGGAACAGTTTCGTTTGCGGGAAGGGTTAATTGATGACCTTGAACAGAAATTGGAGCAACTGGAAAATGAATTTGTGGTAAAAAGAAAAGAATGGCAGGAACAACTGGCCGCGGTAAAGGCGGATTCTGAACGCGAAATTTCGCAGCAGGTTACCGCTTTTCAGCAGGAATTAAACGGTAAAGGGGAAAGCTGGAATATTCAGCAGCAGCAGTTGCGGCAGGAGCTGGAGAGTGAGATCGCGCTGCGTGATGGTCAATTGGCCGGTCGGCAGGTGGAAGTTGACGGGCTGCGGGAAGAATTAACTAATAAGGAATTGCAATGGCAGCGTCGGATGGCTGAGGAAGAACAGCAGGCGGCGGAAAAGATAAACGAACTGGCTGCGGCAGGAGAGAATTTCAGGCAGGAGTCCGAGCGCAAGAGCGCTGAATGGACCGGCGAACAGGAATCATTACGGCAGGAATTGGCACAGCTGCGGTCTTTGTCTGAGCAGTCCCAGAGTGAGGGACAAAGATTGGCGAATGAATTACGTCAGCGGGAGCAATTTATCCAGACGATTAAGGAAGAAGCCGAGCGGCAGGAAAACATTTACCGGACTGAGTTGGCTGGTAAAGATGAGCAGCTGACGGCGTTGGCCCGGCGAATGCAGGAAATGGAAGCGGATGGGGCAAGGGTACGGGAAGAACGTGAGAGCCTTAACGGGCAATTAAATAATGCGCAACAGGAATTAGATCAATTCCGCTCTTTGCTTGAGCAGAAAAAGCTTGCGGAGCAGAGACTAGCGGAGGAGGTAGAACAGCGGGTCCAGGAGCTGGAAACTAATAGCGCGAAGCTGCGGGAAGAACGTGATGGTTTCGCGGGGCAGTTAAACAATAGCCGGCAGGAGCTGGTGCAGCTGCAGGCAAGGCATGATGAGTCTCTGAACAATATTCGCGGATTAGAGGGTGAACTGGTTCAGCGGGAACAGTTCATGCAAAATCTTGAAAAAGAGTCGCAGCAAAAGGAAGAGCATTACCGGCAGGAAATAAGTAATAAAGAGAGGCAGTTGGAAGATTCTTACCGGCAGGCGGCAGAGTTGCAAGATCAGATCAATTCTCTTAATGGCAGCATTCAGGAATTGCGGGATGCCCGGAGTAGGTTGGAAGAAGAAAAGACGAATCTTGGTGATGAGCTTTCCGGCGCCCGGCGCGAGATGGAACAATCCCTGCACGAAAAAGGTAACCTGCTGCATGATGTCGAACGGGAAAGGGAGAGTTTCCAGGAGCAGAAGGCTCAATGGGAACAGGAACTCGAAGAACTGAGAGGGAATTGGGAACATGTGGTGGAAGAAAACCGGGCATTGCAAAAGCAGTCTTATCAGGAAAAACAGAAATTGATCAGAGAATATACCGAAACAATTAATAAACAGGCCCGGCTGGAAAAACGCAGCCAGTTGGAAAGAGAAGTAAACGATCGTATACGCGTTAAGTCGGAATTAGAGCGGTTAAGCAGTTTTCTCCAGGATAATCTGTCCAGCCTGCAGCGGGGCACAAAAGAAATTGAAACATCAATGGAACAATTGCAGAGTGAAATCGATAATAAGAACCTCTCCTTGAAGCACATATCGGAAGCCGATAAACGCGACGCCAAGAAAAACACTTTTTCTTTTAAGGCGGAACCCGTAGATAACACTACTCCAGAAGTCCTCAGCGAGTAAGGAACGTAAAACCGCCTATAAGTTCCCAATGTTCAATATTTGTCAACAGGGAACTCCTGTAAGCTTTCCTACATTATTCCTTACTTGCTTAATATTATATATCTGTGATATAATCCGCCTTTATGTTAGTGGATTCTCATGCCCATTTGGAATGCAGCGATTATGCCAAGGACCGGGAGCAGGTGATTGCCCGGGCCAGGGAAAATGCTGTAGGTTATATTCTCAATGTAGCTATTGAACCGGAAGCAGTTAGTGTTTCCCGGCAATTGGCGGATAAATACGATTTTATCTATCTTAGCGCTGGCGTTCATCCTCATTACGCGGCCAAGATAGATTTTAAGGAATTTAGCGCTCTTTGGCAGCATGATAAATTGGTGGCTATCGGGGAAATCGGGCTTGATTTTTTTCGCGATTACGCGCCGCGCGCTAAGCAGGAAGAGGTTTTTCGGCTGTGCCTGCGCGAAGCAAGGCAGCGGAAACTGCCGGTGATTATTCATCAGCGGGCGGCAGAGCAGGATGTACTGCGGATTCTTGCAGAAGAGCTGGATCTGCCCGCGAAGGGTGTTATGCATTGTTTTTCCGGAGACCTGACCTGGGCCCGGCAGTGTCTGGAAAGAGGGTTTCTGATTTCTTTTGCCGGTAATATTACGTATCCAAAAGCGGATGATCTCCGGCAGGCGGCTAAAGAAATTCCGCTGGATAAGTTATTGATAGAAACTGATTGTCCCTGGCTGGCCCCGCAGGCTGTTCGCGGCAGGCGCTGTGAGCCGGCGCATGTGAAATACGTTGCGGAAGAGATTGCCCGGGTAAAGGGAATTAGGAGAGAGGAAGTGGAAGCGGCTGCGGAGAGGAATTTTCGGAGCTTATTTAATATTTAGCCACGAATTAACACGAATCAATAAAAACTTATGCTTTTAGCAATCCTGAATATAATTAATTCGTGTAAATTCGGGATAATTCGTGGCTGAAAAATGGAGCAATAAGATGGCGATATTGGTTACCGGAGGGGCAGGATTTATTGGGTCTCACCTTGTGGAACGGCTGTTGGCCGCGGGCCAGCAAATAGTGGTTATTGATGATTTTAATGATTACTATTCTCCCGAGATTAAAAGAGAGAATATTAACAGGGTTAGCGCTAATCCGGATTTTAAGTTAATTGAGGGGAATATCTGTGACCGGAATTGTCTGAATGAAATTTTCCGGCAGCATGAGATTTCTCAGGTGATTCATCTGGCCGCTCGGGCCGGTGTGCGGGCATCTCTGGCCGAGCCGCAATTGTATAATGAAGTGAATGTTCTGGGGACGATCAATCTGCTGGAATGTTGCAAGGAACATAATATAACTAAATTCATTTTTGGTTCTTCTTCATCTGTTTACGGTACTACTACTAATATCCCTTTTACAGAGGATGATTTATCGCTCCAGCCGATATCCCCCTATGCCTTAACTAAGGTTGCCGGGGAACAATTGTGCCGTGTTTATCACAAGGCCTATGGGATAGCAATAATCTGTCTGCGTTTTTTTACCGTGTATGGTCCGCGGCAGCGGCCGGAAATGGCCATTCATAAGTTCAGCCGTTTAATCAGCGAAGAACAGCCGATTCCTTTTTATGGTGATGGCGCAAGCGCGCGTGATTATACTTATATTGATGATATTGTTGATGGTCTGGTAGCCGCGCTTGACTGCCGGGTTGATTTTGAGGTTATTAATCTGGGCGATTCCAGGACGATCACCTTGAAGGAGCTGGTGGCTAAGATAGAAAAATCATTGGGGAAAAAGGCCCGGTTGAATAAAATGCCCATGCAGCCCGGGGATGTGCCGATCACTTATGCGGCGATTGATAAAGCAAAGAAATTGCTGGGATATCAGCCCAAGGTTGAAATAGAGGAGGGGCTGAAAAAATTTATTAGTTGGTATAATAACTGTTAGAGGAGGGTGTAAATATGAAGGGAATTAAAGTAGAAGATACCAGGACTATTGCCCTAGTTGCTCATAGCGGTGCCGGGAAAACCAGTCTAGCGGAAGCCTTGCTCTATAAGGTAGGAGCGACTACCAGATTGGGCAGTGTGGATGGCGGGACCAGTATCGCTGATTACAATCCTGAAGAGAAGGAGCGGAAGGTGACGATCTATGCTAAACCGCTGCACTACGCGCATAACGGTAAAAGTGTCTTCCTGATGGATACGCCCGGGTATGCCGATTTCTTCGGTGATGTGGTCAGTTCATTGCGGGTAATGGATAGCGCGATTGTTGTGGTTGACGGTGTCGCGGGAATAGAAGTAGGAACTCAACGGGTGTGGAAAAAACTGACGGAGGAAAATCTTCCCCGGGCCATTTTTATTAATAAATTGGACAAAGAAAATGCTGATTTTTACCGGGTAGTAGAAATGCTGCAGAAGGCCTTTGGTAAATCCTGTGTGCCTCTCCAATTGCCGATTGGGGCGGAGAAGGAGTTTAAGGGAGTTGTTGATTTAACAGCGGAAGGGGCGGAGGTGCCGGCGGAGGTAAAAGATAAATATGAGGAGTATAAGAACGTGCTGGTGGAGTCTTCCGCGGAAACGGATGATGAGTTGTTGGAGAAATATCTAGAAAGCGGGTCGTTGAGTTCGGCGGAGGTGCTTAGCGCGTTGAAGAAAGGAGTGATGTCCGGGAAGGTGTTTCCTATTCTTTGTGGATCGGCGACCCATGATATAGGCATCAGTGAGTTGTTGAGCGCGATTGAAAATTATTTTCCTTCTCCGGTTGACCGGGGTGAGGTCAAGGCCGAAGGAGATATTATGTGCCAGCCGGATGCCAATGGCCCCTATAGCGCGTTTGTCTTTAAGGCTATTACTGATCCCTTTGTCGGCCAGGTAACTTTTTTTAGGGTCTATTCCGGGACGATTAAGTCAGATTCAACTGTTAATAATGCCACTAAGGAGAGTAAAGAGAAATTAGGGCAATTGACGCTGTTTATGGGTAAACAGCACAAGACTGTGTCTGAGGCCGGTCCCGGGGATATTGTGGCCGTAGCCAAACTGAAACATACCAGTGTAAATGATACGTTCAGTGATCCGGCGAGTAAAATTAAATTTCCGCCGATAGCTTTTCCTAAACCGTCTATATCCTTTGCGGTCAAACCGCGGTCCCGGGGTGATGAGGAGAAAATCAGTACCGGCCTGCAGAGGTTAGCGGAAGAGGACCATACCTTCGAAGTTTATCGGGACAGGGATACGAAAGAGCAGGTGATCTCCGGTTTAGGGGATTTACATCTGGATGTAATGTTAAGTAAATTAAAGAGTAAGTTTGGTGTGGAGGTAGATAAGAGTACCCCGAAAATCGCTTATAAAGAAACGATTACCGCCAAGGGCGACGCGAAGTACCGCCATAAAAAGCAGTCGGGCGGTGCCGGTCAGTTCGCGGAGGTTTGGCTGCGGGTAGAGCCGCGAGAAAGAGGAGAGGGGTTCGAATTTGTTGATGAGATAGTCGGCGGTTCTATTCCCGCGCAGTTTGTTATGAGTTGTGAAAAAGGAATTAAAAATGCCCTGGATACTGGATTTTTGGCCGGTTATCCGGTTGTTGATGTACAGGTGAGTGTTTATGACGGCAAGACCCATCCGGTGGATTCCAAGGATATTGCCTTCCAGATTGCCGCCCGTACCGCTTTTAAAGATGCCTGCAATAAGGCGAAACCAGTGTTATTGGAGCCGATCATGAACGTTGAGGTTTATGTCGCGCCGGAGTTTATGGGTGATGTTACCGGGGATCTAAACGGTAAACGCGGCCGGGTAATGGGGATGGACCAGGTTGGCGGCCTGCAGGTGGTTAAGGCCAAGGTGCCGATGGCGGAGATGTCCCGGTATTCCACGGACCTGAAGTCAATGACCGGCGGACGCGGTTCGTTTACGATGGAATTTTCCCATTTCGAAGAAGTGCCCGCGCGGCTGGCCCAGGATATTGTCGCCAAGTCGAAGAAAAAGGAAGAGGAATAAAGAATTATTTCGGATTTCGGATTGCAGATTGTGGATTTATTAATTCCGCAATCCGAATGTTGCACGTAAAATCCGCAATTGTCAATTAAATGCCCTGAATGTGAGGAAGGAAGTTATTATGAAAATACTATATTCTCAGAAACTAGAACAGCTGCCGCCTTATCTGTTTATGGAGATAGATAAGATTAAAAACAAGATGCTGGAAGAGGGTAAGGATATTATTAATCTTAGTGTCGGTGATCCGGATATGCCGACGCCGGATTATATTATTAAACGTTTACAGGCGGCGGCGGAGGATAATAAAAATCACCGCTATCCTTTTGGTATCGGACTGCCGCAGTTTCGCCGGGCAGTGGCCAAATGGTATCTGGAGCGCTTAGGGGTGAAATTGGATCCGGATACGGAAGTACTGGCTGTTATTGGTTCAAAGGAAGGAATTGCTAATTTCCCGCAGGCTTTTATTAATAACGGTGATATCGGGTTGGTTCCTGACCCGGGGTATCCCCCTTATAATAGCGGTGTTATTTTCGCCGGCGGTGAGCCGTATTATCTGCCGCTGGTGAAAGAAAATGATTTTCTGGCAGATCTGGATAGTATTCCCCGTAAAATAGCCGACCGGGCTAAATTAATGTTCTTAAATTATCCCAATAATCCGACGAGCGCTATTGCGGGAGAAGATTATTATGTTAAGGTGGTTGATTTTGCCGCTAAGCATAATATCATTGTCGCGCATGATGCCGCCTATTCGGAAATATGCTATGACGGCTACCGGCCAATGAGTTTCCTTCAGGTGGCCGGGGCGAAAGACGTGGGGGTGGAGTTCCATTCTCTCTCCAAGACTTTCAATATGACCGGTTGGCGGATTGGTTTTGTTGTCGGGAACAAGGATATTATTAAGGGATTAGCCAAGGTTAAGAGTAATATAGATTCCGGTGTATTCCGGGCCGTTCAATGTGCCGGGACATTGGCCTTGGAAACAGGGGCCGTGCACCTGGAGGATGCCCTCAAGATCTATACGGAGAGGCGTAATGTCCTGGTTGACGGTCTGACGAAACTCGGCTGGCAGGTGCCGCGGCCGAAAGCAACCTTTTATGTCTGGGTGCCGGTGCCGCCGGGACGGACCTCTAAGGAGATGGCTCTCTGGCTGTTGGAGCACACACAGGTTATTTGTACTCCAGGTAATGGTTTCGGGAAATACGGAGAGGGATATATCAGATTCTCTTTAACCGCTCCGACAGAACGGATCAAAGAGGCAATCGCCAGGATAAGTGATATTCACAGTTGAAAATGAAGGCCTATATCGGGATTGGATCAAATCAGGGTGAGCGGGCAGCCAATATTCAGCAGGCGATAGCGATGTTAAACCCGCTGCGTGTTTCGTCAATTCTTGAAACCGATCCGGTGGACATGGACTGCCGTGAGAAATTTCTAAATTGTGCGGTTGAGGTAGAGACTCACTTATCCGCAGATCGGTTATTGGTTCATTTAGAAGAGATTGAACGGAGCCTGGGGCGCCGGGATAAGAATAAAAAATTACCCCGGACAATTGATTTGGATTTACTGCTCTACGGGGACGTGATTGTTAATGAATCGAATTTGCAGGTGCCCCATCCTAAGCTGACCGAGCGCAGCTTTGTTTTAGAACCATTAGTGGAATTAATCCCTGACTTTATTGTTCCCAACACCGGTAAAACGGTAAAGCAATTATTCTATGAATACAAAACTTATACGCCCGCAATCGCTAATCGCTAAGAAGAAAAGGAGCGAAAAGATAACCGCGCTTACTGCTTACGATTACTGGACGACTTTGATCCTTAATGAGGCGGGAATCGATGTTGTCCTCGTCGGTGATTCTCTGGGTACGGTAATGCTCGGCTATGAGAATACTCTGCCGGTAACGATGGACGAAATGATTCATCATGCCCGGGCGGTTGCGCGGGCGAATAAACAGTCTCTGGTTGTCGGCGATATGCCGTTTATGTCGGATAATGTCTCGCTTGCCGAGACAATAGAAAATGCCGGCCGGTTTGTGAAAGAGGCCGGGGCCGGCGCTGTTAAGCTGGAAGGCGGCCTGCTCGCTAAGGATGTTGTCCGGGCGGTAATTAATGCCGGGATTCCTGTTATGGGGCATATTGGTCTGACGCCGCAGGATATTCTTGTTTTAGGCGGGTACAAAAGGCAGAGGGATAAGGAAAAACTATTTAGTGATGCCCTGGCCATAGAAGAGGCCGGTGCCTTCGCGGTTGTCTTGGAGTGTATGCCGGCGGAGATTGCCCGAGAGTTAACGGACAGATTGGAAATACCCACTATTGGTATTGGTTCTGGTCCTTATTGTGACGGGCAGATCTTGGTGACTCATGATTTGTTGGGGCTCTGCCCGCAATTATCGCCTAAGTTTGTCCGGCCGTACGCAAAGTTGAAGGATCAGATGCTAAAGGCTGTTAATAGCTGGAAAAAAGATACTTTATCCGCATGAAAGTTATAAAAAGTCCTGATGTCTGCCGGAAGTTAATTTTTAATTTAAAGAAAAAAGGTAAACGGATTAGTTTTGTTCCGACCATGGGAGCCTTGCACGAAGGGCATCTTAGCCTTATCCGGGCGGCGCGGAAGGCCGGGGATGTTCTGGTAGTCAGTATTTTTGTTAACCCGGCTCAATTTGGGCCCAAGGAAGATTATCGACAATATCCGCGCCCTTTCTTAAAAGATAAAAAATTAGTTAAACAACACGGTGTTGATATTATTTTCTGTCCTACCCCGGCGCGAATGTATCCTGAGGGTCATTCTACTTACGTTATTGAAGAAAAGCTGAGTAAATGTATGTGCGGCCGCACGCGGCCGGGGCATTTTCGGGGGGTGACAACTATAGTATTAAAATTGTTTAATATTGTTCAGCCGGATGTCGTTTTTTTCGGCCAGAAAGATGCTCAGCAGGCAGTGATCATAAAACGAATGGTGCGGGATCTGAATCTCCCGCTACACATAAAGATATTACCGATTGTCCGTGAGAGTGACGGCCTGGCACTCAGTTCGCGAAATCAATATCTTTCGGTAAAAGAACGCAGTCAGGCCTTGTGCCTGAGGCAGGCCCTGAGGCTGGTAAGGCAGACAAGGAATTTAAATAAGGGCAGGAACTTGATTAAAAAAAATAAATCAGTGAAGGTGGAATATCTTGTAGCTGTGGACAGGAAAACATTGCAGCCGGTAAAGAAAATAGGCAGGGGGACGCTGTTGGCTGTGGCGGCCAGGGTGGGGAAAACTCGTTTGATTGATAATCTGATTGTGAATTAAGGAGTGAAGAGGATGAAAAAGATAGGACTGGTGGGATGCGGGACAATTGGGACAGAGGTGGCCAGGGCCTTAAAGGGTAGATTGGCTGAACAGGGTCAACTGGCAGCGGTTACTGATATTAAACCGGAACAGGCAAAACGAATGCTGGCGGATGCGGGGATTTCCGTTTCGGTTTTGTCAGCAAAAGAGTTGATTGCGGCTGTTGATCTGGTTGTGGAAGCGGCCAGTCCGCAGGCAGTAAGGGAATTATTGCCTTTAGTGCTGGAGAAGGAAAAAGAAATTTTGGCGGTTAGTACCGGCGGTCTGATCCAGTTTCCGGGAATATTTGATCTGTTAGCCAAACATCACGGTAAGATTCATATCCCTTCCGGGGCGATTGCCGCTCTTGACGGTGTCAGGGTTGCCGCCCAGGCCGGGATAGATAAGATTACCCTGACTACGACTAAACCGCCCCGGGCCCTGACGGGGGCGTCATATATTGAAGAGAATAAAATTGATTTGGATAATCTGACTGAAGAGAAAGTTGTTTTTTCCGGTACGGTACAGGAAGCGGTTGCCGCGTTTCCGAAAAATATTAATGTCTGCGCTACCCTGGCCCTGACCTGCGGCCGGCCGGAGTTGGTGAGGGTAAAAATTGTTGCTGTGCCGGGGCAGAAGAAGAATATCCATCAGATTGAGATTGAAGGGGCCAGCGGGAAGATTACCTGCCGGACGGAAAACGTGCCTTCACCCACTAATCCTAAAACCAGTTACCTGGCGGTACTCTCGGTGCTGGAGACGCTGGAGAGGATTCTTTAAACACAAAGACACGAAGCGGCTAACGCCGAAAGAAAGACACTAAGAGTTATTTTTAGGCATAAAAAATCATCAAGCAAAAAGCAAAGACTCTAAAAATTATGAATTTTATAAGAACTTAGTGTCTTTATTTTAACTTAGTGTCTTAGTGTTAAAAATTTAAGAATTGATATTATTAAATTTATTTTAATGAAGAATAATTCTCGTCAAACATTTGAGTTTCCTCATATCCTGGTAGTGCTTTTTATCGCTATTGTGACTTTCCTTGTCTATCTGAATGCCCTGGGGAATGATTTTGTTTTTGATGATAAGGACCTGGTCAGTGAAAATCCGCTGGTCTGGGATACCAAAAACATTCCTCAGGTGCTGCAGTCGGAATTTCAGCTTTCCTCAACCACGACCGGGTTCTACCGGCCGCTGATCCTGCTTTCTCTGATTGTTGATTACCAGGCCTGGGGGCTGGGCCCCATGGGCTATCATTTGACTAATCTGCTGATTCATCTATTCACGTCTATTTTGCTTTATTTTCTGGTGTTGGGCCTTTTAAGTGATCGGGGGATCGCTTTTTGGTGTTCAATAATCTTTGCCCTGCATCCGGTGCACGCGGCTAATGTGGCCTGGGTGGCCGGCCGTGGGGATTCGCTTTGCGGACTGTTTTATGTCCTCAGCCTGGTGTTGTTTCTGAAGGCCCTGCGTAGTGCTAGTGGCGGGAAAATCGTGTTTTTACTGGTTTCCTGGGCGGCTTTTTTTCTGGCGTTAACCGCGAAGGAGATGGCCGCGACGCTGCCATTAGTGATCATTCTTTATTTCTTTTGTTTCCAGCGGCAGTGGAAGAGGATGATCATAAATGTCGTTCCCTACTTTATTGTGCTGGGTGTTTATTTAAATATCAGAATGTCTGTGCTGGGGCAGATGGCCAAAAGAGGGCTGGAACTTGCTGAGCTTCCCTGGCGCATGCTGACAATGACGGATATTTGCGCGCGGTACCTGGGATTGTTGGTGTTTCCGGCGCGCCTTAACATTTATTATGTTACCCCGATTATCCGGACGGTGCTGGATCCGCGGGTGATTCTGGCTTCTTTTCTGTTGCTGGTTATCGCCTGGTTTACTGTCAGGATGTATCGTTCTTCCCGGCCGGTGTTTTTTGCCATTTTATGGTTTTTTATTACGTTGCTGCCCATTGCCAATATAATCCCGGTTTGGGACACAATGATGACGGAATACTGGATCTATATCCCGTCTATCGGTTTCTGTCTGTTATTGGGGATAATCGCGAAACAAATACCCATTTGGCGGCGGCAGACGATAATATTGCTTAGCGGTTTTCTGGTTGCCAGTTCTCTGGCAATTGTCAGTATCAACCGCACCTGGAAAGATGAACTTGTTTTTTATGAAAGGATGACTACTTACGCCCCTGATTATTATTTGGGGCATTATAATCTGGGGAATACTTATTTTCGGCTGGGAGAAAATGAATTGGCGCAGAAAGAATATGAACGGGCAATTGATCTTAATCCCTATTATTCCAGTTCCTATGTCAATTTAGGCGGTGTTTACAATACAGAGCGGCGTTTTGATGAAGCGATAGGGGTTTTTCGAAAAGCATTAACTATGCGTCCCGATGATGAAGAGATTAAGGCTAATATCGCTATTGCCCAGGCGAATAAACAGAAGTTCGGCGGGGAGGTGTCTGTTCAGGATATTGAATCCACGGAGGATATGGAGGAGCAGCTGAAACAGGCGGTGAAAAATAATCCCGATAATCCGACAATTATAAATAATCTGGGAGTTTTTTATGCCAAGAGCGGGAGGATTGACGATGCCCTGGAATATTTTCGCCGGGCGGTGGATTTAAAACCGGGTGATCTTAATATCTATATTAATTTGGGTAATGCCTACGCCTCTAAGGGGCAATTGGCGGAAGCGGAAAAGATGTTCCGGGAAGTGATCAGCAGGGATCCGGAAGATTACCGGGCCTATGGACTGTTGGCAAAGGTATATAAGCATCAAGGTGAAAAAGAGCGGGCCATCGGGGCATTGGAGAATTTCCTGAAATACTGCCCGCCGGAAGAGGACCGCGAGCGGATAAGAGCGGAAATTGAGCAATTGCGGAAGTAATTTTAGCCACAGATTACACGGAGTATCACTGATTAAAATTATAAAAAAATTAGTTAAAATCCGTGTGAATCTGTGAAATCTGTGGCAAAAAAATCATGCTGTTAAGTATATGAATAAAATTATTATTAAAGGTGCGAAAGAGCATAATCTCAAAAACATCGACCTGGAACTGCCCCGGGAGAAATTGGTGGTGATTACCGGCCTAAGCGGTTCGGGGAAGAGTTCACTGGCTTTTGATACCATTTATGCCGAAGGGCAAAGGCGGTATGTGGAAAGCCTCTCCGCGTATGCCCGCCAGTTTATGGAGCAGATGCAGAAGCCGGATGTGGAATATATCGGTGGTCTTTCTCCGGCTATTTCCATTGAACAGCGTACGGCCCATTCTAATCCCCGTTCTACTGTGGCTACAGCCACGGAAATATATGACTATTTGCGGCTGCTTTTTTCGCGTGTCGGGCAGGCGCACTGTTATCGCTGCGGCCAGCCGATCAGGCGCCAGTCGGTGCAGGAAATTGTTGATCAGATAATGGAGATTGGCCCGGGGACGAAGGTGCAGGTGCTGGCGCCGCTGGTGCGCGGCCGCAAAGGTGAATATGCCCAGGTGTTTGAGCAGGTGAGTAAGCAGGGATTTATCCGCGTAAGGGTAGACGGGCAGATTTATGATTTAAGTGAAAATATTTCACTTAAAAAGACGCAAAAACATGATATTGAAGTGGTGGTTGACAGGTTAAGGCTGGGTCCGGAAATAAAGAGCCGGTTAACGGATTCGGTGGAAACGGCGGTGAAATTGGCCAGCGGACTGGTGCTTATTGTTGCCGAAAAACAAAAAGATAAATTGTTCAGTCAATTAAATGCCTGTATTCAATGCGGGATCAGTTACGGTGATTTTAGTCCCCGGATGTTTAGTTTTAACAGCCCCTATGGCGCCTGTCCCAGTTGTCATGGTCTAGGTACCCGGTTGACGCCTGACCCGGAATTGGTGGTGCCGGATAAAAATAAGACGATTAATGAAGGGGCGATTGTTCCCTGGTGGCAGGTAGATATTCCCAGCCTTAATTATAACAGGCGGGTAATGGATGCCCTGGCCAAGAAGTATAAGTTCAGTCTGGATGTGCCTTACCGTAAGCTGCCTAAAAAGGTTAGAAATGTCATTATGCGGGGCACAAAAGGGGAGATGATCAAGGTGGTTTACTGGCGGGAAGGTAAACAGTTGTGGGAGGCGGAGGAGTTTATTGGGGTAACCAGGAACATGGAGGAACGGTTTCTTAACACGGAAAGTGAGTATATCCGCGAGGGATTGCGGCGGTATATGAATGAATTGCCCTGCCCGGATTGCCGCGGATCACGCCTGCGCCCGGAAAGTGCGGCTGTTACGGTACATGGTAAAAATATCGTTGAAGTTACCGGGATGTGTATTGCCGAGGCCAGAGATTTTTTTGCCGGGCTGAAACTTGGCCAGAAGGAGGCGTTTATCGCCACTGAGATCGTGAAAGAGATTTGTCAGCGCCTGGAGTTTATGCTTAATGTCGGTCTGGGTTATTTGACGCTTAATCGAAAAAGCAGTACGCTGGCCGGTGGTGAGGCG
>CAZIXI010000007.1:0-12506 GCA_964543115.1 uncultured bacterium
AGTTAACTAAGCGTATTCCCCCGGGAACGAAAACCGTTAGCTTCACCCACCGGATACTAAAACCACGCCTATGGTGGACCTGGGATCAGGGGCAGCCTTATCTTTACCGGTTAAAAGTATTGGTAGAAACAAAATCCGGGTTGCGGCTCTCGAAGCAGTTGACTTTTGGCTTAAGGGAGATAAAGTTTGATGGTGATAATAATTTATATCTTAACGGCCGCCGTATTTTTATCCGGGGCAGTAATATAATTCCGGAAGAATACCTTTCCCAATATAATAGGACCAGGATAGAAAAGGACCTGACACTGGCCCGTAAGGCCAACATCAACACCCTGCGCCTGCATGCCCATGTAAACCGGCCGGAGTTTTATCAGGCTTGTGACCGCCTGGGTATACTGGTCTGGCAGGATTTTCCTTTGCAATGGGAATACCGCAGCAACCGGCCATTTCTGCGGGAGGCCAAAAGGCAAATCAAAGAAATGGTCAAGCTTCTCTATAACCATCCATCGATCTATCTTTGGTGCTGCCATAATGAACCATTAAAGAGCAAGGCGATAACCGGACCTGTTCTGGCCCGGGAAGTGGCCAAAATTGATGGGACAAGAGCGATTATGAAAAGCTCCGATTTTAAGGAGCATCCTTATCCCGGCTGGTTTGTGGGCAAGATGGAGCATTTTGCCGGACTGCCGGGAAAACCGCTGCCCTCGGAATTTGGCGCCCAGGCCCTGCCGAAGCTGGAGTCCCTGAAGAAGATTATCCCCCGAAAGTACCTCTGGCCGCCTGATTGGGAAAAATGGAGTTACTATAATTTTGTCTATGAACAAACCTTCTATATTGCCGGCATCCCCAAACCGGGCTCCTTAAGGCAGTTCATTAAGGATTCCCAGGCCTACCAGTGCCGGTTGCTGAAATGTGCCATCGAAACCTACCGGATAAATAAATTTACGGCCATTAACGGCATATTACAATTTATGTTTGTGGATCCCTGGCCCTGTATTTCTTATTCCGTACTGGATTATTTCCGCCGGCCCAAGCCGGGCTATTTTACCTTACAGCAGGTCTATCAACCCATACTGCTTGTCTTCCAACCGGAAAGGGATGTTTTAACCATCGGCGATAAGATCCGCGGAAAATTTTATTTGGTAAACGATTACCCTTTTGCCTTAAAGAATGTCCGGCTGAAGGTGAGTCTGGGTAAATATTCCTGGCCGCTAAAGAAGATAAACATTCCGGCAAATACTGCTGTCTTTGCCAATAAAGATGTTTATCCCCTGCCCATTCCAGAAAACTGGAAGCCGGGGGAATATGAATTTCGGCTGGAGTTGCGGCAGTCGAATGGGAAGGTTATTTCCCGTAATTCCGCTAGGGTAGTACTGCAAAGGATTCCGCAAGGTATCCTTCCCTATAATGCCGTCTTATTTTAGTGACAGAGTATCAAATGGTCAAAGAAGCGGCGTAGACACCGTCCATTTGATCTTTGTAAGGAATTTTTTTGATATATCTGGTTAGTTTAAATTTTTTATTCTCCGCAAGGAATTTTTCTACTACCTTTTCGTTTTCTTCCGGATCAATGCTGCAGGTGCTGTAAACCAATTTGCCGCCGGGTTTCAATAAGCGGGCGCCATTTGTTAAGAGTTTCAACTGCTCTTGGGGCAGTCTTTGAAAATCTTCCGGCTGCAGCCGCCAGCGCGCCTCGATCCGCCGGCGCAACACTCCGGTATTGCTGCAGGGGGCATCAATCAGCACCCGGTCGAAATCTCCGTTGCGGAACTGTTTACCGTCCGCTACCTGAATCCGGACAATATTAATCCCCAGACGGCGGCAGTTTTCTTTAATCAAATCGGCCTTGTCAGCGGATTTATCCAGGGCAATAATCTCTCCCTTGTTATCCATTAGTTGGGCGATCTGACAGGTCTTGCCGCCGGGCGCGGCACAGAGATCCAATACCTTCATTCCCGCCCGCACATCCAGCAGGTCAGCGGCAAACATACTGGCGCTGTCCTGAACTTGGAACAGCCCCTGGCGGAACTCTTCTATTTCCGCGACAGAACCTTTAGCGGTTATTTCCAGCGCCAGTGGGTGGCCGGCTTTTTTTGATTCAAGTTTCTTATCTAAATCTTCTACCGAGATTTTAAGGGTGTTTGTCCTGACAATAAGCGGAGGGATCTCATTGCTGAATTCACAGAATTTATCTACCCCTATCTTGCCGAAAATCACCTGCCAACGTTTGACCAGCCAGGAGGGGAAACTGTATTTGGCAGAGAGATAGCCGATATAATCCTGTTTGGGATTAGGCAGCGTGATGTGGATTTTTGTTCTGGCCCAGCGGCGCAGAATAGCATTAATAAAGCGGGCTGATTTAATTGTGCTGCAGCGTTTGGCCAGTTCCACTGATTCATTAACAATGGCGTGTACCGGTATCCGGTCGAGATAAATCAATTGAAAACCGGCCAGCCGGAGAATGAGGCGGTTGGCCAGCGGTGTTCCGGGAGGAATCAGCCGGTCAATGGTTCCCTGATGCCTGATTGTGCCATAAACCAGCTGGGTGAGCAGTCGTCTGTCCCTGGAATCAAGTTTATGTTTATCGATCAGAGAATTGGCGAATAGCCCCTGCTCCACCTTTTGCAGGATACGAAAGGCCAGGAACCGGGCATTTTCACTGGTTAAATTTTGTTCCTTCATTTAGCCTATAGCCGTGAATGAAATCAACGGCCTTGATTCGTTTTTTCCCTTCAGCCTGCAATTCTTTGATTAATAACGTTCCCTTACCGGTACCCACGCCGATTCCTTCTTCGCTTAAAGAAACCACCGTTCCGGGCTCGCTGTCCCCGGAAACAACCGCTGTTTGCCAGATCTCGATTCTTTTTCCCTGCCGGTAGGTATGAGCTGCCGGCCAGGGATTCATGCCGCGTACCTGGCTATGTATGTTCTCAGCGGGCTCTGTCCAGGAAATCAGGCCGTCCTTCTTTTTCAGTTTTGGCGCGAAGCTAGCCTCGGCGTTATTTTGCGGTATCCTCGGCGCCGTTCCGGCAGCAATCGCCTGAATTGTCTCAGTTAACAGTTCAGCGCCAATTTTAGCAAAGCGTTCAGAGAGAGAACCGCGCGTATCTTCCGGCAAAATCTTTTCTTCCCGCTGGAGAATAATATCACCGGCATCCATCTTGGGAGAAATCCAAAAGGTGGTTACCCCGGATGTTTTTTCGCCGTTTATCAGGGCCCAGGCTATTGGCGCCGCGCCACGATATTTCGGCAATAATGAACTATGCAGATTAATACAGCCTAATTTGGGCAAAGAGAGAATTTCTTTGGTGAGGATTTCACCAAAACTTACCACAACAAGAAGATCAAGGTCCATTCCCTTGAGCTGCTTGATTTCCGCGACCCGGCGCGCCTGGTACACGGGCAGGCCGTATTGCTGCGCGGCTGTTTTCACTGCCGGTGGAACTACCTGTAAATTACGGCCCTGCGGACGATCAGGATGGGTAACTACCCCCAGAAGCTCAAAAGCGGAAATATTGGTTAGGGCCGCCAGGCTGGGAACGGCAAATTGAGGTGTGCCCAGAAAAACCGCTTTCATTGCGGCAGACTCTGATCCTGTCCCTGTTCCTGTTCCGGACGGCAGGCGCGTAACCCGCCCCAGATAAAAGCAACATACATCCCCAGGTAAACCACAAAAAAGAATGGTAGCGGCTTGAGGGTAACCAGAAAAATCAAGGCAGACAGAATGGTAACCGGGGTCAGGGCGTAAACACAGATATTCAGGGTATTATTCAATTTCAGCTGCGGCTTAAACAGCGTAATGATCAGGCCGGCAATCAGGGCCTGGATAAATTTCGTGAATAACATATAGAGGTACATAAAGATAAGCATTAGCGGAATAATCGCGGAGACAATGATCAGGCGCCATTTTTTCAGTGTTTCATCATCAAGCTGAAAACTTTGAACTTTTGCGAGATTGATTTCCTCTGTGCGCAGACTATCCCGTTTAATGAATAATTTATCCTTGGTAAGCAATATACCGGAAGGAAAATCATCCGGAACTTCCGCTGTCTTACCGGTTGTATCAATAATTCCGATAAAGTCTTTTTCTTCAATAATAAACGGCTGGTCAGCGTCTACCATAACCTCACCGTCAACGATTTCTATATAGGGAATATTCTCTTCCAGCCAGCTGAGCCCTTTATTGCTCATTGTATTTATAAAGAAACCGAAACGGACACCCAGGACTACGGCCACAAGCAGCATCAGCACTAACAGATACCGTAATGTTTTGCCCAGTGATTGCGGCAGGATCTCCCGGTAAAACTTAAAATCACTACAGCTGCGGATCAGAGAAACAATAATATTATTATTCATAGCTTACTCCTTTCTTAGTTAATAAATAGACTTCTGCAAAATAGAGTAAAAAAGTTCAAGTGTCATCCCGCGGCTTGACCGCGGGATCCAGAAAAGGTATTTTGCAAAACTCTAATTCAATAAATTATAGCAAATTTCCTGTAGTCTGAAAACGTAAAAAATGATATTATTATTAGGTATGGAACAGATACCAGCTAATGTAAGATCGCTCTATGATAAGGGAAAAGCCGCTTTCCAGCGGCAGCACTGGGATTACGCCATCACCTTGTTTACCGCTGCCCTGCACGCCGCGCCGAATTTCGCTCCGGCCCGCACACAACTGCGGCTCTCAGAAATACATAAGTTTCAGACAAGAAAATTTCCCCTTTGGTACAAGATAACAAGCTCCCTCTTCAATATCGTCCCTTACCTGCGGGCGGTTTATTATCAGTCACGGAAAAACTGGCCGGCGGTACTCGGCCAGCTGGAAAAACCGCTGCGTAATTATCCCCTCAATTACCGGCTTTTAGGAAGCCTGGGCCGGGCCGCCGAAGAAGCCGGCTTTACGGAAACCGCCTGCGCCACCTATGAATCAATGTATTTATTGAAGCCGGCGGATATTACGTTGCTAAAAAAACTTGGCAAATATTACCATAAACTCGATCAGGTGGAAAAGGCGCGGAACTTTTACCAGAAGGCCGTGGCCATTGCCCCGCTGGATTATGAGGCGCGTAAGGGACTGCAGGATTTAGCGGCCCTGGGTACGATCAGTAAGGGCTGGGAAGAAAGCGGCAGTTACCGGGAAAAGATCCGTGATGAGGGCCAGGCCGACATATTCGAAAAAGAAGCGCGCCTGGTACGTTCGGCGGAAGATCGGCAGGCATTGATCTCCGATACGGAAAAACGCCTTGCCGCTCAGCTGGAGAGCATTCCCCTGATCAGGCGGCTGGCGGAATTACATAGTGTCGGTGAAGATTACACTAAGGCCGCTGAACTTTACCAGCGGGCAATAAAACTCGATCCGGCGGATTCCAGCCTGCGTAAGGACCTGGCCTATATAAAGATCATTCAATTTGATAAACAGATCCGGGAGAATCCGGAAAAGAAAAAGGAACTGGCAGAAAAAAAACAGCAGTTCATTCTGGAAAACACCAAGGAACGTGTAAATGCCTTCCCTTCGCATTTACCACTGCGTTATGAAATGGGCTGTGTGTATATGGACCGGGGCCTGCTCGATCAAGCGGTTGCGGAATTCCAGCATTCCGTAAAGGACCCCAAATACAAAGTTCTTTCCCAGGACAAACTCGGCCTTTGTTTCGCCCAGAAAGGAATGTATGACCTGGCCGCCAGCCAACTGCAGCAAGCGGCGGCGGAATTGCATGAATGGGATGAGTTAAAAAAAGAGATAATCTACAACCTTGGTTCCGTCTACGAATCCATGGGCCAGAGGGACAAGGCCCTGGCCGAATACAAAAAAATCTACGAACAGGACATCACCTACCGCGACATCGCCCAAAAAATCTCCCAAGCCTATTAGTAATTGTAGTTCCTGCAGTTAGCGACAACTTTACAACTCCTTTATTTTACAGCAAGTCCAGGGGATTGACATCGATGGTGGAGATCACGCCGGCGGGTTTGCCGAGTTGTTTGAAGGAGTCTTTGATCGGCGGAATCATTAGTTTTACTTCCGGGGCGCGAACCAGGAGCTGCCAGCGGTAGAATCCGCGCAGGCGCTGGATCGGCGCGGGGATGGGGCCGAATAAGCGGATAGGTTCACTTACCTTTTCCTCCAGCATCTTCCGGTATCTGTGGGCAACCAGTTCCGCCTTCTGGGGGTTGCGGGATCTGAAGGTAAGATTAATGAAATGCTCATAAGGCGGATAGTCGAGTTCCTTGCGTATGGCCAGTTCCTGTTGGGCAAAAAGATCGTAATTCTGGGTAGCGGCAGCCCGGATAGCCGGGTGTTCCGGGGTAAGTGTCTGGATAATCACCTGGCCGGGAACCTCTCCTCTGCCCGCCCTGCCGGCCACCTGAGTAAGTAATTGAAATGTGCGTTCTCCGGCCCGGAAATCCGGCAGGTGCAGGGCGACATCCGCTGAAATCACACCCACCAGGGTAACATTAGGAAAATCCAGTCCCTTGGCAATCATCTGGGTGCCCACCAGAATGTCTATTTTTCTGGCCTTAAATGCGTCAAATATTTGTTTGTGGATTCCCTTTAAGCTGGTAACGTCAGTATCCATTCTTCGGATAACTGCTGAAGGGAAAAAACGGGCGATCTGGCTTTCTACCCGCTGGGTGCCGATACCGCCGAAACGGATCTGGGGTTTGTGACATTCCGGGCAATCGCGGGGCGTTATCTGCGTGTAATCGCAGCTGTGGCACATTAAGCGGTCACCTAATTGATGATAGGTTAAGGCAGTTGAGCAATGGTGGCAGCGCAGGACAAAGCCGCATTTGCGGCAGATAATAAACGGGCTGAAACCGCGGCGGTTGAGAAAAAGGATTACCTGCTGTTTTTCCGTAAGGCGGTTGCGGATGGCCGCAATCAAAACGTGGGAAAAGGTAAGTAATCTGCGGAATTTCTTGATTTCTTCTTTAAGATCGATTATTCGTACCTTGGCCAGCGGCCGGTCATCGATTCGTTTGGTAAGTTTAACTAACTCGTAAGTTCCCTGCTGGGCCTGATAGTATGATTCCAGTGAGGGTGTGGCAGAACCCAAAACAACCACGGCCTTCTCTATCTCACTGCGTTTAACGGCAACCTCCCGGGCATGGTAGCGGGGTTCGTCTTCCTGCTTATAACTGTGTTCATGTTCTTCATCAATAACGATGAGGCCAAGATTCTTTACCGGCGCGAACACCGCCGAGCGGGCGCCGATTACAATCCGGCACTGGCCGTGATAGACTTTCAGCCATTGATCATAGCGTTCTCCGGCAGAAAGACGGCTGTGCAGTACCGCCACGCCCTGCTCAAACCGGGATTTAAACCTTTCTACGGTTTGCGGTGTCAGCGCTATTTCCGGCACGATAACAATCGCGCTTTTCCCCTGCTGCAGGGCAAAGTCTATTGCCTGCAGGTAGATTTCAGTTTTGCCGCTGCTGGTTATTCCCTGCAGGAGGATAACGCCGGATTCTCTTTTCTCTAATTTATCGCGGACGGTATTATAGGCCTGCTGCTGTTCTTCGTTCAGGGTATGCGGCAGGCTTGGCTGAAAACTTTCCAGGCGGTAAGGATCTTTGTCTATCCGGCCGGAATAAATATTTACCAGTCCCTTTTTATGCAGGGCACTGATCGCCGCCGGGCCGGTTTTGGCCATACGAGCCAGGTCCATTACTCTGATTGCCGATTTCTGGGCGGTGAGCATCCGCAGCAGCAGGGCCTGTTTTGGCGCTTTTCTTTCCAGGTTGAGCACTTCTCTATTTGCCTCGTCAACTGACCCGATTATCTTGACGTATCTCGTTTCATCTCTTTTCGGGGAAATCTTTCTTACCATCCCGGGCAGCATTGATTTTAAGACATGGCCCAGATGACAGCAGTAATATTCCTTCATCCAGCGGGCAAGCTGAATCAGATCGGGGGAAAGTACGGGTTCTTTATCGATAAGGCTGAGTATTTCTTTTGCCTGCGGATACTGGCTCTCTTCGCTGAGACGGATAAGGTAGCCCGGCAGTCGGCGCGGTCCAAAGGGCACCCAGACTCTCATTCCCGGCTGGATCCGGTTCTGGAAATGGGCGGGAACCGCGTAATCGAATTCCTTTTCTAAGGGGACATCAAGAACTACTTTTCCGAACACTTTGCCTTCACTTTTTTTACGTCGTACCAGACCTTGGATTTTGCCGCGGGATTGCGCAGCAGATACGCGGGATGATAGGTAATCATCACCGGTGTGCCTTCGTATTCATACCAGTGGCCGCGCATTTTATACATGGGCAATTCCAGGTCCAGCAAACCCTGGGCAGCGGGCAGGCCAAGCACACAGATAGCCTTTTTGTTTTTAAGCAGCGAAAGCTGTTTTATTAAATGGGACCGGCAGGCCTTTATCTCATCCGGGGAAGGAGTACGGTTATTCGGCGGCCGGCATTTCAGTATATTACAAATAAATACGTCTTCCCGCTGGAATTTCATTGCTTCGACAATTTTAGTTAACAGCTTACCTGCCCGGCCGACAAAGGGACGCCCTTGTTGATCCTCTTCATAACCCGGCGCTTCACCGATAAAGATGAGTTGGGCATTGTCCGGTCCTTCTCCGAAAACAAACTTGTTACGGGTTTTGGCCAGGGAGCATTTTCGGCAATTACTTATCTGTGCCTTAAATTGGGATAACGTTTCTTTCTTTCCGCCAGTTCTAGTCTTAGTAGAAGTAGAAGCATATACCTCAACTTCTTTTATGCCCTGCTTTTTCAGATCATTCATATGCTGCTTGGTCATTACCAGCAGTTCCCGCAAATCATTTTTTTTAGTTTTCTTCATAATATTTAATAGTCCTTTTTAATCCTTCTTCAAGGTCCACTTCCGGTAAATAGCCAAGTTCTTCCCTGCCCTTACTGATATCAGCGCAGCTGCGGTAAACATCTCCCGGGCGGGAAGCATCATATTTGGCACCGTAACTTGTCCCCAGGATCTCCTCAATGGTTTTGGCCAGCATGTTTACATCAGTTGGCTTGCCGCAGCCGATATTATAAAAAGATCCTTCCCGGGCGGCAACTGCTTTCAGGTTAGCGGAAACCACATTTCCCACATAAGTAAAATCCCGCACTTGTGTGCCGTCACCATAGATGGTTACCGGCCCTCCGCGCCTCAGGGCCTGGATAAACCGGGGAATAACAGCGGAATATTGAGAGTTAGGATCCTGCCGCGGGCCAAAGACATTAAAGTAACGCAGAGCAATTGTATTCAGGCCGTATAATCTCCGGAAGAGGATACAATATTGTTCGCCCAGCAATTTCCCGGAGGCATATGGGGAAAGCGGCTGAGGCGGCATTTCTTCTTTACGGACACTAGCGTCACTATCGCCGTAAACGGAAGAACTGGAGGCGTAAACGAAGGCCTTAACCTTTGCCTGCCTGGCGGCAGATAATAATTGCAGCGTGCCGCCGGCATTTACCGACACTGATTCATAAGGATCCAGGAAAGATCTGGCCACACTGGGCAAGGCTGCCTGGTGAATCACATAGTCGATGTCCCTCAGGCTGGCGAAAACGGTTTTTTCGTCGCGGATATCACCTTTAACTACCTCTGCGCCGGCAATGATGTTTTTTTCTTTGCCGGTAGAAAAATTGTCCAGGATCCGGACCCTGTCTCCCCGGGCTGTCAGGGCCGCGACAATATGAGAACCAATAAACCCAGCCCCTCCTGTTACTAAATAATTCATTCTATAATAATCCTAATATATTTTACTTGAATAAGATTAACAATACTCATACAAGGAGGGGCTGGACAGGCCCAGCCCCTCCTGTTACTAAATAATTCATTCTATAATAATCCTAATATATTTTACTTGAATAAGATTAACAATACTCATACAAGGAGGGGCTGGACAGGCCCCGCTCCTCCCGTTACCAGGTATTTACATCGTGCGGGCGCCGGTGATGTCATCCAAATCTTCTCCTACTTCTTGGAAACTTTTCTTGTAATACTCGCCCTGAAAAGTCTGCGGGCATGAACAACCGCTGACTAACAGCACACAAACACACATTAACAAAAACCATTTCATAAGCTAACTCCTCCGAAATTGTTTATCCAACTTGCTCTTTTTCATTTCAATAACCGCCGGCCGGCCATGCGGACAGGTATAGGGCTGGGGCAGCCTGCGCCACTCATTTACCAGCCGTTTCATTCCCAACCGGTCCAGTTTATCCCCCTGCTTAACCGCCGCCCGGCAGGCCATTATTTTCAACAGGCGTTCCGCTACTTCCTTCTGGGCAGCGGCCTTGCCAACTTCCGCTATTTCACTTAACATATCTTTGATCAAACGAGCGATATCAACTTTATCTAAATACGCGGGAATCATATCTATCTTTATTGACCTTTTGCCAAACTCTTCCGCATTGAATCCCAGCTCCGCCAGAAAAGGCAATTGGCCGCGCAGTATCTGTTCCTGGGCCGCGCTTACTTCTATCATAACAGGCATTAACAACCGCTGACTTACCGGATGCCGGCTATTGAGATCTTTCTTTATTTTTTCGTATAATATCCGTTCATGTATGGCATGCTGGTCAATTATATCAAATCCGTCTTCTTTCTCACAGATAATATAGGCATTATTCATTTGAGCGAGTTGGAACCCGGCGCTAACCGCCTCTTGCGGCAGCCATGCCTGTTCCCGTGCTGATTCAGTCTTCCATAAATTTGCCGGCTGATAACTTTCTTTTTCTTTCTCTTCGGGAAAATAAGCCGGGGCAGCGGATGCCGGCCCATTAATTTTCTGGCGGGGGAAATGCGACGGGGGTTCAATTACCGGCCGGGAAACTCCCAGGGCCCCCATGATACCTTCGCGGACAATTTCCTTTAATATACGGGCATTAGAAAATCTTACCTCCCGTTTACCCGGATGCACATTAACGTCTACTTCCTGCGACGGCATCTGCAGGAACAGGAAGATAAGCGGAAATCGCCCCCTGGGCACAAGATGTTCGTACCCGCTGGAAATCGCGTAATTTATCCCGCGGTCACTGACGGGCCGGTTATTAACAAAAAACAACTGGGTTGCGCGGTTGGATTTCGTAAATGTGGGTTTACTGACGTAGCCGGTTAATTTGATCCGGCCCCGGGACAAATCTAGGGGCACTAGATTATCAGCGGTTTCCTTGTCGTAAAGCACGCGTATTCTATCCAGTAATGTATCTTTGCTGAATACTTCGATGATGTCTTTGTTGTCAGAAACCAGCTTAAATGAGCATTCCGGCCTGATTAACACATAATTGCTGAAAACATTTATTATGTTAGTCATTTCGGTTGTGTTGGTGCGCAGAAACTTTCTGCGGGCCGGGGTATTAAAAAAGATATTCCGGGCCTCCACCATCGTTCCGCCGGGCGCTCCCGCTTCTTTAACCTCCAGCAGCTTTCCGCCTTCGTTATAGAGCCGGGTAGCCGCCGGGCTGCCGGAACCCTTAGTGATTAACAGGAAACGGGAAATGGCGGCAATGCTGGGCAATGCCTCGCCGCGAAAGCCCAGGGTATTAATGCTCTCGAGATCAGCCGCCTTGTTGATCTTACTGGTAGCATGCCTCTCCAGGGCCAGTAAGGCATCGTCTTTGGCCATTCCCTGGCCATTATCAGTAATCCGGATTAATGTTTTACCGCCGCCTTTTACCTCAACAACTATCTGCGTTGCCCCGGCATCCAGGGAGTTTTCCATTAGTTCTTTGACGATGGAAGCCGGGCGTTCGACCACTTCTCCGGCGGCGATTTTATTAATGGTATCTTCGGATAATATCTTAACTTGCATTTAATCTTTCCTTTATTTCCTTAAGTTTATTCAGCGCCTCAATCGGGGTTAGGTAATCCAGTTTCATATTTCGTAATTCTTCTACCAGCTGATGGCTCATGCCATTAAACAGATATAACTTATCGGCCAGCTTGGATTCGCCGGTTGTGGAAAGATTAGCCTCTTCCAGCTTGGTTAAAATTGACTTCGCCCGGTCCAGTACGCTGTAGGGCAGCCCGGCCAAGCGGGCAACATGAATACCGTAGCTCTTATCCGTTCCGCCGGGAACGATTTTATAAAGGAAAACAATTTCATCGTTCCATTCACGCACAGATATATTGTAATTCTTTATACCCGGGCAAAGCTGTGTTAATTCCGTTAGTTCGTGATAATGGGTGGCAAATAATGTTTTTGGGCCGGTTACCTCACCCTGCTGGCGTTTCTTGACCAGATACTCGGCTACCGCCCAGGCAATACTGATACCGTCAAACGTGCTGGTTCCCCGGCCGATTTCATCCAGAACGATGAGGCTCTTGGCGGTGGCGTTATTAAGGATATAGGCGGTTTCATTCATTTCAACCATAAATGTGCTTTGGCCCCGGGAAATCTCATCGCTGGCCCCTACCCTGGTAAAGATACGGTCCACAATTCCGATTAGCGCTTCCCGGGCCGGGATCCCGCTGCCGATCTGAGCCATTAAAACAAGCAGGGCTACCTGGCGGATATAGGTTGATTTTCCCG
>CAZIXI010000007.1:12516-29690 GCA_964543115.1 uncultured bacterium
AGCTGGTCCGCGGCGCTGTCCAATTGCGTGTCGTTGGGCACAAACCGCTGGCCTTCTTCCAGGCACTGTTCCAGCACCGGGTGCCGGCCTTCAATAATATTTATTTTAGAATCATCGTTTATTTCCGGAAAAATATAATTATTCCGAATCGCCGCTTCGGCCAATCCGGCTAAGGCATCCAGCGCAGCCACTGCCCGGGCAGTTCCCTGGATAACAGCGGTTTCGCCGGCAACCTGCTGGCGCACTTCCTGAAACAGATTATATTCAAATGTGCTGCTCTGCTCCTGGGCGTTAAGGATCTTGGTTTCATATTCTTTAAGATCAGGCGTGATATAGCGCTCGGCATTCACCAGGGTTTGTTTACGAATATAATCATCGGGAACGGCATTAAGATTGGTTTTGGAAACTTCAATGTAATAACCGAAAACCTTGTTGAACTTAACCTTTAGTGATTTTATCCCTGTTCTTGCCGATTCTTTTACCTGGAGATTGGTTAACCAGCCCTTCCCCTGAGATGATATCTGGCGCAATTCATCTAATTCCGCGTTATAACCGTCGTTAATAAATCCCCCATCACGCACATTCAGGGGAGATTGAGAAACCAGGGCCTTGTCCAAAAGCCTGACTAATTCCGGTAATTCTACCAGGTCCTTTTTCAGCTCTGCCATTAATCCTGCTTCAGCGGATTCCAGCAGCATTTTAATATCCGGTATCCGGGCCAGGGCCTGTTTAATGGCCACTAAATCCCGCGGACTGGCATAGCCGCTGTCGATCCGGCCGATCAGACGTTCGATATCCGGTATTTCTTTCAAGACAGAACGCAATTCATCCAGAACATGCCGTTGACGGCTTAACTCCTTTACGGCTGATTGCCGCTCTTGAATATCAACGGCCCTGATTAACGGCTGTTTAATCCAGTTTTGCAATAAACGGGCACCCATTGAAGTAACACTAAAATCCAGCACACCCAATAACGTTGCTTTTTTACTGCCGCTGCGCAGCGGCTCGGTTAGTTCCAGATTCCTGATTGTTGCGGCATCCAGCATCATATAGTCGGTTGCCGTATAGGGTATAATCCGCTGGATATGCCCCAATGATTTATGCAGGTTTTCTTTAAGATAATAGATGATTGCCCCGGCGGCGGTTATCCCCGGCACCATTCCCTGACAGCCAAATCCGTCAAGAGATTGGGTGTGGAAATGCTCGCGCAATGATGTATAGGAAGAATCATAATCAAAAATCCAGTCTTCATAAAAATTTGTTAAGACTTTATCGCCGGCAGTTAATTTATTCAACAACGCCTTACTATCCTTAAAGCCGGCCGGCAGCACAAACTCTCGCGGGCTGATCCGGGAAAATTCGCTCACCAGGTCCTCTTCTTTATTAAATTCCGCAACCCGGAACTCACCGGTAGATAGATCCAGGAAACATAAGCCGAAAACACCGCCGACGCGATTAACAGCGGCAAGAAAATTGTTGCTGCGTTCTTCCAGGTACTGGGCGTCCAATACCGTTCCCGGGGTAATCATCCTGGTCACTTCCCGGCGGACAATGCCCTTGGCCAGTTTAGGATCTTCTACCTGATCACAAATCGCTACTTTGTGCCCCGCCCTGATCAGCTTTCCGATATAAGAATCCGCCGCGTGATAAGGGATGCCGCACATCGGGTAGTTTCTGCCTTCCTGTTTCGATCTGGTGGTTAGGGTTATATTAAGAACCCGGGAGGCAACCAGGGCGTCTTCGAAAAACATCTCGTAGAAATCCCCTAACCGGAACATGAGGATCACTCCGGCCGGGATGGCCTTTTTTACTTTTTTATATTGTTGCATCATTGGTGTTAATTTTGTCTGCATATTAACTGTGGCCATATAGTGTGTGGGTTGTCGCGTCTTTTATTGTTACCTTAATTAACTTCCCGATTGAACTATCCTGCCCTTCAAAAACTACTATTTTATTCGTTCTGGCACGGCCCATCAACCTATTTTTATTGGTCCTACTGGGGCCTTCTACCAATATCTCTAATTCTTTCCCCAGCAAAGATTTATTTTTAGCCAAGCCTATTTCATCCTGCAGGCGCAGTAAAAGTTGATTGCGCTCCTTTTTAATTGTTAGCGGCACATCATCTGTCAATTGAGCGGCCACCGTACCGCTGCGGGGAGAATATTTGAAAATAAAGGCGCTGGCAAATTGTACCTGCCTCATCAAATCGTACGTATCCTGGAAATCTTCTTCACTTTCTCCCGGAAAACCAACAATGATATCAGTGCTCAAAGCCACCCCAGGGACCAATTCTCTCAATTTAGCAATTAAGCCGAAATAATGCTCCCTGGTATAGCCGCGATTCATTCTCGCTAAGACTTTGTTGGACCCACTCTGGATCGGTAAATGTAGATATTCACAAACCTTATCCAGTCTAGCGAGACAACGAAACATCTCACAACTGGCATCCTTAGGATGACTGGTAACAAATCTTATTCGTTGGAGTCCGGCGATTCCATCAACTGCCGCTAACAACTCTGGAAAACCATCTTTCTGGTAGCTGTTAACATTTTGCCCAAGTAGAGTCACTTCCCGGCAACCATTGGCAACTAGACTGGATATTTCTTTAACGACTTCTTGTGCCGGCCGGCTTCTTTCCGGTCCGCGTACCTGGGGAACGACACAGTAGCTGCAGGCATTGTTACAGCCGCGCATAATCGGTACCCAGGCCTTAAGAGTACTGTTTAGAGAAGATGAACCATTACCTGAGAAATCATCTTCATATTGTTCAATATCTATAACTTGCTTCTCGCCGGCTACTGCCTGCTGAATCAACTGGCCAATGTTGTGGAATCTATAAGTGCCGCATACTACGTTTACATAAGGGGCCCGTTTAAATATATCCCGCCCATAACGTTGAGCCATGCAGCCGGAAACCGCAATAATTTTTCCGCCCTTTTTCCCGAGTTGGCCTAATTTTCCCCAGACCTTTTCTTCTGCCAGCTGGCGCACACTGCAGGTATTTAGCAGAATAAAATCAGCGCTGTCCTCACACTCAGCCATACTCCAACCGGCATGCCGCAAAACAGCCGTCATCCGCTCGGAATCCGCCATATTCATCTGACAGCCGAAAGTGCGGATGTAGACTCTCGGCACGGATTTTTCATGCGTATTTGATGTTCCAGGCATTGTATTTTTAGGCGCCATAGGTTATCTCCTAAATAACTTATAAACCCTTTTATTACATTGATAGCTTATCATACTGATTGTCAATATCAATGAAAAAATCTGGCGGCAATTCCTTTAAGTAGCGATGGAAAGTGTTTTCAGCTTATTTGTTTTCATTTTACGATTTAGCCCCTAATAATGCTATTTCAAAAAATAGAAATAATATACTATTAATGCCTGACATTTTAAATAATAGTCGTATTATAATGATGATAGCGGCCATGCGGGTAGACGTTTGAAGCAGTAATTTGAAAGCGTTGAAGAATAATTCGAAAAATTGTCAAAACCGCGGTGAAGCTACACCTTCTTAATGGAAAATTATTTTAACTTTTTAAAAATGACTTTTTTATTAGTTTGAC
Source organism: uncultured bacterium (assembly GCA_964543115.1). Classification (GTDB taxonomy): domain Bacteria; phylum Auribacterota; class CAZIXI01; order CAZIXI01; family CAZIXI01; genus CAZIXI01. The sequence continues at coordinate 16,083 of CAZIXI010000007.1, forward strand.
GAAATTCGATGTCAAAAATATCAAATATTGTTTCTCTTCCTAGTATCGGTGGGATATCATCAGTTAATGCCCAGGCTATCCTTGCCGTTATAATTTCTGGGCCTATTTTAAATCTTATTGTTCTATGAACTACCGGTGTCTGACCACCAATACCATTAACATTTTCTACTTTCTCTCCCTCTTCAATGTGAAATCCTAAATTTTCACCTTCAGTCTTGGGGATAATACTAACATCAGCTCCTGAATCTATCACCATATTAGATACTACATGTGTATCTTCATTTATCAATTTTACTATGGCGTTAGGACGGTAAAACACACCTAATATTTCGCCATTCTTATCAGTTTCGACATATCCCTTATAATCAAACTCAATCATACTATTAGAGTATTATGTTCTGGGACCTTATCGATAATGGGTTCGTCATCCAGCTTTCTCGCCTGGGCAATGACTTCTTTTAGTACCTTTCCATGAGATACTATCTTCCCTTTTACAAAAGCTATCCATTCACCTCTGTATTTGGTCATATCAATAAGTTCAAATTTGTATTTTTCATTCGGCTTCATATTGAATCGACCTCCTTTTAACCGTCATAATTAGTATAACATATACTTTTCCTTAAGACTATCTTTTATTTTATTCTCCTAGTATCAATAAGGGCAAGCACTTACCATGCTCCGGCCCCATTCTATAGACAACGAAGGACCCCTATCCTTTAAATATATCAATTTAATGTGACAGATTAAAAAACGAGAGTGTTGAAAAAGTTAATTAATACTTCGCAGTAACGCGCACGAACCAGCCGCGGGCATCGTAGTCGTCACGATTGGTGAGGTCGTCATCAAAATCGGTGAAGTTGTAGCCGGCGCCGATCTGGAAATTATCGGCCACTGTGCGCTGGACTTCCAGCAGCCAGCCGGATTTGTTGTCGTTTAATTGGTCATTGGCCAGGGTCCTGTATTCAGTGGCAATATTCCATTTCTTGGCCACATAGACATTAATCCGGCCAAGATAAAGAAGTGTATTGCTGTTCAGCCAGTCATAAATACCTGTTTTTTCATCCTGTTTCCGGTAGGCGCATTTAGCCACAAATCCCAGATACTGGTTGATGTCAAAATTGCCTTCCAGACTCATTACGTGTTTTCTGAGATTAGAGAGCAGGCCGGTTGTTGTTCTTTCCAGCGGCGGCCTGTCGGTAATATAGCTGTATTTAGTTAACACATTCAACTGATCACATTCCACCGGCCGGTAAGCGGCACCGACTCCCAGCTCGCTAAACTTGGCCATTAAGTAATCAGCTTCTTTTTCCCTGCTTGTGGACAGATTGGCCCGGCCCAGCACACTCAGGCTTTGGGTCACGTACCACTCTGCCTTATTCTGTGTTACCCATTGCCGCAGGCGGCTGCTCGTTTTTTTATCTTCCCGCAATTCCAATTTGCTGAATAATTTCAAGAAATCGAGTTTCAGATAACTTGCAGAAACACTGCCGCTGTCGCGGTTCACTAGATTATCTTTATCGTTATAATGCGAGCGCTCGTAATTGGCCCCGACCTGCCAGTTGTTGGCCAACTCCTGCACAAAACCCAGCACCTTACCCCGGATCAATTTTTCCTGATACGAAGAATAGTCTTCTTCCATATATATCCGCGCGCGATTGTTTATGGGAGCGGACTGCCCGCTAACGCTTTTTACGTAGCGGCCAAGATCCATGTGCCGTCCTAGTTCGATATTGCTGTATTGTGTTGTGCCGTTATTAAGCACTTTATTTAAACCAAACTGCGTGGCATTACCCAGATTGCCCACGGTTTCCGCCAGGCGAGCGTAAATGTCATCTCTTAATTTTACATCTGTTCCCAGGGTAACCTGATTATTGGCCCGGCCGGAAAGCGTGCCCTGCCCACGGATAAACGGCTGGAACCTCTCATTTAATTTATAACCCAGACGGGCGGCAACAAAATCATTGTTTTGCAAGGGCAATGTGCCGGTATATGTATAAGCGGAGAGCGGCTTATCCACTTCTTGATGCTGTAATTCTACGCCGATATCTATCTTTTCATATGTATAATCAGCCATTGCCGTTGTAACATGCATATCCGTATTGCCGGTGGTCAGGGTGCGGAAACTACCGGCATTTGCTTTCTGGGTATAGTGTTTAAGCCCAGCACTGATCCTTTCGGTTATTGCCATAACCGCGCTGGCATAGTAGCTCTCCACGCCGCTGCGATCCTGCGTGGCCGTGGCATTGAAATTACTACCGGTATTAGTATAGCCGGCATTAAGATTCAGTTTTTCGAATAATAGTGTCTGGGCCTGCAGGTCAACCTCACTGCCGCTGTGACCGTTGCTCCAGGTATCGCTGTTCATGGTAAAGTTAAAACCGCCGTCGAAACTCAGGCCGCTGGCCAGTTGGGTGTCTTCCGAACGCGAGTAACGCGCGGAAATTACGGTATGTTCATCAAACTGCAGGGTTGTTTTCGCGCCATATAATTTGTAAGGATCAGTGGCCTTCTCTTCTTTTACGTACATCCCTTCCACGGTTACGTAATCAGTAATATTCTGCGCCAGCCGGCCGCCATAACTGGTCTGATCAAGATTCTCTGAATGGTAAAGATAATCAGCCGCCAACACCAATTTTTGCCCGGCCAGAAGGTCATTACTTACCAGTCCGGAACTCTGCACTCCGGCAACGGAGCTTAACGGCTGGGTGAGCAGAATCCGGCCCTGCAAATAATCGATTTCATAATCCTGCTGTTCTTTTAAGGGAATAGTGGCCAACACCCGGCTGGATAATCTGTCCCGCACAACAACGTTTATCATTTCACTGCCTTCAACAACGTCTTCGTGTTTCAGATAGTACAAACTGCCGCCCGTACCCACAAACTCATCATGGGCACTCTTCTGCCTCTCGCGGGCGTAGAAACCATCCACCTCTGTCCAGGGCCGGCCAAATTTCGTCTGACCCACACTCTGATAATCAACCATACCGCCATGATAGGCTTTCTGGTAAAGAGGCAGGTCAATTTTATTAGCGCCCCATTTTGCTTCACTCTCATCCCAGGCGGCCCGGGCATAAACCATATCCTGCGTATCGGTAGCGGTAAAATCAACTTCACTGCCGTCACCATAAGTAGGATAGTATTTGTCTTGATCCAGATTGGTCATCAATTTTTGCCAGGACAGGCGTTTACGGGCAGCGGTACGGATCCTTTCTGTGTCAAGCGACATCAACAGATCAAACTTGTTAAACAGGGTAGAAAGCAAGGTAAAGGCCAAACGCCCGTTAACCCGCCAGCCTTCTTTCAGCGCCCTGTCTTGAGAAGCATAATAATCCTCGTTTCCGCCAACTACGTTTTTCTGCAACGTTCCCTCCGCCAAGGCCACCAGGAAGGTATCCTTCAAGAGTTTCATCTTAACAATTGCTGGTTTTTCTATCTCTCTCTTGGCCAGGGCCACTTCCGGCTGCTGCAGCTTGGGTAGTGGTTCTTCCTTAACTATTTCTACTTCTCTGACAACTTCTGTCTTGATATATTCCTTAATCCGTTTTCTGACGATCTTACCGTCAGGACCCACTTCTTCAACTTCCCTGACCACTTCCTCGTATTTCTCTTCCCGTTCGATCCGGGTTGACGTTTCCGGTATACCCTGCCCTTCAGTGGGCATAAGCACAAAATTAATATTGTTTAACATGCCTTCGGTTGTGGTCAGCCAACGGGGATTTTCCCGGATGATGACACTGTCCGGTACAGTGGACTCCATTACCTTAACAAGATGCCTGCCCACCGGCACATCCGGAATATGATATCTGCCGTATTCGTCCGTTATTACGCTTACACCGTATTCGGTGAAAAGTTTGACTCCTGGTATGCCGAGTTCGGAGTTCGGAGTTCGGAGTTCGGAGGATTTATCCTGTACACCATTGCCATTTACATCTAAAAAGACTTTACCGATGATCGTGCCTCTATCCATAAGCGCGTCATCGGTAACCAGAATCTTTACCTGATCGGAATTGCTCATCTGCTCATTGTTCCCCTGCCGGTAGCAAACAGAATTACTTTTATACTGCCCGGCCGGCGCGCCTGAAGAAACAATTGCCTGGTAGCTTACGGTAGCGCTGCCGCTACCATTAATGTAAGTAACCGGGAACACATACTTGCTATTATAGTCAACAAATGAAGCAGCACTATTATCCAGATAAGCGCTATCCGCGATATAATTAAAACCCCGCATCCGGGAGGCTTCCAGATTAATGTTTTCCTGCGGCAGAGAAGAATTATTCTCAACGGTTACATTAAAAGTGACAATATCTCCATTAACCACCTGCCCTTTATTGGCGGCATAACCAATAGTCAAAACGCTGCCCCTGTCCACCGGAACATCCATGCGCTGGCGGACACCTTTAACGCGGAAAATTTCTCCATGATCACCGTTACCGGTAGCTATTTTTTCATTGGAAGGGAAAATATAGCCCTGTTTCTGCACACGGATATAATAATCGCGGCTGGGCAGGTAAACAACAAAAGGATTGTTAGTGCTGCTGGTGATCAGGTTACCGCTGTCCCGGTAGATCTGGATTAACGGTGTGCTGACATTATCATTGTTAGCAGCATCATAGACCCGGACTGTCAGCTGCGTGCGCACTTCGCCTCCGCCCAGTGTTTTACTGGTGTAAAGCGAGCCGGCAGCCACAATATTAAAAACCTGCGGCAGTGTGGTATCTACTAAAGTATATCCGCTGCTTTCTCCGTATGCCGACCCCACACCAGGAGACGCGCTGTTCCAGAACCGCACATAAATATTTTTGCCGGTGTAAGTGCTTTCACTAAATCCCACTGAATATTGGAAGTGGCCAGGCTTGTCAAAGGCCATATTTGCGCCGATACTACCAGTATTGGTGCCGGAGGTAAGCGGCATGAGAACATCATCACCGGCTGGTTGAATGGAGCCGGTATTGGAGATATCATTCAATCCGTCACCGTTAACATCAAGGATCAATTGCAGAAAATAGCCTTCGGCAAGTTTCGTGGAATAACTGCTGTCAGAATAGAGCGCTTCTCTATTGCCGGCGTTTACCGCTTCCCATTCCAATGTACCGGCATAAATAAGATGCGCAGGGAGGAACAATAATATCAATACAGTTAAAATGGATAGTCTAAAATTCATTTAAGAATAAATATAATTATTAATATTTATTTTATAGTAATAATTTCAATTATTATATATATAAGACCGTCTTTTGTAAAGGAGATTTTGGGGGAAATTCAGTCAACTTCTTGCACCCAGCCGTTATAGGAATAGTTTTACAGCTTCAATTCCTTCTTCAGCTCTCTGATCTTTGTAAAAATTGGTGTTGGTGGTTCACGATTTTCGCCGGGTTTGGGTAGGGGAACTTTTTTTAGCGCGGTTTGATAGGCCGTTAGTGCCTCTTTTAGGCTGCCCTGGCCTTCCAGCGCCAGGCCTTTGTACCAATAGCCCCAGGAAGAGGCAGGCGCTTCTGCAATTAATTTATCAGCTGTCTGAAGCAGCTTATCATAATCTTTCAGCTCAGATTCAATAAATGCCTGCCGCAAAAGTATACCTTTCCCGGAAGTTTTTGTTTCTGGAATTATTACTTTATTAGAAACTATATTGTATTTTCCTGCTTTCATTTTGGCTTGCAGCAATTGCCCCGCAGCGGGAACTGCTACTGGAGGAATTTTGTAGCGGGCAATTATTGTGTCTTTGGGCCCTAAAACCAGTTTTGTTTCTTTTGGCGCAAAAACAAGTTCAGCATCTGTAAGCTTTTTGCCAGATTCATCTGCTTTATCCTTATAAATATAAAAGACAACATCATCTTTCCAGGTGCTTTTCTTTAGTGAAAGCTTAACTGGTTTTACCTCCTTTTTATCTTCCTCTTTCTTGTTGATATTATAATATGAAGCTTGGCGGGTAATCCGGCTGTAAAGGTTCAGGGTAATAATAGAAGGTGTATTTTTAACACCTTGAACGTATTGAATAGCAATATTAACGGGAATCGACGGAGGCTTTTTTGTCTTCTTTTCTTTAGCACGGCCGCAGCCAAAAAAACTGAGAACAATTAGTGCAAATAAAATAATGTATTTATATTTATTGTTTCTCTTCATACTTAATACCCCTTTAAGGTAACTTTCTTTTTACAATCACCAATGGCGGCATTTGCGGCAACAGGATAAGGTTTCCCATCAACTGTTCTTTCTCCCGGGGCGTTTATTTCTGTTCCTGTCTGTTGGTCGCAGAATGTTGTCAGGCTATCTGGTCCTTCATAATAAGGATAATCATAAGGGCCGTCTCCTCTTCCGCCCGCACCGTAATACTCAGCAGGCGGATCATACCTCATAATACAGCTAATGTCTCCTGACCACAAACCACCCCTGCGGGCCGTTCCGTCATAATCATTGTGTCCATGGTGTTCTATATTTACCGCATGCCCCAGTTCGTGACCAACGGTAACATCATAATTTGAACAGACACTGGGGTTGATAATAATTTCGATAATATCCTTTGGTGGTCCCGGCCCGCCTATTGTTTCCCCAGTTACAACCCAGCCCTCAGTTCCACTTTCACCAAGAATTCCCTCCCGTATTATTATTCCCTTCTGCCCCTGTGAGAGTTTTCCCCAGCCGCGGTTAAAGTTAACCACCCGGGTCTGTGGATCGAATTCATTTTCATCAATTAGATGCACCTTTAATCCCAATGTAGTAAAATAACCAACACCTCTGCCAATTCTGTCACGGATAAATATATCCTTTACCCCTGGAACGGTGGCCATCGAACCCCATAATCCGTCCACTAAAAATCCGCGGTACTCTTCATAGTTGGAAAGTCCATCTCCCTTTTCTGCGGTTAATCCTTCCGGCATACTGTCATTATCTGCGTCAGCCGGCTCATGAGAAATATCCCACATCCGTTCCCACCAGTCAGCAATCCGGTCTTCATCTTCATCACGGGGAACAGTAATACTTTCTCCACCGCCTTCTACTTCTGCCTCATATTTTTGCCCCTCTACAAAAACTTCCGCTTTCAATCGTCCCCAAGCACCGTAATCAAGAGAGTTAATTGTTACTGTAGCCTCATTCATGGTTTCAGTAGTTTCTATTTTCCAGCCATCGGCTGTTTGCTCTGGTTCAGTAAAGCCGCTCTGTCCCTCAGCAAATTCCAAATCAAAATCTTCACTGTCGCCGGCATTTAGGCAATATCCTTTTTCATTACTTACATCATAAAGGGTAAAAACCCATTTACCTTCAAGATCCGTATACTCTTCTATCCGGGCTGTAACTTGCAGTGGTTCCGCATCTTCACCAACCATTGGGCGCCAATGTTCCTTGGCCTTTTCCAAAACCACATCTATGTCAAGCCGCTTGGAGATGTTCCAATTAATCATGTTGGTAATTCCGCCATCCGCCCAGGAAGTTGTGCAGCTGCCACTCATCACTTCATCTTCTATTATCCGCATTTCCTTATCCCAGGCCCGCGGCATTTGCGCCTGCACGGGGCTGCCTAAACATGCCTCCACACCCATCACACTAAATGGCCCGTCAGGAATTGGACCGTCAATTGGGCCAAACGGCTGATAATGGTACGCACCATTAACTTTAAAATGCAGCATTATTGGACTATTTATTGTAGAAATCCTCGTATCAGGCGGATCGAAATTAACATCCGTGATCGTAATCACTTTTTCATACTTTTGCGTTTTCCCGCTGGCAGATTCAAGACTGTAAAAGCCACTGGGTAAAAGTTCCGCTAAGGGATCATCATCGGAGAGACTATAATAGATCCAGCCCCAGGAGCTGATTGCGCCGGAGCCGCCGGCGCTGCCGGAGTGAACCTTTTCACAGTAGCCGTTACTTTGATCAATGTGGACAACACCGCCCACTTCACTGGACCAGGTAGAGCCGCAATCATCCAGTTTCACAAATTCTCCCACCAAATTACCCTCGGCATCCTTGACGTTGAGACGCACTGTTTCTTTCATTTTGGGTTTTAAGTACCATTTGGTAGTAACGTCGCCGTGTTCGCCGCCGTGAATTATCTGGGTAGTGTTGATTTTTCCTTCCCAGCGAAAAGGAATATCATCACTGGCAGCAAAAGCAACGCTGCTGAGAGCAAAAACAGCAAATAGGATAATCACTGTCTTACTTAGAGAAATCAAAACTGGAAATAGCATTTTTATAAATGTTTTTATCATAAACGCTGTTATCGGCAGTATAGACAATGACGTATAAAAATCCCTCATTATACAGTATGCCCTGTGTCTGCCGGAGGGGCTTACCGTTGTAGAGATATTTCACATCTGTTTCCCGAACCATTCTGTCATTAATCGTACTATAGGCATCCTTGCTTAACTTAAAACCTTCGGCACTGGAAAGATCGCCTAAAAGTTGTTTGGTTAAAATATCTATTGCTCCCTTGGTATGTTCTTCGCTGGGAATGGTTACTGGTATCTTCTGTACATTAAGGGAATTAACCGGGTCATTTTCCGCGGTGGCAACAATAATATAAACCACTACCGCACTAGTATTATCCGCATCTAACCAGCCATCAGGCACCTTAAGGTAAAACTTATTTTCCGGATCGGAATGCATGGTAAATTTCACTTCAGCAAAGACGGGATTAATTGTGCTGCAAATCACAAAAATAAAAACAAATAACAAAAATATTTTTTTCATCAACACCTCCGGGCTAGAGTTAACCAATAGCAATAAGATGTTAAATTATAGCAAAACATAGACAATTACACTATAATTAATAACTCTTGCCAATACTGCAGTGGCCGTCAGCCCAGTCAATACCACCGGCGCTCCAATACATTGCCCGGTCCACAATAATTTCAACACCATTTGTTGATTCAATTTTTGCCGCCACCGCGCTTTCATCCGGAACAATACTGTTTACATGAATAGTCTGACGGCTGGTTGGTTCTATAGTCAGGGTTTGCGTAACTGTCTGTCCGTCACTCTTCATATATATAACCGTACATTCTGCTGAATACTGCGCAGGATTCTGAATCAGGATATATTCATCAAAACCCTTGGTGCAGCCTTCCGCCAGATACCAAAGGGTACTGGTTTCTGTTGCCGCACAGCTGCTGTGTCCGCCGGCCCAGGCTGTTTGGGCAGTGTCCCAATACATTACCCTTTCTGCCACTATTTCTGTTCCATTAGTGGTTTCTACCATTGTAGACACATCACTCTCATCCTGCATATAGTCATTAACATAAATGGTTTTGCGGCTATTGGGCAATAAATTGACAGTTTGTTCCACAGTTTGAGCATTGGCATTCATAAAAGTTACTTTAGCTACAGCAGTAGTTTCATCCGGATTCTGCAGCAAAATATATTCGTCAAATCCCCTGGCAGCACCTTCGGCTAAATACCAGGTAGAATTTGTTTCCGTTACGCCGCAGCTGTTATGTCCGCCAGCCCAACTAACACCACCGGCATCCCAATACATTGATCTTTCAACAACAACGGGCACTCCATTTACAGACAATATTTTCACGGCAACTTCTTCATTTGCTACTACATCATTAACGTAAATGGTGAAGCGACTGGTGGCTTTAACGGTAATGTTTCGCTCAATTAAATCTCCGTCGGTCCGCATAAATACCGCTTTTACTTCTGCATCACTGGTAGTAGGGTTTTGCATGAGCACATATTCATAAAATCCGTTTGTGCAGCCTTCTGCCAAATACCAGGCTGTAGCAGCTTCCGTCAGGCCCAGGCTTGTATGCCCGCCGGCCCAGCTAATGCCGCCGGCATCCCAATACATTGCCCGTTCAGCCACAACACCATCGTCAGCCTCAATCTTAACCGCCACTTCGGCATTCGGCACAATATCATTTACACAAATAGTATATCTTGAGGTGGCGCCAACAATAATGTTTTGTTCAACAGTGGTGCCGTCCAACTTCATATAAGTCACTGTGCAGTTTACGCTGACAGAACCCGGATTCTGAATCAATAACCATTCGGCAAATGTCCCCTCTGTACAACCTTCGGCAAAATACCAGGTTGTAGATGTACCATCACCATCTTCTTCGCCAACAACAGTATCGTCATCCCCGATTGATTCATGTGTATTGACTACATTTACCGTCACAGAAGATTTAGCATATAGATAACCTTCATCTGTAACCTTAAGCGTAAAATTATGCTCCCCGGGTAAATAGGCTTGGGTATTAATTGTAAATTCTACATTCCCGTCAGCATCTGGATTAGCCTCATTGCCAATTAAGCTGCCATTCTCATCATATAGACCTACGATTAAATTCTCAATATCTCCCATATCGCTAACCACTGCCTGAATGGTTGTTTCGTCACCAACTTCGATTTTACTGATTGAACAATCTAATACTTCAATACTGGGAAAATAATTATAAGCCAGGCCAACCAGCCACTCATAACGGTCATGGGGATTGCGCCAGCAAAGGTAGAGGGTGCAGAGATCATCTTCAACATAGGCACGGCAGCTAATCCATAAACTATCTTCATTAATAATATCAGAATCATATCGTGTCCAATCTGTACCATTAGCAGAAGTAGCCAAGGCAACTGAACGTTTTTGATGTTCGCCGGAATCAATTCCTGCCTGATAAAAAAAGATGTATTCATCGTTATAGGGCAAAACGCCATTCAACGCTACCCGGTGTTCATCATATCCTGTTCCAAATGGTTCAAATACCGGATTGCCTTCATATCTTTCCCAGGTTATACCATCATTAGAGGTGGCCATGCCGATAGCCGTATAGGCAGAATATTCCGCTCCGCTGATACTGCCCGTATACCAGAGCATATAAGTACCATCTTCGTTTTTTATCACCTGTACAAGGTGAGTATTGATGCTGTCCCAATCAACAGAATCAGCAACTGGTTCAAAAACAGGATTATTTTCATATTTGGTCCAATTAATTCCATCAGCAGAAGTGGCATAACAGACACTTGCCCCAGTAGAGGTTCTATTCATATAGCCAATATACCACATCTTAAAAGTTTCTGTCTCTTCATCGTACATTACACAAGTACCGCCAACCGCAACATCATCCACTCCGGCCTGCTCCCCTGGGATAAGTACTGAATCATAATCATCATTTTCTGTCTCTGTTTTTACCCAATCCAGGCCATTGTCAGAAGTAGCGTGACAGATAGAAAAACGCTTGTAGGGATAACCGCCAACCGTGAACCACATATGATACTGACCGTCTATTTTTAAGATAGTATTAGGCCAGGAAATCTTGTGATAGCGAGGAATCGGCCCACCGCAATAATCACTTCCCCGCATAATGGGATTTTCCCAAGTATCATCATGTAGTTCCCAACCGGTGGTTTCAGTTTCTGGTTCCAGATATTCAACTATCGCTAGACTGCAAATAAGAGTCACCACCGCAAAACCAACGATGATCATTGACTTTTTTAGGTTTGTATTCATATTCGTACCCCCCTTTTGTTACTAATCATATATACAATTATTATGCCATTTTTCATAAAAAACCGCGAAAATCGACATAGGGCATTGGGCACAATAACTTTAAGGGCTTTACAGAATTTTGCAACGGAGATGTGTTTGAACACAATTTCGGAAGAGAAACCCTATTTTTGCGGACTATTTTCCAATCCCTCTATATAACAAAAACTTGCTTCCTTGACAATTGCCTACATCAATAAGAGCGAGAACCGGCTTTTACGCCGCTTTTTCGATCTCAATAATCGCCTGTCTTAACTGATCAAGCTCTGCCGTCATCGCTGTGGGTTCAGGCAGCAGGGTCCAGGGAGCATGAAACAGTTTCTTTAAATCAGCCACACTTATTTCCAGTGCCAAATCGGCAAATATTGCCTGATAAAAATTGCTGATAATCTCTTTTGCCGGCGACTCTACATAGGCATCCAGATCACCTTTGCGTACGGCCACAAAAGCAGCCATTAATAAAGAGTTACTAATATTATTCAGCGTGGGGAAATATAGTATGTCTTCTCTTCTTGATTCACTGACTCGCTGGTGTTCCGTTAAATCAAAAACAGTAATTACCCTCGGGTTATCTGCGCTGAATGCCTTGGCGTCATCAACTTCATCTATACTGCTGACAACGCGATACAGATTGTGTCCGAAAATATCTTTTATATTTTGCAGGGCAGCAATCTGTTGTTCCAGCGCCTCTTTGCCGATTGCCTGTTCATATTGCTCCCGCCACTTACTGTCCATGACAATCCAGTATTTGCCGGTGGCCAGGGAATTTCTGGTATGGGCAAGCTCTTTTAGGTCCGCGGCAATCTCTTCTCCGTACCAGGCAACCTTGGCCGCGGTGCCGATCACTTTTTGTTGAGAATCGTTAAATCCTTCTAGGCCAATTATTCTTCTCTGTCCGGTAAAGGTACGCATTATCTTTATATTCGCGGTTACCTGTTTTTTTACTACTGTCATATCGTATTGGACCCGTGAGACAGCTGCTCTTACTCCCCCTCTCATGCCGACAGACGATTCCCGCACATCCGTGAACACAGTCAGGGCAGCTTGATACCGGTTTTCAGCTCCCACAACGCCCCGCAGCACTTTATACCAATCCTGAGCAAAGGGAAAATCTCTGAACAACTTATTGTAATACGGCATTGTACGCATATACTCCAGCGCAATCACAGTTATTTTTTCTATATCTTCAGCTTCAATCCCGGCTGCTAACAACTCTTCAACCACTTTTAGAAACTGCAGATCAGCACTCAGCTCATTTAAGGCAGTTGATAATTCCGCTGCTGTTATTTCTCCCGCTTGAATCATCCTTAATACACGCTGTAAGGTCATAACATTAGTGGTTAATTCCTCTACATGCTGGGGGATGCCGGGTACCAGGTGCAGCAGGATATGGCTTAATTCATGGTGTGCCTCCATCTCCAATATTGCCTCATTGTCAAAGGCATCTGCATCAATATAAAGCATGAATTTACCATTTGGTTTGGTAAAAACATGGGCGTAAGGAAGCGCGGAGAATCTTTCTGGTGCATGCGCGCCTACCTGGTCATCAGGAATATGATTCCAGATCTGCACCGTTTCCAATTGGGACAGAATGCCGGAACCAAATTCCGCTGCCAGCCGATCAAGCACCTTCTGCAGCATAGCCAGCTGGCCTTCAGTTTTTTCATCATTGGTCCAGTCTTCATTCACAACCAATTTGTCTTGGCGTAATTGTCCATCTTCTGTCAGATCGGTCCACCAGAGCGGAGTAGAAACTGGCTGCGGAAATTTTTCCAGATCAGCCTTTCGTGCCAGCGGGCCAGACTTGGGCATTGTATTTTTGCCTTCTTTATCTGTTTTATCATCAAGCAGCTTTTGATTAATCCGGCTCTTTTCCAGAAACACTCGCTGAGAAAAATAACGCATACCCAGGGCACCATCTTCCTCGGTCAGTCTGGACGCGCAAACTTTATCGCCGTTAATAACAACACAGATGTTCTCCAGCAACAAGCGGCCGGCAATTTCCTGTAGTCCGTATTTATTTATTAGCGCTTCTTTGTAGTCAGCTAGATTAACCGTATGGCCGCTAATATTGTATACAGCTACCCTTCCCCTCAATATGCAATTAGCCATCAACACCGGGTCTCTAG
>CAZIXI010000008.1:0-28746 GCA_964543115.1 uncultured bacterium
CAGACGAAACAAGGTATCCGGTTCCGAGAGATCCTTAATCCAGAGGATAAAAGGCGCGCCCCGCAGTTCAATCGCAGAACGCAAAGTACTAAACAGGGCAATCAGAACAGGCATTTGAAAAATCATCGGTAAACAACCGCCCAGAGGATTAACCTTATGCTCACGGTAGAGCAGCATCATCTCCTTCTGCAGGCGTTTAGGATCATCTTTATATTTTTTCTGTAATTCCTGCATCAGCGGCTGGACCTTCTGCATCTCCCGCATCGATTTATAACTCTTGTAGGTCAGCGGATAAAGGATAAATCTTACCAGAATAGTTAAAAGAATTATGGCCAGTCCATAATTATGGACAATACCGTAAAAGAAATTCAGCAGTTTCAGGGTGATCTTACTGATTGGCGCCATAAAACCAAAATCCATAACCTTATCCATATCCAGACCGAACACCTTTAAAACTTCATATTTCTTCGGCCCGGCATAAAGGAAGAAAGATTCCTCATGTTTTTTGTCGCCGGATAATGTCAGCGGCGTCAAAGACATAAAGGAAGTTACCCCCCGTTGTTTATCGGATAGGGCGTAATCACTAACAGTTATACTGCGGGCCTCTTCCTGCGGTTTTAATAATAAAGTAAAATACTTGTTACGTACCGCCCCCCAATAAACATGGCCGGGATAAGAGCGTTGAAAACCCGCCTTGCCTAATTTAGTTTTCACCGCTTTACCGTCGATCAATTGCGTGGCGCCAAGATACATCTGTGCCTGATACTCTGTTCCGGGAAGCATGGTACCCACCGTCACCTGAATTCCGGGAGTAAAACTCATTTCCTTCAAACTGCGATTTTCCAAATCCAAGGTAATTTTAATTAAATAGGTTTCCGGATCAATAACGTATGTCTTAACCAGATTCAGCCCGTTCACAGAGGCGGTGAACCGTACCTGATATTTTTCCTGAAAAGCCTTATAAATAATTGTCTGCGCGGAAATATTGGTGGCCAACGGGCGATAACTCACGGGAACAGGGGGAATAAGCTCTACAGGATTACCATCCTTATCCAGGAAATCCCATAATTTAATCCCCTTAATGGTAGCATTGTAGTTAGAGAAGGTAACTTCCATTAACGGGCTGTTAACCGTGATTTCTTCTTCAGGCACTTCCGGCGCGGTTGTTAAGGCCGGGGCAGCGGTTAAGGCCGGCGCGGTTGATACAGTTTCTGTGGCTGTTTGTGAAGAAAGTGTCTCAGTAACAGGTAATGTCTGTTCCTGTTCTACCAGCTCGGACTGCTGTTCCTGCTTCTGCGGATAAAATTTCCGCAAATAATAAGGATAAACAATAATAACCAACAAACATAAAATAACCGCGATAATCGTTCGTCTTTCCATAAGATAATAAACCCCTTTGTAAACAACTCTCAAATCCCAGACTTAAACCGGGTCATACCCGCCCGGATGCCAGGGATGACAGCGTAAAAGACGGTAAAATCCTTTACCTAATCCACGCCATACACTATAGCGGCACAAACATTGAATCATATATTCCGAACAACTTGGATAAAAACGACAGGTTTGTACTGGCAGTACTTTTTTTATCTTTTGATAGCAATGTATTATCAAAATAACAAAACGTCTCATTTTAAATCAATTTCGCTTGTTTGAATACTTCCAAGAGATCGCTTTCAACTTCGCTAAAATCCTTGCCAACAATCTCCGGCTTCGCCGTCAGCACTAAATGGACACAATTGCCTAATTTATGCTTATTTAAGCGGTAGGCTTCCCGAAAAAGACGCTTAATACGATTTCGGATTACAGCCTTACCCACCCTGGAAGAAACACGTATACCGATTTTCCGTTCGTTTTGTCCAAGAAGATAGCCAAGAATAAGATATCTACCCGCTTCCTTTTTACCCCCCTGATAGACCCGGAGAAATTCCCTGTTCTTTAATAATCTTTCACTTTTGGGAAATGTCAGGGAGTGCATGTATGAAGGATTAGACGGCAAGTCTCTTCCGGCCCTTTCTCCTTCGTCTGGACAATACTGCACGGCCCCAGCGGGTACTCATGCGTTTACGAAATCCATGGGTACGTTTCTTTTTTATCTTTGAAGGTTGATAGGTACGTTTCATGGCGGACATTATACGGAGGTTTATATTGAATGGCAAGTAAAAAAATGCCCGTAATATTATAATGACAGTTGATGACAGTCCCAGGCGAAGCCTGGGAAAGGCCTCAAAGTTGCGTAAGCTTATAGAAGCCTGACTGTTACACTGTTTTCTGGAGTACTAGTTATTGAAATTTATATAAAATGCTGTTGTCAATAATGAAAATATTAATTATAATTATAGATTTAGTATATATTTATGAATAATATTATTAATGATACTATTATTGTTAACAATATGCTTTCTGCAAAAGATCAGGTGCTGGTGGCCCTGTCTGGCGGACCGGATTCCGTAGCACTGCTCTACTGCCTGAGAGAATTAGCCGCTAAATACGATATAAAACTATTTATTGCCCATCTAAATCATGGTCTGCGGGCAGAGGAATCGGATCGTGAACAGCAATTTTGTGAGAAACTGGGTAAAAAATTAAATGTCCCGGTATGGTCTAATAAGATAGCAGGCAAGGAGTTAACACAATCCGAGGACACTTTTCGTAAAATAAGATATCAATTCTTAACAGAAACGGCGAAAAGGGTAGGGGCAAATAAAATCGCCATGGCACACCATGCTGATGATCAAATTGAAACAGTGCTCATGCGCCTGGTCCGGGGTACCGGCACTAAAGGACTCGGCGGGATCCCGCCTGTTCGTAATCTGAAGGAGGGAATTTTTCTGATCCGTCCATTAATAAACGTGTGGCGGGCTGATATTATTAATTATTTGAAAAAAGGCAAAATTGCTTTCCTCGAGGATAGCAGTAACTATTCTCCTTTATTCACCCGTAATCGAATTCGTCATCAACTGCTTCCGGAATTAGCTCAATATAACCCTAATATAAAAGAAACTCTACGGGGAATGGCCAATACCATGACACTAGTAGAGGATTTCCTGGCTCAGGAAACAAAAAAACAGTTAAAAATGCTTAAAAAACTAACAGTTAACCGTTACCAGCTACCGAGAAAGATAATTACCCAGATCCATCCGGCAGTGGCTCAATGTTTGATCCGTAAAATAATCAGCCAGTTATCTCCCAACAAAACTCTTACCTATAAAGAAACACAACAGATCATGAAACTGGCCTCTAGTGGGTGCGGCACTAAACAAGTTATTTGTGCGCAAGGTATTACAATAAGACGTGAATACAATCAGCTGTTTTTCATCAAGGGCAGGGAACCAGAAAAAACCGGTTTTCAACAAGTAATCACAGTCCCCGGAAAAACCACTGTTAACGAACATAACATATTCATATCAAGTAAGATAAAGAATTGCCGAAACATACCTCCTCGTGTGATAAAAAGGCCTGGCAATGAATTGTTTCGTTTTTGTCAGGAAAAAACATTGAAATTCAGGGCAGAATTAGATTATGATAGAATTAATGGTCCTTTGATAATTCGCTCTCGAAAATCCGGAGACAAATATCAACCTATTGGTCAAAGTGGGAGAAAAAGCCTTAAAAACATCCTGATAGACAATAAAATTCCCACTATCTACCGCGATAAAATGCCAATAGTGGAGGAAAATAGCGATATTTGCTGGTTAGTTGGCTATAGAATTGGTGCAAATTTCAGCGTTAAGAACAAAACCAAACGAGTATTAAACCTAACAGTGGAGATCAAATAAGATTATGCCTAATGATAGAAATCCAAGAAGAAATACAAAATTCCCTAAGGGAAAGCCTACACGCAGGGGGTCCAGAAAACCTACTCCAGGCAAAACCCCTGGCGGACAAATGCCCACAACCACGCCCAGCAATAAACCTCTGCTTATCTGGATCGTTGTTCTGGGACTTGTCTTTCTAATTTTTCAGTTCCGCGGATTGCAGGACCGGGGGAAAACTCTGACCTATACAGAATTTAAGCACGCTGTTACCTCTAACCAGGTCCAAACCTTTAACTTAATGGAAGGTGGAGTAAGTGCGGATGGAGCACTTACCGATGGAACTAAATACAAAGTAAATATACTGCCACAAGATACTGATCTGCCCAAGGACCTGGAACAGCATGGAGTAAATATAAGAGTAACCAGAACAGCCACTTTCTGGTCAAATCTGCTCTATTCCATTCTGCCTATGCTGCTTTTTATCTTTCTTCTTTGGTTCCTCATGTATCGTCAGATGCGCGGCATGGGCCGCGGCGTCTTTTCCTTCGGCAAAAGCCGGGCCAAACTCTTCAAAAAAGACGGAGAAAAAACAACCTTTAAGGACGTTGCCGGTCTGCAGGAAGCCAAGGAAGAGGTAGCTGAAGTTATCGAGTTCCTTAAGGATCCAAAAAAATTCCAAAAACTGGGCGGCAAGATACCCAAGGGAGTGCTGTTGGTAGGACCACCGGGAACGGGTAAGACCCTATTGGCCCGCTCTATTGCCGGTGAGGCTAATGTTCCTTTTTTCTCGATTAGCGGCAGTGATTTTGTAGAAATGTTTGTGGGTGTTGGCGCCAGCCGGGTCCGTGATCTATTTGAACAGGGTCGCCGCCAGGCACCGGCAATCATCTTTATTGATGAAATCGATGCTGTCGGCCGCCATCGTGGCGCTGGGATAGGCGGCGGACATGACGAAAGAGAACAAACCTTAAACGCCCTGCTGGTGGAAATGGATGGTTTTGACAGCCGGGAAGGATTAATAATCGTTGCCGCTTCCAATCGTCCAGACGTGCTGGATACCGCTCTTTTACGCCCCGGAAGGTTCGATCGTCAAATAGTACTGGATTTACCGGATCTTAACGGCCGGGAAGAAATCCTTCAGGTACATTGCCGAAAAATCACCCTTGATAAAGATGTGAATTTGCGGGTAATTGCCAGGGGAACCCCGCTGTTCAGCGGAGCTGATCTGGCCAATCTGGTTAATGAAGCTGCCTTATTGGCAGCCCGCCGGAACAAAAAAGGCGTGGAGCTTGAAGAACTGGAAGAGGCCCGTGATAAGGTGCGTTGGGGCAGGGAACGAAAAAGCCGGGTTCTTGATGAAAAAGATAAGAAGGTTACCGCCTATCATGAAGCCGGTCATGCCCTCCTTCTGGATTTGTTACCGGAAACAGAACCATTGCACAAAGTAACTATTATCCCCCGCGGCATGGCTTATCTGGGCGCTACTTTTCAGCTGCCAGAAAAAGATAAATATCACGAATTTAAAAAAGAAGCCCTGGCCCAAATCACCGGGATGATGGGCGGTCGGCTTGCCGAAGAACTTGTATTTGGTGATATTACTTCCGGGGCCCGCAGCGATATCAAAATCGCCACCCAGATTGCCCGTAAGATGGTATGTGAATGGGGAATGAGTGAAAAATTGGGGCCGATGACCTTTGGGGAACGGGAAGAACACCTTTTTCTCGGCCGGGAAATCTCCCGCAAAATTGATTATAGTGAAGCCACCGCGGTGGAAATAGATCAGGAAATAAAAAAGATCATTGATGACTCGTACGCACGGGGCAAACAATTATTAACGGCTAATAAAGATAAACTGGAACAGATTGCCAAGTTATTGTTAGAAAAGGAAGTCCTGGACGGCAAAGAAGTAACAAGTATCGTCAAAGGCGAAAGCAAACAACTCCCGGGAGAAACCCAAAAATAATTATTTTTTTATAAGGAAACCAGGAAGGACAGGAAATAGGTTTTAATGTTTTTCCTGATAAATCTTTTAAATTATGCTGACAGAAAATAATCGCACATTAATAATGGGTATCGTTAACGTCACCCCGGACTCCTTTTATGACGGCGGCCGGTATCTGGAGCCCGAACAAGCCTATCAACAGGCCCGGCAATTAGCGGAAGAAGGAGCGGATATTATTGATCTGGGCGGCGAATCTTCGCGCCCTGGCGCTCAGAGCGTTTCCTTAAAGACAGAATTAGAACGGGTAATCCCTTTAATCAGCAAACTAGCGCCGGCTATTTCAGTGCCCATTTCAATTGATACCACCAAAGCGGAAGTGGCCCGGCAGGCCCTAATCGCCGGGGCAAAAATAGTAAACGATATTTCCGCCCTGCGTCATGATCCGGCAATGGCAGCGCTAGTCGCCCAGCATAACGTGCCGGTGATCCTCATGCATATGCAGGGGACACCTAAAGATATGCAGTGTGTACCTTTCTATCAGGATGTTATTGGAGAAATTAAAGAATTTTTCCGGGAAAGAATCTCCTGGGCGCGCACCCAGGGAATCCGGAAAGAAAATATTATTCTGGATCCGGGAATCGGTTTCGGGAAAAGATTGGATGATAATCTGGAAATCCTCAGCCGGCTGGAAGAATTTTGTTCTTTACAATGTCCCCTGCTTATTGGTCCTTCAAGAAAATCGTTTCTTGGAATGATCCTGGGCGTGGAAGTAAAAGATAGATTATGGGGAACTGCCGCCGCGGTAACCGTTGCGGCAATTAAGGGAGCTAATATCATCAGAGTCCACGACGTCTCCGCAATGCGGCAGGTTGTGGACGTTGCGGATGCGATTAAGGACGTGCGAAGCACGCGCAGCACGCAAACAGCTAAAATATGATAACGCAATTATTTGCCATCTGGAAACCGATATTGGAAATTATTGTTTTAACAGTATTTTTCTATTATCTTATTCTCTTTATCAGGGGAACACCGGTCATTCCGGTTTTAAAGGTCCTGGTTTTCCTCTTTGCCGGTTTCTTCCTGGCCCAAAAACTGGAACTACATACTATTAACTGGGTATTAACAAAGGTCTTTGCCATTCTTATTGTTGCCTTGTTAATTATCTTTCAGCCGGAACTGCGGCGTGCCTTGGTCCACCTTGGCGGAGGCACATTTCTTTCCCGCAGCGGCGTCAGTAAACAAAGTCTGGTAGATGAGATTACGGAGGCCATAATGATTCTGGCCCGAAAAAAAATTGGGGCCTTAATTGCCGTTGAACGGGAAGTGGGTCTGAAAAACTATATTGATACCGGTGTCCGCGTCGACGGTTTGGTATCCAGTGAAATTTTAATGACAATTTTTATGCCGAATTCTCCGTTGCATGATGGCGGTATTGTCATTCAGGAAGATACGGTGGCCGGAGCAGCCTGTACTTTTCCCCTGACCCAGAATATTTCTCTGGATCGTATCATGGGAACACGGCATCAGGCAGGTCTGGGTCTAAGCGAGGAAAGTGACGCTACCATCCTTATCGTTTCAGAAGAAACAGGCACAATCTCTTTGGCTTACCGCGGGAAAATGAGCCGGGATCTGGATGAAAATGCCGTTCGCCGGATATTAGGCAATATTTACACCAGACCAAAAAAACGCAAATGAAAACAAGCTGGATTACAAACAATATTTGGATTAAGTTGGGGGCCTTGCTTTTGGCTATCGCTCTCTGGTTCTATGTCGCCGGTGAAGAACGCATTGAAGCCAAATTAAAAATCCCTTTTAAGTTCGGACTGGCCCCGAACATTATTATTGCCCGATTAGGCGCGCCGGAAATAGAAATGCATGTTCGAGGCAGAAAAGACCAAATCGCAAAAGCGGAGAGTATTTCCTGTGATTTCAATCTAAGTAATTATCAGGAAGCTCAAACACTTATCCTGCCTGTCGAGCGAAAGAATTTTAACCTTCCCCCGGAAATCAGTATTTTAAAAATGACTCCCACAACACTCAAGGTGGAAATCGATCGACTGGGGGAAAAAGTTGTTCCCGTACGGGTAGTCTCCAAGGGCGATCCCGCACCCGGACATTCATTAGCAGGTTTTGTGATCGATCCGGTCACGATTTCTGTTATCGGACCGGAAGAATACATCAATAAGCTAAAATACATTGAAACAGAACCGGTTGATATCACCGGCAGGCGAAAATCCTTCCGCAAGATGGTACCCTTACAATCAATCCCGATGATCGGCAAAGAGGCGCCGGCGCAATTTGTCGAAGTTATCGCCAAAATCAAACGCCGAACGATTGAAGTAAGATAAATACCGGCAATGTTATCGAATAGTCCCAAGCAAAGCTTGGGACTGCCATTATCGGAATGGGTATAGACTGCTCCCCGATTTCATCGGGGGACTGCCATTATCGGAATGGGTATAGACTGCCCCAGGAGGAATTTATGGAAAAGAGAAAACTTTTTGGTACCGATGGTGTTCGCGGTCTCGCCAACACTGAACCGTTAACCGCGGAAACAGCCCTCAAGCTGGGCCGGGCCGCAGCTTATGTCTTTAAACGCAATGAAAGAAGACACCGTATTGTTATCGGTAAAGATACCCGCCTGTCAGGATACATGCTGGAAAACGCTCTTGTTGCCGGTATCTGTTCTATGGGCGTAGACGCCCTGCTGATCGGGCCTTTACCCACTCCGGGAATTGCTTTTATTACCCGCAGCCTGCGGGCTGACGCCGGGGTCATGCTCAGTGCCTCCCATAATCCCTATGAAGACAACGGAATCAAGTTTTTCTCCAATGACGGCTATAAACTGCCGGATAAGATAGAAGGAGAAATCACCAAATTGATCACCAACGGAGAACTGGACAATATCCGCCCTACAGCCACTGATATCGGAAAGGCTTATCGTATTGATGATGCTACCGGGCGTTATGTAGAATTTGTAAAGAACTCCTTTCCTAAAGGCATGACCCTGGACGGCTTAAAGGTAGTGCTTGATTGTGCTAATGGTGCCGGCTATAAGGTGGGACCCTGGGTCCTGGAAGAACTGGGTGCTGAGGTTATCGTCTATAACAACAACCCAACCGGTACCAATATCAACCGGGAATGCGGCACCCTTTATCCGGAAGTAATCCGTAAAGGTGTTATTGACCATAAGGCGGATGTGGGTATCGCCCTGGACGGCGATAGTGACCGGGTTATATTTGCTGATGAAGAGGCACGGGTAGTAGACGGTGATTAT
The DNA here is from genome assembly GCA_964543115.1 of uncultured bacterium. Classification (GTDB taxonomy): domain Bacteria; phylum Auribacterota; class CAZIXI01; order CAZIXI01; family CAZIXI01; genus CAZIXI01. Next base: position 8,975 of record CAZIXI010000008.1, read on the forward strand.
ATACTGGCTATCTGCGGCCTGGACCTGCTCCGGCAGGGAATCTTAAAACACAAAACCATGGTGGCAACTGTCATGAGTAACTGGGGCCTGGAGAAATGTCTCCAGGAAGCCGGCGGCACACTTGCGCGTTCTAAGGTAGGTGACCGCTACGTTATTGAAGAAATGATTAAACGCGACACTAATCTGGGCGGAGAACAATCCGGCCATATAATTTTCAAAGATTATACCACCACCGGAGACGGCCTGATAACCGCCCTGCAATTGCTACGGATCATGCGGGCAACAGGAAAACCTTTGTCCAAACTTTGCAAAGTTATGGAAAAAGTACCTCAGGTCTTAATAAATGTCCGGATAAAAGAAAAAAGACCGTTTGCCGAAATCCCTGATCTTCAGCAAGCAATTCACCTGGCAGAAGAAAAACTGGGCAATCAAGGCAGAGTATTAGTGCGTTATTCCGGCACTGAACTGATTGCCCGGGTAATGCTGGAAGGACAAGACCAGGATCAGATTGATGATCTGGCCATGGCCCTGTCGGAAAAGGTCAAACAGGTTTTAGGATAATCAGGTATTGGGATAATTATGATTAATTTATGTGTGAACATCGACCATGTGGCCACTGTTCGCCAGGCCCGCGGCGGAGGGGAACCGGATCCTGTCACGGCAGCCGTACTTTGCGAACTGGCCGGTGCACAGGGAATTACCTTTCATCTGCGGGAAGACCGCCGTCACATACAGGAACGGGACGTCTGTTTATTGAAAGAATTGATCCAGGTAAAGCTAAATATGGAAATGGCCAATACCAAAGAAATGGTTACTCTGGCCCAAAAATTCCAACCGGACCAGGTAACGTTTGTACCGGAAAAACGCCGTGAACTAACTACCGAAGGGGGCCTGGATGTAGTGAACAATTTATCCTCACTAAAAACCAGTATAAGTATTCTCCGGAAAAAAGGGATTGCGGTAAGTTTGTTCATTAATGACCAGACTCAACAAATAGAAGCAGCGGCACGCAGCGGAGCAGATGCAATTGAATTACACACCGGAGAATATGCCAATGCCAAAACAGCAAAAGCAGTTACCCGAGAACTTAAGGCCCTGAGATCCGCTGCCCTTCTCGCTCACCGCCTGAAACTGCATGTTTATGCCGGACATGGCCTTAACTACCAAAATACACCTGCGGTCCTGGACCTCCCGCAGCTTGCCGAATTAAATATTGGCCACAGTATCATCAGCCGTTCAGTTTTTGTCGGAATCACTAACGCTGTTCAGGAAATGCTCCTGTTAATTAACAAACAAAGGGGGTAGCAAATGAAAGTTATCACTACCCAACACATGGAAGAACTGGAAAAATCCGCTGCCAAAAACTATGGGATCAGCCAGCATGCCTTGATGGAAAATGCCGGCTGCGGCATTGCCTGCTGGTTAAAAGATTTTTTCAAGCAGCGCCAGTTGTCCGAAAAGATACTAATTGTCTGCGGCCGAGGTAATAATGGCGGTGATGGTTTCGTCGCAGCCCGGCAACTTACAGACGACGGATTCCAGGTCAACCTTATATTACTGGCCAATGAAGCGGACCTTAAAGGGGCCGCCCGCAGTAATTTCCGCAAATTAAAAAGTAACCGTAAAGTAACCATTACCAAGATCAGTACACCAAAACAACTGGAAAAGGCTGCTGCTATTTTTTCCCAGCATTTCCTCATTCTTGATGGCATCCTGGGCACAGGTACCAGAGGTGAGGTCCGGGGACTGTTTAAGAAGATTATTGAATACATCAATGGGTTGGGAAAAACGGTAATTTCCATCGATATTCCTTCGGGGTTGGACGGCAACAGCGGCAGCGGCTATAGTATCAAGGCCCATACTACTCTTACAATGGGACTGCCTAAAACAGGATTATTAAAACCAGGGGTAGAAGAACACGTCGGCTACCTTCAGGTTATTGATATCGGCATCCCCACCGAACTAACCTCAACTCTAAAAAGCAGCATTGAATATTTACAACACAACGATTTTCGCGGGACTGTACCCGAACGTAAATTAATCAGTCACAAGGGAGATTACGGCCATGTATTGGTACTTGCCGGTTCACCTCAATGCACCGGGGCAGCAGCCCTCACTACATTGGGCGCGTTGCGCAGCGGTGCGGGATTGGTCACTTTAGGTATTCCTCAAAGCCTCCAGTCCATCTACCAGATAAAACTCACCGACTCCATGACCTTACCGCTAGCGGAAACAGAAGATAATACCCTTGCTGAAGAGGCCTGGACAACCATTAGTAAATTCATTGAACAGGTGGATTGCCTGGCCATCGGCCCTGGTCTGACCACCCATCCGGAAACAATTAAACTTGTCAAACGTGTTATTTCCCATAGTACAAAACCAATGGTTATTGATGCAGATGGTATTAATGCCGTTGCTGATGAGCCACTTGTGTTACGTAAGGCCAAAGCCCCGCTAATCTTAACACCGCATCCGGGAGAAATGGCCCGTTTACTGCACACATCCACCAAGGGCTTACTCCATGATCGCTGGAAAATTGCCCTGGGCGTAGCCGAAAAATACTCGCTGACCCTGGTCTTGAAAGGTTATCAAACCATTCTTGCCGGAAAAGACAAAAAAGTATATATTAATAGTTCCGGTAATCCGGGTATGGCTACCGGCGGTTCCGGTGATATCCTCACCGGGATGATTGCTTCTTTCATTGCCCAGGGATTTAAACCTTTACAGGCAGCAAAATTGGGTGTATATTTACACGGCTTGGCCGGTGATGCTGCCGCCAGAGACAAAGGTGAATGGGGAATTATAGCCAGTGATCTCATAGAAAAATTACCGTATGTATTAAACGAGATATACGGTCTTTAATAGATAGAACAGTCAATAATACAGGCTAGCGTAGCTCAGCTGGTAGAGCAGGGGTTTTGTAAACCTCAGGTCGTGGGTTCGACTCCCTCCGCTAGCTTTGTTATAAGGTTACAAGAAGTTACAAGAGGTTACAAGAAGTTACAAGAGGTTACAGGGGTTGTAAGCTCGTTTTTGGATGGCTCGATAAACTTTATATAGTTAATAATAACTTCATGTAACCTATTGTAACATCCTGTAACTTCAATGATTGGGTAGGTGCCGGAGTGGCCAATCGGACCAGACTGTAAATCTGGCGGCTTTCAGCCTACGAAGGTTCGAATCCTTCCCTGCCCATTGTTTATTATCCGCGGGAGTTGCTTAGTGGTAAAGCTCCAGCCTTCCAAGCTGGCCATGAGGGTTCGATTCCCTTCTCCCGCTGTGCGTTAAAATAAAACGTTTGACTATATCTATAAACTGGCTTATATTAGCACGTAAATTCGGTGCGGGGTGGAGCAGTCAGGTAGCTCGCAAGGCTCATAACCTTGAGGCCGTTGGTTCAAATCCAACCCCCGCTACCAAATCCTATGCCAAATAATACCTTTCTTACCGGCTCCCCAGGCTTCGCCTGGGACTGCCCCGCTTCGCGGGGCTGCGGCAAGACAATCCTGATACAAAAATTGATTCCTAACCTTTCTCTCTCGACAAAAAAAGATACAATAAAATTAGACTTCTGCAAAATAGAGTAAAAAAGCTCAAATGTCATCCCGCGGTTAAACCGCGGGATCCAGTAGTGTTTGCGATATAATTTTTGCTGGATACCCCAAGCAGAGCTTGGGGCTGCTATAGTTGAATTTTATAGACTGCCGCGGTCAAGCCGCGGTATGACAAAGAACCTATTTTGCAGAACTCTTATAATAAAAACATAGGAGGTTATCATGAACGATAATAGTAACAATAAAGATCTAAGCAAGGCCAACGACAAAGAACTTAAGGTGGAATTAGAAAAAAGAATGGAAAAGAAATGCGGGTGCTGGGGAGAAAAAATAGAAAAAAAATTCGATGCCCTGGAAAAAAAGATTCCCCCGCCGCTCAGCGCCCTCGGCGACGTTTTGTGCCTTGGTGCGTTTATTCTTGGCGCTCTCTGGCTGGCAACAAAGCTTAACTGGCTTAGTAAAATGCCCTCTTGGAAAATACTTGCTGTCTGTTTCGCTACAATTTTTATTATTTCTCTTGTTTATCGTTTATTTTTTAGAAAAAAATAATAATTCTTTTTCCGACGAGAATAATCAATTAGCATTTCCTTCCCCCGATTCCATCGGGGGACAACCATTGTTGTCGACGAGAATTTAAAAAAATAAGCGCTTGCATTATCTTGATATTCTATAGTAAAATTTTTGCTCATCTATTATGAGCCAGGGTAGCTCAGTTGGCAGAGCGGAGGACTCATAAGCCTTAGGTCGTCGGTTCAATCCCGACCCCTGGCATTACTCCAAACTTCGTTTGGAGCTGCCATCAATGGATATAGACTGCCCCAAGCTTCGCTTGGGACTGCTATTATTGGAATGGATATAGACTGCCCTTTTCATAACTGCGCCATAATGGCGCAGTGCATTTTTGCTGTTTCTAAAAATATTACTTGCCAATAAATCATCCGTTTTGATATATTTACTTCTTGCTGATGTGGAAAAAGAATGTACCTGTGGATAACTTGTGAATAAAATCTTATTTTTTTAACTGCCACTTAAAATCCTTAGTAATACCCAGGATTTTTGGCAAGTAGAATGTAGTTTATTTTGTGGATAACTGGATTACCATTAATGTATGAATTCCATACCTACAGCTGTCTGGAATGATATTGTCAATCAATTTCAACGTGAACTGAGCCCGGAAATATTTGAAACCTGGTTCCGTCCCCTGAGATTGACTGCTGCTACTGAAGACAGCATTACAGTAGAGGTACCCAATCAGCTTTATCAGCAATGGTTTAACAAAAATTATCAAACCAGGGTAAAGCGCTCTCTGGAAGAACTGTTTAATCGCTCTGTTGCAATTAATATTACACTTGCCGATCATGATTCTACCACAGAACACTTAACCCCCAGGCGTGTTGCTCCACTTGTGACTAATAATCAAACACAACTTTTAGAGACTAGGCTAAATTCTAAATATACTTTTGACCATTTTGTTGTCGGTCCAAGTAATCGCTTTGCTCATGCCGCTTCCATTGCTGTGGCTCAGGCACCGGCCAAAGCCTATAATCCTATGTTTATTTACGGTGGAGTAGGGCTGGGTAAAACCCATTTAATGCAGGCCATTGGTCAATATATTAAGATGCAGAACCCTACACTTAAAATATATTATATTTCCAGCGAAAGCTTCACAAATGAACTCATTACAGCCATTCAAAACCGTACAACTTTGAAGTTCCGCGCTAAATTCCGTAACGTTGATGTGTTGCTTATCGACGATATTCACTTTCTCGGGGGCAAAGAACATTCCCAGGGAGAATTCTTTCATACTTTTAATACCCTTTATGATGCTCGTAAACAAATGGTTCTTTCCAGTGACCGGCCACCCAAAGAAATTGCCAATCTGGAAGAACGGCTCATTTCCAGATTTGAATGGGGTTTAGTAACCGACCTCCAGCCACCAGACCTAGAAACAAGAATTGCTATTTTAAGAAAAAAAGCCGAAATGTCCAGTTTTGCAGTCCCCCAGGATGTAATCTTGTATATTGCAGATAAAATTAAAACGAATATCCGTAAGCTGGAAGGAGCTCTGATCAGGGTGGTTTCGCATTCCTCACTTATCGGTAGAGAATTGACTGTGGCGCTGGCTGAAGAAATCCTGCAAGACTTGATACTCGGAGAACAGGAAACACTGGTAAGCATAGATAGTATCCAAAAACAAACTGCGGAATACTTTGATATTCGAGTAGCAGACATGAAAAGCAAAAAACGCCCAAAAAGTATTGCCTTCCCCCGCCAAATCGCTATGTATTTGTCCCGGGAACTCACAGACTATTCCCTGCCGGAAATTGGCGAGGCCTTTGGCGGCCGGGATCATACCACGGTTATGCATGCCCATAAATTAATCCGTACACAAATTAATAGTAATTTTAATATAAAGAAAGCTATTACTGTTATTAAGCAGAAAATAAAGTCATCTTCTTAGTGGAGCTCCACAGACTAATACAAGCAAAGAATGTGGTGCTCCATCCCGTCCGCGTGCTCATTTCCGGACTTATATCCGGGATTTTCCCGCGGCGGGATAAAGCTGTTTATTCCCTGTGGATAACTTGTTATTAGTTTTAATATCTTTTACCCCTGTGGATAACTAATAGCTTATCCACAGCTAATTCGTTGTTCTTACACAGCTTATTTTTATTGCTACTGCTATATTTGCTATTTAATAACTATTTGATTATAAATAATTTATTAAAAAAAAAGTGTTTTTTATCTGATAAAAATAGTTTAATATACAGTTATTCACAATACTAATAATAAGCTGGTTATTAATTTCTAAAAAACATAATAAACAGAAAGAGGTGATTTTGTGGACATCCCAGTAAGTAGCGCATATTTAGCACAGAGTATCAATGTCAATCAGTATCAACTTGTTGCCCTTCTTTCCAAGAGAGCCAAAGAATTGATGTTTGGAGCAAAACCCTTAATTGAGAACAGCACAGATAATTATGTCCAAATAGCAATGCAGGAACTTCTGGCTGGCAAAATTAAACCGCGCAAAAAATAAGTTTAGATACGTGAAATATATTTCACTGATATTATCTCGAATGAAGATAGTAATTTAATCTTTTTCGAGGTATTTAATGGTAACGGAATTTTTAAAATTTCGTTACCACCGCTATCCGCCGGAAGGCGGACATCTTATTAAGGCAGCTTGTTAGCCATTACTGACAGATTAGGTATGAGCAAGTAAGGGTTAACTATTAAGCTGCTTTTTTATTAATCCCGCCGCGGAAAAATCCCGAATGTAAATCCGGGATTGAGAGCGTGGACGGGATGGAGCAATGCACAATGGGTTATGCGATATCACCCTGAAGGGCTCCATAATGAAAATAATTGATAAATACATTTATAGAGAGTTTCTTACCCCGTTTGTATACTGCTTTTTTGCTTTCATGCTTCTATTTATTGTAGGAGATTTATTTGAAAATTTAGATGATTTTATTCAACATCAAGCACCGTGGATGACAGTTGCCCGTTATTATTTGAACATGACTCCATATATATTTGTCTGGACAGCGCCCTTAGCTGTACTTCTCTCCCTGCTTTATCAATTGGGTTATATGAGCAAATACAATGAGCTGAGTGCCTTAAAGGCAAGCGGGGTAAGCTTTTGGCGCATATCTTTTCCTTTTGGCATGATTGGGGTGGTTCTGGCGCTAGCATTATTTGGGATCAATGAGCGGTTAGTTCCGCCATGTACGGAAGAAATTGCTTCTATCCGCAAGGAATATATAGAGAAATCTCAGTCGGGGGGTAAAGAACTTAGTCAGGTTGCCTTTTTCAGCAGCGCCAACGATATGAGCTTTTTTATAAATAAGATTTTTCCCGGTGAAAACAGAGCAGAGGATATTTCTATCAGGGAGTTTTATCCTGATGGGGCATTAAAAAGAGAATGGTATGCAAAAAACTGCCGCTGGCTGGATGATGAATGGTGGTTAGAAGATGGGTATGTAAGGCGACTATCACGTTCTGGAGGGTTTTCCGGAGGCGCGGGTACGATAGAGAATTTTAAGAAACAGAGAATATATGTTAAAATCCTGCCGCAAGATATAATTAGAACCAATAGTGAGGCTGAATCAATCGGAGAACAGATGAATTACAGTCAATTACATCGTTATTTAGCAAGAACTTATACACAGGAAACTGTGCCAAAAAAACTTATAGTGGATTTATACCGCAAACTTAGCCTGCCGGCTACTATTCTAGTTGTGACCATATTTGGGGTGGCTTTTGGTAGTAAAATATCTAAAGGTGGTGCCTTAGCCAGTGTGGGGGCTAGTATAGGTTTTTATCTTATTTATTATGGTGTTAGTGCTACCTTGTTAGCTTTAGGTAAGATGGAAAAGTTATGGCCGGGATTGGCTGTTTGGACACCTCAAGTTGTTTTTGCCGGCATCGGAGGCTGGTTGTTAACCAGAGTAAGATAGTACAAGTATAATAAAACATATGAGAAATAAGACAAACTCCTTACTTACAGATCTTTACGAACTAACTATGGCGGCTAGCTATTATCAATACAAGCCAGACACCATGGCAACATTTGATCTTTTTATCAGGAAGATGCCGCCCCAGCGCAGTTATTTTATTGCTGCAGGATTGGAATCCGCTTTGCGTTATTTAGAAAGAGTGCGTTTCGACAAGGAAGAACTAAAATATCTTAAGGGCTTAAAGTTGTTTCCACAAGAGTTTATCGAGTATCTGACCAAATTTAGATTTCGGGGTACAGTCTGGGCGCTTCCCGAAGGAACAGTGTTTTTTCCTGAAGAACCAATCATTCGGATAACCGCCCCGATTATTGAAGCCCAGATAATAGAGAGTTTTCTGTTAAACATTATTAATTTACAAGTAACGATGGCTACCAAGGCTGCCAGGGTAGTGACGGCCAGCAGGGGTAGGGCGGTTTATGATTTTAGTCTGCGTAGAACACAGGGAAGAGAAGCAGCTATGCAGGTAGCCCGCTGCAGTTATATGGCTGGCTGCCGCGGTACCTCTAATGTGCTGGCCGGTAAAGTGTTTGACATACCGGTTGCCGGAACAATGGCTCATAGTTTTGTGATGAGTTTTGAAAGTGAATTGAGCAGTTTTCGCGCTTTTGCCCGCACCTTTCCGCAAAAGGCAATTTTGCTTATTGATACCTATAAAGAAATGCAAGGGTTAAGGAATGCCATTACCGTAGCAAAAGAAATGGAGCAGACAGGGGTTAAATTAAGAGGGATTCGTCTAGATAGCGGTGATTTTGTTTCCAGCAGTAAAAAGATGCGTCGTATTCTTGATAATAAAGGACTTTCATATGTAGGTATTTTTGCCAGCGGAAACCTGGATGAGTACAAAATTAAGACACTTTTAGACAGAGGAGCACGTATTGATAGTTTTGGTGTTGGTACCCATATGGGTACTGCCAGTGATACACCCTACAGTGATGTGGTTTATAAGATCGCCGCGGTAACAGATGCCCAGGGAAGATTTTTACCAACCATGAAACTCAGCCGGAGCAAAATGACCTATCCCGGCAGTAAACAGGTTTGGCGTTACTGCGACAAAAAAGGGAATTTTAAGAGAGATCTGCTTACACTGGAACAGGAAAAAATACAAGGTGCAAAACCACTGTTAATCAAGGTAATGGAAAAGGGTAAACTTAAATATACATTTCCCTCACTTAGCGCAATTCGGCAATATTGTTCTGATAATCTATCCCGCTTGCCGGAAAGATATAAACGGATAGACAAACCAGAGCGTTATTCGTTGAAGATCAGTAAATCTTTAAAACATCTCTCTACACAGGTCAGCCGGAAAATTCTCACGCGATCTGCCAGCCTTGGTTTGCCATCGGTGGTCTTTATGGATATTGATACGCAGCAGGATTTTATGGATAAAAACGGCGCATTGCCTGTTCCCCAGGCGCATAAGATTACTGGTAATCTCCGCCGGCTCACCAATTTTGCCCAAAAAAGAAAGATGATGATAGTGGCATCTGCCGATAAGCATAGAGTAGGAGATCCGGAATTTAAACTTTTTCCACCCCATTGTGTTAAGGGGACCAGGGAGCAAAGAAAGATAGCGGCAACACAATACCGGCCGGCTACTACGATAGCCTGCAATAAACGCTATCCGGATTCAGTCTTACGCAGCCGCGTGCGGGGGAAAATGGCGGTTATCCTGGAAAAATCACAACTATCTGTATTTTCTAATCCTAATACTAAACCATTGTTACGTGATGTTATCCAGGTATACATCTATGGAGTGGCCACGGAATATTGTGTCCGGGAAGCAGTTTTAGGCTTACGGCACCTGGATATTAAAACAGTAGTAATTAGTGATGCCATTAAAGCAGTAAGCCCTTCAGCCGGCAAAAAGACCGTTAAAGAGCTTAAGGACCGGGGCGTTATGTTTATGACCACGGAAGGGGTCTTAAAGGAGTTAAGTAAACGATGATAGAAATTAGATTTCATGGACGCGGCGGTCAAGGAGCGGTTTTGGCCTCCTCCATACTGGCTGTAGCGGCCTTTAAAGAGGGGAAGGACGTACAGGCTTTTCCTTTTTTTGGCGTAGAGAGACGGGGTGCTCCTGTGACTGCCTTTACCCGCATTGCGGAAAAGAAAATACGGATCAGAACGGAAATCTATAATCCCCATTATGTTGTGGTCTTAGATCCTGTGCTGATAGAGGGGATAAATGTGACTAAAGGGTTGCAACCGCAAGGTACGATACTTATCAATACTACCCAGAAAGGGAAATCCTTTAATTTCCGCCGGGATATCCGGATAGAAACTATTCCCGCTTCAGAAATTGCTCTCCGGCACGGTCTGGGAGATAAAGCAGCTCCGATAGTGAATACGGTTATGCTGGGCGCCTTTGCCCGTGTTTCTTCTCTGGTTAAGCTGGATTCTGTTCTGGCGGCTATCAGAGAGAAGATCGGTACCAAACAGGAAGCGAATGTTGCTGCTGCTGCGGAAGCCTTTGCTCAGGTAGAGAGATAATGGCTAATAATCCTAAACATAAAATTAAAAAAGAGTTACCGCCAATGGCCGTTTCTCATGGAGATACGACTTATAATAAGACCGGTACCTGGAAATCACACCGGCCGGTTATTGATAAACAAAAGTGTTGTGGTTGTCTGCTTTGCTGGAAGTTCTGCCCGGAGGCGTGTATCGAACCCGGGGAGAAACCGGAAGTAAATCTGGATTATTGTAAAGGCTGCGGGATTTGTGAGCAGGTTTGTCCGGTTTGCGGCGCTCTACGCATGGAAACCGAACATAAATAGGTTTTTTATCAGATAATAAATATATGAAAACTGTTATAACTGGAAATCATACAGCTGCTTATGGCGCACAACTAGCACGGGCAGAAGTAATTGCTGCCTATCCCATCACACCGCAGACTCAGGTTGTGGAAAAACTGGCTGAGATTGTAGCCAAGGGACAGTTACAAGCCAGATTTATTAAAGTTGAATCAGAGCACTCTGCCATGGCGGCTAGTTTGGGAGCAGCGGCTGCAGGGGCACGTACCTTTACCGCTACCTCTTCACAGGGATTAGCCTTAATGCATGAAATGCTCCATTGGGCCACAGGTGCCCGGTTACCGGTGGTGATGGTGAATATCAATCGGGCCATGGCACCACCCTGGAACATCTGGACAGATCAAACTGATAGCCTAAGTCAACGCGATACAGGGTGGATGCAGTTTTACTGTGCGGATAACCAGGAGATTTTAGATACAATTATTCAGGCCTATAAAGTATGTGAACAAGTACTTCTGCCGGCGATGGTGGTTTTGGACGCCTTTGTGCTTTCGCATACTTCAGAACCGGTTAGCATTCCTGAACAAAAGCTGGTAGATGAGTTTCTGCCACCCTACCAGCCGGAGTATAAGCTGGATCCGCAAAAACCGCATGCCTTTGGCGGCTTATCAGGGCCGGATGTTTATTATAAGTTTCGTTACAAGATTCAGCAGGCGATGGATGAGGCATTAGAGAAAATTAAAACAGTTGATGCGGAATACGGCCGTGTATTTGGACGCCAATACGGTTTAGTGGAGCGTTATTGCTGTGATGATGCGGAGTTTTTATTAATTACATCAGGCACCTTAGCGGAAACTGCCAAAGAGGTGATTGACAATTTGCGCCGGCAGGGAGTGGCTATTGGTTTAGCCCGGGTGCGAGTATTTCGGCCTTTTCCCCGGCAGGAGATTCGGGCACTGGCCAAGGGGGTAAAGGCAATCGGGGTAATTGATCGTAATATTTCTTTTGGGGCAGAAGGAATATTCTTTTCTGAGATTAAAGCTGCGCTTTATAACAGTAAAGATCATCCCCCTGTATCTGGATTTATAGCCGGGTTGGGTGGTAAAGATGTTGTGCTGGAGGATATTGAGAAAATGGCCAGAGCGATAATGGCAAAGCAGATACAGGAACAGTGCTGGATAGGGGATTAGGGAGCTATTAAAAAAGAAGGTGTATTTGACTGCGAAAAGAATGAAATTAACTATTCCTAAAGAAGAATTAATGAATCCCGGGCATCAAGCCTGTCAGGGTTGTGGCGCCACGCTGGCCATGCGCTTTGCGCTTAAGGCACTCGGCAAGAATACTATTCTCACGGTGCCTGCCTGTTGCTGGACCGTTATTGCCGGTCCTTTTCCCTATTCGGCAGTACAAATTCCCTTTTTTCATACAGCTTTTGAAACAGCCGGGGCAGCGGCCTCAGGGATCAAGGCGGCGTTGGAGATAAAGGGAAACTCCGAGACTACCGTACTTGCTTGGGCTGGTGATGGCGGAACGATGGATATTGGATTGCAGGCGCTCTCCGGAGCCGTAGAACGGGGGGATAACTTTATTTATGTTTGTTACGATAATGAGGCTTATATGAATACCGGCATCCAGAGAAGTTCATCCACTCCTTATGGGGCATGGACAACCACAACTCCCGCAGGTTTTTTGAAAGCCAGACCGAAGAAAGATATAGTTGAAATCATGGTCGCCCACGGAATATCATATACGGCAACTGCCTCAGTTGCTTATCCTGAAGATTTCATTGAAAAATTACGTAAGGCAAAAACATTTTCCGGGACAAAATTTATTCATTTACTTGCTCCCTGTCCGGTTGGCTGGCGTTTTTCACCGGAGAACACTATTCTTTTGGGGCGGCTGGCGGTAGAGGCGAAAATCTTCCCCTTATATGAAGTAGAAGAAGGAAAATATAAAATAAAAAAAATAACCTCCACTGAAGCGCTAAATGAATATCTCAAACTGCAGGGAAGATTTAAATATATTTCCGACGAGCAGATAGCGGAAATCAAAAACCAGATTGATTCCCGTTACGAAAGATTATTAAAAAAAGAAAAAATATTTTAATGAGTTGCTTGTATTTTTTGTAAATTTTACTTGACTAATTAATAAAATAATTGTATTATAATAATGATTTTTATAAATCATAAATAAATAAATCGAAAAAGGAGGATGTTGTATGAAGAAAAGTTTTTTGTTTGCTTTAATGTTTATGTTTTTAGCGGCAATGTTTGTTGGGAACATTTACGCGCAGGAAGAAGAGATTCTGGATATTGTCAGCGGAAAAATCACCGTTATTGATCTTTCTGCCAATAAGCTTACCATCATTGATAAAGAAAGCAAAACACAGGAATTTGCTCTTGATCCTAATCTGACGACAGTGTGGGATGATACGGCCGATGAGGAAAAAGAATTATCGGATTTGACCAAGGACAAGGATGTGGTGGTTGAATTTAGAGTCGATAAAGATGGCGGTAAATTAGCTAGCTGGATTGACATCATTGTTGTAGAAGAAGAACCTGCTGAAGAAGCGGGAACGTAAGAAAACGATTGTAACTGCTCTGGCTTGTTGTACAGATTAGTGAGAGAGATAAATTATTTATTAAGGGTGTCTACCTCTTAAGTAGGCACCCTTTTTTTTATATGCGCCCAGGCGAAGCCTGGGGCACAGGAAGTAATAATGCTAAAAAAAGGAAAAGCTATGCTTAGAGTAGGGCTGATTTATAATGTAAAAAAAGATGATCAACCGGATATGGATACCTATTTAGAATGGGATGACATGTCCACTATCGAAGAGATTAAGAAGGTTCTGGCAGAAGATTGCCAGGTAGTGCCGATAGAGGCGGACAAAAATCTTTGGACACGTTTGGAAACGTATAAAAAGGAAATTGATATAGTTTTTAATATGGCCGAAGGCCTGCAGGGGAATTGGCGGGAGGCGGTTGTTCCCATGATGCTGGAGGAGTTGGGTATACCCTATACCGGCAGTGATCCGGCAACGCTCATGCTTTGTCTGGACAAAGAGCGAACCAAGCAGATCTTAGACTACCATAAATTACGTTATCCCCTGTACCGGGTCTTTAAGGAAGTGCCGGAATTAACAAAGGAGCAGATATCTCCGTTAGAATTTCCCTTAATCGTGAAACCGTTACAAGAAGGTTCCAGCAAGGGGATTGTAAACAACTCTCTGGTAATGAATAATAAGCAATGCCAGAATCAGATTGCCAGAATCATTCGAAGTTATCGACAGCCAGCGTTAGTGGAAGAGTTTATTCCCGGTCGGGAGTTTACGGTTGCCGTAATAGGGAACGATGAAGAAACGGTGGTTTTACCGATTGTGGAATTGAATTTTTCCTCTTTACCTAAAGGGGCCTTGCCGATTTATTCATATGAAGCTAAATGGATCTGGGATGTTCCCGCGGCACCACTCGATATTTTTACCTGTCCGGCAAAATTAAGGCTCACGGTAGAGAAAAGAATAAAAGACATTGCGGTAGGCGCTTATCAAGCCCTTGGCTGCCGTGATTGGTGCCGGATAGATATCAGGCTCAATAAGCTTAATATACCTTATATCTTGGAACTTAATCCTATTCCGGGTATTCTGCCGGATCCTAAACAGAATTCCTGCTTCCCGAAGGCGGCCCGGGCACAGGGATGGACATATTCACAATTACTACACGCGGTATTAATGATCGCCTGCCGGCGTTATGGCATTAATTATGCAACCAGAAAATATAGCTATTATTTATAATATCATTGACGAAACTGCCCAGAACACTGATTGGGAACAGGAGATAGCACTTGTTGCCAAGGCCTTGGGACAGACAGGATATCAGGTTCGGCAGATAGGGGTCAATCACAGTCCGGAGCATTTTATGCGTTCTCTAACAGAGATTAAACCGAAGTGGGTGTTTAACCGCTGTGAAGATGTGGACAATAATAATTGGGGTGAAATATATATTGCGGGGATATTGGAACTAATGAATATTCCTTATACCGGTTCCGGTCCTTTATGTTTGGCTATTGCTCTTGATAAGGCCAAGGCCAAGGATATCATGAGCAGCAATGGTATTCCCAATCCCCGCTATCAGGTATTTTTTCCGGAAGAGGATGGTCGTCAGCGACCGCATAGCCCGGGCAGTGATTTATCGTTTCCGTTAATTGTTAAACCGTTATATGAAGATGGCAGTTATGGTATTGACTCAGGTTCTGTGGTTTTCAACGAGGAAGAATTGAAAAGTAAGCTAATTTGGTTATTTAATGAATATCGTGAACCGGCCATTGTTGAAGAATACATACAGGGCAGGGAATTTAATGTGTCCCTGTTGGGTAACGGCAAGCAGCCGAGCGTATTACCATATTCAGAAATAGATTATTCAACAATGCCCAGCGGAATACCACGGATTTGCAGTTATAACGCAAAATGGGACAAGGAAACAGTGGAATATAAGAATACTGTGCCGGTTTGTCCCGTTTCTCTGCCGGAGGAGATAGCGGAGAAGATCAATAATATTTGCCGGCAGGTATATAAAATCTTCGGTTGTCGTGATTATGCCCGGGTTGATATCCGCTTGGATAAACAGAATCGGCCGTTTGTAATAGATGTTAATCCTAATCCCTGTATTTCTCCCGACAGCGGTTTTGCCCGTTCGGGTAAGGCTGCCGGGATGGATTATAAAGAACTCATGTGCCGTATCTTTTATAACTGTAAGGAGCGTGCCAATGGCAAACATGGTGCAGACATGTTCACAGTTGGTAATTCGCAGGCTGGTGACTAAGGATCGGCAGTCGGTTGTTGAGCTGGCAGAGCGGACACCGCAGTTTACGAAGGAAGAAAGGGAGTGTCTGTGTGAGTTGTTGGATGAGTATTTGCGGGAAGGCAAACGGTCAGGATATGATTTCCTTGCTGCTGTAGAAGACAATACCTGTATGGGTTTTGTCTGTTTTGGCGATGTTTCCTTAACAGATGCCTGTTATGATTTGTACTGGATCGTTACGGACCCCGCTTACCAGCGCCAGGGGATTGGCGGAAAGTTGCTGGCTGCAGTGGAAAAAGTTCTACAACTGGCCGGTGCCCGGAAATTGTTTGCGGAAACATCTTCTCTGGAAAGCTATCAACCGGCTCATAAGTTTTATGTCAGGCAGGGATTCGGCCTGGCTGCCTGTATCCCGGATTTTTATAAACCAGGGGATGACAAGATTATTTTTGTCAAAGACATAACGGGGTAATAAATTAGCCATAACAATATTTTGTCTGAACGAAAGGAGATATTTTCATGGCCAATGGATATTTAACACCAAAATCTAGTCTGTGGCGGGACGTTCCCAAAGAAGATTGGCTCGATTGGCGCTGGCAGTTACGTAATCGCATAACTACTCTGGAACAATTAGAGTCTATCTGTGAGTTACATCCTGATGAAATAACCGGACTCAAGGTTTCCCGGGGAAAACTGGCTACTTCTATAACTCCCTATTGGGCAGAGTTAATGGACAAAGATGATCCCCGTTGTCCGATCCGCCGTCAGATAGTGCCCCACATTGCCGAATCAGATACGGATAAACATGAATATGTTGATCCCTGTGGAGAGGATACTGACAGTCCGGTTGCCGGTTTGGTGCACCGTTATCCGGATCGGGTTCTCTTCCTGGTCACCGACAAGTGTGCAAGTTACTGCCGTTTCTGTACGCGTAAACGCATTGTCAGTGATGAAGAACGCATTAATATTGAAGAACGGGTAGAAAAGGCCGTTCAGTACATTAAAAAGAACAAACAGATTCGGGATGTACTTATTTCCGGAGGTGATCCCTTAATTCTATCTGATACCAAATTGGATTATATTCTAAGTTCCTTTCGCAAACTCACGCAAATAGAGATTTTGCGAATTGGAACCAGAGTACCACTTACCCTGCCATATCGGGTAACCCCGAAGTTACTGGATATCTTCGCCAAATATCATCCCTTTTGGCTGAGTTTGCATATTAATCATCCGGATGAATTAACTGCTGAGGTTCGGGACGTCTGCAACCAGATAGCCGATAAAGGTATCCCCATGGGTAGTCAGACGGTATTATTAAGCGGAATTAACGATAATGCTATTGTCATGAAGCGGTTGATTCAACAGTTATTAACAATCAGGGTCAGGCCCTACTATCTCTACCAGTGTGATCCGGTTCTCGGTACCGGGCATTTTCGCACCACTATCGCCAAAGGGCTGGAGATAATAGAATCACTGCGCGGATTTACAAGTGGTTATGCCTTACCTACTTATGTGGTTGATGCCCCAGGTGGTGGTGGTAAAGTGCCTATTTCACCAAATTATATTGTTAAATATGATAAGGGCAAACTCGTCCTGCGTAATTATGCCGGGAAAAAATATGAATACTATGAGGTACCGGTAAAATCAACATCTAAACGTTCCGCTACTGCTTCCCCTGGGGACGGATCCCGGAAAAAAGAAGTTCCAAGCTTCGCTTAGGACTGTCATTAGAGGTAGTCGTTGCCTAAACTGGATTTTGTCTTAACCTGGGACTGGGAATATGACAACTGGTTTGTTGACCGGTTTGCGGCTGCCTGTCAGAAAGAAACAGTAAGTATCCTCCGTGTTGGACCAGCCAACCTCGATGAAGTTTTACAAAAAATAAGTAATCAGGAACTAAGTTTCCGTGTTCTTCTCGATCGAGCCTCGGATACAGATGAGGCCTTTGACCCCCTTATTGATCAAATTCTCCTTTCAGGCACAACCAATCTGAATAAAATGAGCCATGCCGTTAAGGCGATGGATAAGGCGACAATGCATTTGGAATTTCTTTCCGGCGGGATTGATGTCCCTTATACAATCATTATATCGGATAAAGATGATCTGCCGGTATTACGCACCCTGGGGATAGAGAAACTTGGTTCTCCTTTTATTGTCAAACCGGCTACCGGCGGCGGCGGCCTGGGTGTTTGTACGGTAAGCAGCCTGGAGGATATTGCGGCGGCGCGGGAAGAGTTTGATGACGAGAAGTATCTGGTGCAGGAGAGGATTGTTCCTTGTCAGTTAGCTGACCAACGGGCCTATTACCGAGTTTATTATGTTTGTGGACAGATCATTCCTTGCTGGTGGGATAACGAAACCAGGGTATTCGGCCCAATATTGTCGGCAGCTGATGAGGCGATGTTTGGTTTGGGTAAGCTAAGGGAGATTACCAAAAAGATTGCCGGTATCTGTAATCTCGATTTCTTTTCTACGGAGATATGCAAGATGGCTAACAATCGTTTTGTAGTGGTTGATTATGTTAATGATCCTTGTGATATGCGGCCGCGGTCAAGCTGCCCCGATGGTGTACCGGAAGAGATTATTGATTTGGTAATAAAACATATTATCGATTACATAAAAACAGTGCCCTGGCGGGAACTCAGCCCGCTGGAAAAAGAATTATTGCACCGCCAGCGGGAATTTGAGCTGAAACTGCTGCGCCAGCACAGATAAATAACTAGGAGGTGGAGGGATGATAAGGGCAGAGGAATTGAAACAGTTTTATATGTTTGCGAATTGGTCAGAAGCCAGTTTAACCAGGATTTTTCCCTACTTTAACAAAGAAACACTTACTAAGGATCAATTACTTTTTAAAGAAAACGACCCGCCTGAAAAAATGTACTTTGTGCAAACAGGGTGTATTGAACTACGGATGATGCTTAATGAAGCGGAGAATACCGTTCTTGGGCAGATGAGGGAAGGCGATATGTTTGGGGAGCTGGCCCTGCTTGACGAGCAGCCCAGATCGGCAACAGCAGTGGCCAGGGAACAGTCATCACTACTTAGCTTATCCCGGGAGAAGCTGGAAGATTTTCTGCGGCAGGACAATAAAGAAACGACGAATAAACTACTATTGAGCATTCTCAAGGAACTAAGCTTCCGCATGCGCAACGCCAATGATGAAATCAGGCGCTGCATCCTTTTTGCCTGAAGATTAAGTACCACGTATTTTTTTGCTAAAAACGCGATACATAAATATCATTAAGGCCAGAATAAATGTTAAAAATATTAGATAGGAAATACCGAAAAGCAGAGAAAGCCTGCCAAAGCCAAGCGCATCCATAAAAAAGAAAAATATTGATAGAACAAATAGGCAAATAATAATAAGCCCGTAAATATAGTTAATTTTGGCAACAAGTTTCTTATTTTTTGTTGAGGATAATAATTCTCTGCAGAGAATACAAATAATAAATAATAAGCATATCGGCAAAACAATAAAGAACGACAAATTACCATAAAAAAATAGTTTTTTGCTAAAAAAGTGTTCAGCCGGAGTAGTACCCTCTGCAAGTCGTATAACAAAATTACCTACATAATAGAAAAATAAAATTTTTAGCATAAAGACACCGAACCTTTATCTTCTGTCATAATTTATTTATCTTGGCAGATCCCTTAGTATAAAAGTATTCCACAGCCTGTTTGAAGGCCTTCCGACTGCCTTTTATCTTATCGATGTTTACCCCCACTAAATAGAAAGTTTTTGTCTTGGCGTAAGAATGACAGCGGATAACCGTGACCTCCATCTGGGTTTCGGCCTTAAGGAAAGGATTCTTCATCCGGATCTCCAAGCTGGCTCCGCGTTTAAAATGATGGGCGCTCAGAAACAGTATGCCGGTGGTGCTGATATTCCTGGCGGTGGAAGATTCCCATTCTTTCGGATTTGCCGGGAGAGGGGAGGTTTGCCGGTAGGTCAAAAAATAAGGATGGGGCACGCGCGGAGCGCGTCTTTTTTCTCTTTTACGCTTAATAATGGCCATAATATCCTCCGATTTAATTATATTCAGTAATAATGATATCATTTTTTACCAAAGGAGGCAAAAGGTAAAAGAGAGAAGTAGTGTCAAGCAAATTGGGCACTTTCGTATTTGGGTACTTTGACTAAAGTAA
>CAZIXI010000009.1:0-28362 GCA_964543115.1 uncultured bacterium
CTTCTGGTTTTAACCATTATCCTGCTGTTGTATTTCCTGTGTAATTATTTTGCCCTATTCACGATTCCGCGTTTAAAGACCCAGGATCTGTTTTTTAAGCTGAAATATAAGCTTACCTCACGCCCGCAGTGCGTAAATGATATTGTAATTGTGGGCATTGATGATTCTGACTATTATGCCCATGGTGAGAAATGGCCCTGGAAAAGGGATGAATACGCGTTTCTTACCGCTGAACTTAACGGTTATCGGCCGGCGGTAATTGGCTATGCCCTGGGCTTTATTGGTAAAAGCGCCAACACCAAAACAGATGATTTACTGTGTGACACCTTTAAAGATGCCGGAAATGTGATTGTGGCCTCCTATTTTGGTAAGGACGGCCGCTACATCCCCCCGGAACAGGATATTTGCGAAGCTGTGTTGGGTTACGGTTTTACCAATAATCCACAGGACGCTGATGGGGTGATTCGTGAAACTAAGCTTTTTCAGCCGCATAGCCTGATAGATGAGATAGTGGATTATTCATTTGATCTGAAAATAGCTGAGGTCTACCGCGGTGCTTCCATCCGGGACATAAAAGTATTGCTGGAGCCGGCAAAGGCAGATAAAGGTAGCCGGTTTATAGAAATACCCGGAAACTTCGCCGGAACACTGAGAAAAATACCGGTAACGGAAAACGGCGCCATCCCGTTAAATTACACCGCGAAAATGGCTGATTTTACCGTCCTTTCCTTTACTGAAACAATAAAAGGCAGGGTGCCGCCGGAAGTTTTCCGCGACAAAATAGTGCTTGTCGGAACAATCGGCGATGTTTTCCAGGAAACCAGTTTTACTCCTTTTGGCAAAATGCCTGGTGTGGGAGTGGCCGCTAACTCTGTTTTGATGCTGTTAGAAGGCAATTTTATTTATCGCCTTCCGCAATGGATTAATATTATTCTCCTGCTGATAGTGGGTTTCATCGTTAGCGTGATTACCTCCAGAAGGTCGATTTATTATGGCGTTTTATTGTTTTTGATTGTATTTATTGGCTTTGCGGGAATCAGTCTGCTGTTGGTCCTCTACAATATGACCTGGGATTTTTTCAGCATTCCGGTGGTGGTCTTTGCCATTTATCTTACGAACGGCATGACAAATTACGCCCGACTGCTGCTGCAGAGTTTAAGGATTAAGAGATTTGTCTTTACCGATATTCTTACCGGATTGCCCACCAGGCGTTATTTCCTTTTTAAGCTGGAAAGTTCCCTTAATGACCTCAAAGAGGATGAACCTCTTTCCCTGGTAATTTTCAGCATTGATAACTTTCAGTTAATCGCCTCTGAGGCCGGTACGGAACGGGCTGATCAGATACTGAAAAAAACCGGTGAAATAATCGCCAGGTGCTCCCGGAAGACCAGGGGTATGGATTTTATCGCCCGGTACGGAGAACTGGAGTTTTGCAGTATCCTGCACCGCACGCCGGATAAAGGGGCGCTGGTTTATGCCAACAGGATCAAAAAAACGCTGGCCGCGAAAGTTGAATCAACACCGCCCTTGGTCTTGAGTATCGGGATTGCCGATGCCCGGGACCTGGAAAAACGCTATGTAAAGCTATTTGTTAAATGCGCGGAAACTGCCCTTGCCCGGGCGGCCAGGGAAGGACGTGAACGTATATGTGTTTATAATCCTGAAACCGACCGGATTGCCGCGGCTGAATACAAGGAAGAAAAGGGTATTTCCGAAGCTGATTTAAGTTATATCACAGAAGAATTCGCAGAAAAATACAAGGAAATGGCCATTCTGGCCAATAAACTGCGTACGGCTCAGGAAGAGGTCATCAGAAGCGAAAAAATATCGGCTGTGGGGAAAATGGCGGCTACCATCCATCATGATTTGGGTAAACCGATCCTTAATCTTAGAAGCGGCCTGGAACGCATCAAGGCGGGCATGGACAAAGTAGACGCCAAGGAGCTGGCAACGCCAAAGAAATTTGTGGTGACGGCAATCGACGAAGCGCGGCGGCTGGAAGACATGCTGGCCGGCTTTAAAAACCTCTACCGGCCGGCAGAGAAAAAGGTGGCAGCGGTATCGATCAACTCGATTATTGATGAGATGTTGGATTTTTCTTCCAGCCAAATGGTGAAAAGCGATATTCAGCTGGCTAAAAAACTAGCGCCACAGCTTCCGTTGGTCTTAGCGGATGACGGGGAATTGAAGCAGGTGTTGCTCAATCTGATCCACAACGCCATTGAGGCCATGCCGGATGGTGGAGAATTGTCGGTTGACACCGGATTAGCGAAGGAACGGGAAAAGATGATTGCCGTTTGCGTGCGCGATACCGGTTGCGGGATTTCCCGGGAGAATCTGAACAAAATCTTCGACGCCTTTTTCACCACCAAGACAAAAAAAGGAGAAAAAGGCGCCGGCCTGGGACTGTATGCCAGCATGGAAATTATTAAAAAATACGGCGGCACAATCCAGGTGGAAAGCACAGAAGGGCAGGGCACGGTTTTTACGGTGTATTTGCCTTATACAGTTCGGAGTTAGGAGTTCGGAGTTCGGAGTTAGGAGATAATTACTCCGAACTCCGAACTAAAATGAGCAAGAAAAAACCTCACACTTGGATCTAAGGTCCAGATGTGAGGTTTTCTTAAATTTGGACAGTTAAGATTTTTTCTATTTATTGTTCTACCGCACTTGCGTTTTACCATCCGTGGGGGATACGGTTATTATATAGATTGTACCCCTGACAGCGGCGATTGTGGTTACAGTTTGGGTTTTAAAGGTAGTGTCCTTGTCAATGAACCGCACATCAACCTCCATCTCACCCATGGCCAGATAAAGCAGGATGTTTTCGGCCTTGCCGTTGGCCTGTGTCTTCAGGTCCTTTAACCGCATCTCGGAGTTTTCTTTGATTTCAATTCTTCCGGCAACGCCCACCCGTAATGAAGTGCTGGATTGCGGTCCTGTTTTGATATAGTCACCTTCACCCAGTTTCATGTCCAGCTCCGCCGGCTGCCAGTCGGCAGTTCCTTCGCGCCTGACCATTACCTGGCCTTCAATCTTTTTAATGACCGCTTTATTGCGGTAGACCTCTACCTGGGATCTTTCTTTTTCCAGATCCCTGATTCTTAAAACCTGCGATAGTAATTCCGCCTTTTCTTCCGGTGTGATGGTTTTTTCCGGATCAAAACCAGCGGGAAAAATAAATCCTTCCTCTTTAAGTAAATTTACATAATCAACCGTTGTCGCGTCAAAAGGGACCTTATGTTCCAGTCCCACGGCCTCGGTCAGCTTGATGACAAACTCTCCGCCGGTCAATTTTTCTTCGGCTGAAATCATGCTGAAAAAAACAGCCGCGGCGATAACAATAACAAGCCCCACTCCTCCCCACTTAAATAATACACCCTTCACGGCGCCTCCTTTACCCTTTTCGATATTATTTAAAATCGTTTTTACTATGATGCGACTTTGAAGTCTTCCTTTTTAAACCCGAATTTGTCCATCTTGACCGTGATTGCTTTGCGGTCCATGCCGGCTTTTTCGGAAACCAGTTTGAGATTGCCGTGGAACTTCTTCAGCAATCCCAGAAGATAATTTTTTTCGAATTCATCACGGGCCTCACGGAGTGAAAGATCAAGGTCCGGCGTGGTTTCCTGAGAACCGGGCCTCTGAGTCTGGAGATAAAGGCTGACAGCGGTATCGTCAATTGTTTCCTGATCGGAAGTCAGCACCAGGCGGTCGATAACGTTTTCCAGCTCACGCACATTGCCCGGCCATCTGTACGCGCGTAATTTATCAATCGCTTCTTTAGAGAATTCTGTGACGGTTTTATTAAATTTTATATTGGCCCTTTTGATAAAGAATTCTATTAGCGCGGCCAGATCATCCATCCTGTCCCGTAGCGCGGGGAGTTCCAGGTGCATGACATTGATCCGGTAATAAAGATCTTCCCGGAACTTGGCTTCTTGAATCATTTGCTGCAAGTCCCTATTTGTAGCGGCGATAACGCGCACGTCAGCGCTCAGCTTATCGTTGCTGCCCACCCGTTCGAATGTTTTATCTTGCAGAAACCGTAACAGTTTTGCCTGTAGATTAAGTGACATATCGCCGATTTCATCAAGAAAAAGGGTTCCCTGATTAGCGGCCTCTATTTTGCCTTTACGCTGCTGGTGGGCGCCGGTAAAGGCGCCTTTCTCGTGTCCGAAGAGCTCGCTTTCCATCAGGTGCTCGCTTATTGCCGCGCAGTTAACGGCAATAAAAGGTTTATCTTTACGCTGGCTGTTAAAGTGAACGGCCTTGGCAATCAATTCCTTTCCCGAACCGGTCTCGCCCTTGATTAAGACAGTCACATCGGTGTTGCAGACGGTTTTTACCAGGCTGTAAATCTTTTGCATCTGTTCATTGCTGCCCACAATATTGGCAAAACTGAAATGTTTGCCCAGGGCGTCCTTCAAATTGCGAATTTCAATTGTATCATGGCGTCTTTCTATCGCCCGGTTGATCTTAATTAATAACTCATCATCTTTAATGCTTTTCTGCAGGTAGTCATAGGCCCCGATCTTAATCGCCTTAACGGCTGTGGAGATAGTCTCGAATCCGGTAAGCATGATCACTTCTATATCCGGATCGATCCTTTTTATTTTGGGCAGGAGGTCGATACCGCTGTCTTTGCCGATATTCAGATCCAGTAAAACAAGATCATAGTGGGTTGATTTCAGCTTATCAACAACTTCACCCGCGGAATTGACATATTCAGCCTTAAAGCCATTCTCCGAAAGCAGATCCACCTTGATGTCACAAAAAAACTTATCATCATCAACAATAAGGATATCACCTTTATGTTCACTCATAAATTAACCCCTTTATTCTGCATGCTGTCTATATTTTATATTAACTAATTATAAATTCTATCACAATGCCGGACAATACACAAAAAAAATTTGGAGTTTATTCCTAAAATAAAGGTAAATTTGCGATTACTGGGGCAGAAAAAGCACATGAACAGAACTGCGGCGCAAAGACTTAGAGAACTTATGCCCAAGTGGCATATAACTTGCATAAATTACACACACCGTACTTATTCATGGTAGATAAATAAATTGATTAAAGGAGGATGTAAATGAACATTTTTTCCCTAACAAAAAGAAGCATATACAGAATTATTGCAGCTCTTGTTGTTGTTTGCTTTTTCACAAACAGTATTGCTGCCGGCCCGCTGAGCAGCTCCGCGGTTACTATCTCGCAAACAGTAACCCTGGCCCCAAAAATTGACAAAACACTTGATATATGCATCCCCGAAAACTTTGGCACGATTGTTAAGAAATTTTTGCCTAAAAGCAGGGTGAATAATAAATTTATTATCCACATTCAGGATGCTCATTGTAATTATGAGGCGCAGCATAATATTGCCAAAATGCTGGAGCTACTGGCCCGGGACTATCAGGTGGGCCTGGTTGCGGTTGAAGGCGCGGTTGGTGATATGGATCTTGGCCGTTTTGGAAAATTGACTGATGAAGAGTCAAAGAAAAGGGCTGCCGATCTATTTGTTAAACAGGGTATTGTAACCGGCCCTGAATATTTACAAATCACTAAATACAATGAGCTGCCCTTTGGACTCTATGGGGTTGAGGATGGCCAATTATACGTAAAGAACTTCATGTCCTTCCGCGATACGATGTCCCGGTCAGCGGAAACAAAATATTTTACTACAGAAATTAAAAAAATAGCCGAACAGCTTAAGGAAAAAATATATTCGGAAGAACTGCAGACGTTGATTAAGCAGATTCAGGCATATAGCAGAAATAAACTGCCTTTACGCGACTATATTGAGTGGCTAGCGGGAAAAATAGTCATTGATGCCCGGCAAGATCCTAATTTGTCTATACTGTTGCAATCAGTCAGAATTGAAAAACAGCTGGATTTCAAACAAGTAGAAAAAGAGAGGGAACTTCTAATCAGGGATATGGAAGATAATGCACCCCAAGAAGACTTTGCGGAACTCGTCAAAAAAACAATGAAGTATAAATTGGGTAAGTTGTCGAGTGCTGACTACTACGGCTATTTAGGCCAATTGCTCAAAACACGAAGCGAGAATTACAAACAACTTGAAAAATATATTCAACTCGTAAAGCTGAATGAGGGCCTGGATCAGCGTGAGTTTTTCCGGGAACTGGCAAGAGCGGAAGAAGAGGCTAAAGCAAATTGTTTCCGTAACGACCTGGAACGGGAACTCGACCGCCTTTGCCGGAAAATAGATATACTTGATAAATTGTTTCAGTTGCAGTTGCGCCGTGAAGATTTGGACTTTTTCAAAAACAATAAAGAGGAATTCTCCGCTGATTCCCTTGTTTCCTTTGTCAGGACGCAGGCGCCGCTGCATAAATTGTCATTGCCGCCGGCATTTAATGGTGAAGAGTTTTTAAGGAAGATTGACGGTTATATTGTGCCGGGAGAAATTTTCTACCAGCAAGCGGTGGCGCGTGACCGGGTGCTGGTTGCCAATACCCTGGAAAAGATGGAAAGAGAAGGTACGGATACCGCTGTCATGATCTCCGGCGGCTTTCACACAGCTGGGATCACTGAAATAATTGAAGATAAAGGAATCGGTTATTTGGTGGTTTCACCAAAGATAACAAAGGTACAGGAAGAAAGCCCCTATCTTTCCCTGATGATGAATAAATATATGAAAGACACCTCTCAACACCGTAATCTGGCCTTTGTTCAGCTTTTAGGAGAAGGCGAGGCCCAGGTTGCCGAGATTATTAATCCGCTGGGTATTACTGCCTGGCAGAAGATGTTGCGGGATGATTTTGTAAAAGAATACCTGAGAACCGGCGAGGGAGAAGAAAGTCTGAGTCAGGCTGGATTGAGCGCGGAAGAAATAGAAATGATTAAACGCCTGCGGGCAGAAATTGCCAGCAGCGGTTCTAGTGTAACAGCGGTAAAGGTTCTGGGGGAAATAATCAGCATAGCCGGCGGATCTGCTGAGGCGGAATCTAGCCTTAGCGAAGAAGAGCTTCAGCAAGCGAATGCCTTAAGAAGCGAATTATGGAAACAGGTGTCTGCGCGGGCGTTCTCAGAATTAGAGATAAATCAGGTTAGAGTGGCTCTCGACCTTTTATTCGAAAAACAGCTGACGCAAAGAAGAAAAGATGGTGTGATTTACGCGCTTCACCCAATGGAGGTAGCTTTAAATCTAATTGCCACCCTGACTAATGCTCCTCACTATCTAGTTGTTTCCGCGATCCTGCATGATGTTGTTGAAGATACTGATGTGAGTATAACTGATATAAACAGACTATTTGGCGCTGATGCAGCCAGAATTATCGCAGGAGTTACTAAAGACGATATTGACGAAAGTGCCGGGATGAGCGATGAAGAAAAAGCAGTTGAAGAGATTTTACTTCGTCAAAAAAAGGTTTTGGCAGCAATCCGGGATGATGAAATATTTTACGTTAAACTTTTTGATTTAGAAACCAACGCCCTGGCCTTGAGAAATTTAAATAGTAAACCGCAAATACAGGCCAGGCTGGCCAATAAATATCTGGAATTAGTAAAACAATTCGCCCACAAGGCAAGACAGTTGGGCCTTACCCAAAAGGCTGAGCAATACGAAGCAGCAATCGCAGAAATAGAAGGCTATGCCAAAAACTGGGAGCACTATGACGCTTTTCAACAGGCCTTGGCAGCGGCGGACAAAGACGCCCATGATGGTGGGGTGGATAATGAAAGAGCCGTGGTTGATACAATAATAGAAAAAATAATAAGTTTAGAAGTAGTATGTACTAGATTAGTTTTGTTCGGATATCGTACTCAAATAAGGGAAAAGGATTCTGATGCCATGGCAGAGCAAGTGAAAAAATATTTGTTAGAATTAATAATGCTATTGGGGTTGGAAGGGTTGGATCAGGAAAAAACGGTGAAATCGTTTTATGATGCAATAACGCAGGTCAGAGCAAAAATGACTCAATATGTCAGCGGCGATGAAGAAAATAAATTGCGGATATATGAAGCAGCGTTAAAGCATATGTTGGGATCAGTTGCTGATGGGACAGATATAAGAGAATTCCTTGTGTTTCCTTCTCGTGACAAAGATGAGGATGAAGAACCAGGGCCCGGCAAATTCCCGAAGAGACATCTCAACTTAGATCAACTTGACGGAGTATGGGAGGATGACCTTGCTTTTACCGCTGCCATAAAGGCAATGGAAGATGGCAGGCCTAACGATGCCGGAATTGGCTGTGGAGGCAGAATAACGGAAGCGGAAAGAAACAAAAGATTAAGAAAACTGATAGAAGACGGCCGGGTGGTTGATTTCACCCCGGACGGTAGAGTGATTGCTTTGACTCTGGTCCAAGGACAAGTCATGGCGGAAGAAGAACTGCTTGAACACAGGCATGTGGACCTTAGAAAAAAAACCATTCAGGTGCAGCACCTGCTGGAATCAATGGCACAGGAGGTGGAGAGAACCGGCAGAGTACCGCAGCTGCTTAAGGACCGGGACTTTTTCACTGACGAATACCTGAGCCAAAACGGACTCACTATAGATAAAATAATTCAGCTATTTGCGAAAGTTCGCGCAGCCAGGCTGCGCAGGATCGGGAAGGCTCATTTTTTGAATGAAGATGAAACGGATGAGAAGAAAACAGTTCTTGCCGGCGCCGGCCGAGGCATTAATTACGGTGATTACGGCCGAGTATGGATTGGGGAACACGCCTTGCGTATTTTATCTGTAGAAGAGATAGTAGAATTGATACTTGATGAAGGTTTGCATATGTTGATGCCGGAAGCAGAAGATTATACGCCTGATAAACCTGAGTTTTATGAACACGGTGCTCGAAAGGGTCAAAAAATCCAATATATCTATCATAATATGGCTTCCTTACGTGCCAAGGTCAGAAAGGTGCGAACTGAAAAAAGAAAATTATTAGCGAGCCAAAAACATGCTCATGATGCGGGAGTGGATGAGGATTTTGAAGAAGATGATAAAGGTGTTTATTATCTGAAAGACCCGTACTTATGTGAAGAAATTGTGCATTCTGGCCTAGAAGCCCTCTTGAGAGATCATGGTAGAGGTGATTATGAAGAAGAGCAAGAGGCCCTGTTTGGTCTGCTGAATCTGCTTGAGGAAAGGGACCTGATTGATTATGTGGAGATCGCTAATGATCATGATGATGATAATGATACGTATGCCTTTTTTGTTGCCATAGTGCATGATGCAGGAACTCATGCCGCCTATGCATTTAACGCGTTACGGGAATATGTGGAAAGCGGGGGCAGCGTAGATTTCGATTACGCCGGCAGCAATCTTTGGACAATCAGGGAGCTGGGAGGGATAAGTATCGGGGATGGTTTGCATACTTTCCGGATACTCGGGAAATACGACATAGATATGACTGCAGATGATGTTGCTGATTTATTTCCTACTATGGGAACTGAAGATATTCACCGTAACAATGGCCATAGAAAAACATTGCTGGAAGCGGCTGATAAGCTGCTAGAGGGATTGCCACTCGATTCTGTGCGGGAACTGGTTAAAGATCGAATTATCACAGAAGAATTTCTAGCACTGCTCTTCTTTGACTATGAAATCTGCCTTAGTCTAAAGGGTTTTCTCAATGCCGCTGTTATGTATTTTAGTGCTGTTGGCGATGAGAGTGCCGGATTAATTGAAAGGTTTGTGACAGAATTAAACGGTGTATTTGAAGAAAAAGAGGAAGAGCTCTGGGCCCAGGCCATAAGTGAATTAACGACAAGGTTTAGTTTAGCGATAGGAGAGAGAAGAGACGCCCATGATGCGGGGGTGGATGAAGAGGAGATAACTGCTACTCAGGAGAATAAGCGAGAGGAAATGTTGCGGAGACTAAGAGGTAAGCTTAGGGATGATGATTATCATTGTCGTTTACAGGCGTTAGAGGTATATACCAGGTTAACCTTAGAATGGATTACAGATAAAGATAGACAAAAGGAAATACTTCATGAAATAACAGAAATGATGCACGGGGACGGTAACGGTATAGTTCGTAAACAGGCATTAGAGTCTTACAGGAGATTAGCCTTGAAATGGATAACAGACATAGATCAGAGAAGATTTGTGCTTCAAGAAATGAAAGCGATACTTTGGGGTAGAAAAGCCTATACGCAAGTAAGTGCATTGGCCCTGGCCTGGATAGTTGATAAAGACCAACAAAAGGAAATGTTAGCTGAAGTAAAAGAAGTTTTTACCGGCAGTGGTGCTTTTGCTCCTGTGCGCGCAGATGCCTTAGGGGCATACTGCAGGTTAGCCCTGGTTTGGATAACTGAAGATGGTGAAAAAGAGGAGGTACTTTATAAATTAGAAGAAGAATTTTGGGATAACAATAGTGCTTTCAGTACGGAGGCCATGGATGAGTTTAGCAGTTTATTCTTGCAATGGGTGACAGATTCAGAAAAACAAAAGAAGCTGCTTAATAGAATAAGAGAAGCATTTTGGCATCCGGAAACTTATTCCCGTAAACGTGCTTTAGCTCTATACTGCAGGTTAGCGCCGGATTGGATAACAGACAAAGATGAGCAAAAGGTTATGCTCGAAATAATAAGAACACTACTTTGGGATAGTAACGAGCTTGTGCGCCCGGATGCCTTAGCGACATACGGTAAGTTGGCCCTGGCCTGGATAACGGATGAAGGTGAGCAGCAGGAAGCGCTTATTGATATAAGAAAAGGAATTTGGCATAGTGATGATCTTGTTTACATGACTGCAGCAGAGACATACAGCAAGTTAGCCTTAGGTTGGATAACAGATCAGCGTGCGAAAGAAGAAGTGTTGCAGGAGTTAGAAAAGAGATTTTCAGCAAATTATAATTACAAAAACCTGCACGCCTTAGTGGTGTACGGCAAGCTGGTCTTAAAGTGGACAACAGACGAATCTAAGCAAAGGCATGAGCTTGATAAGATGACAAAACTGTTTTGGGGCACTAATCATAATCTTCGTGCGGTTGCAATAGAGGTCTTTAGCAAATTGGCCCGGCCCTGGATAACTGATAAAGATGAGCAAGCGGCAGTGCTTAGAGATATGGAAAAAAGAATCTGGAAATATGCTGGACCTGTTAGCAAAAGTGCAGCAGATGCATATAGCAAGTTAGTTTCGCAATGGCTAACAGATGAGGATGAAGATACTGTGGAAATTGATGAAGGAATTTCTGCTCGGGTAAGTTCATTGATGGAAGAAATCGCTGAGTTGCACAATCAATTTGATGCGTTCTGGCAAGAAGGGGAGCCTTCTACTGCCTGGCGAGAAAAAATGACTCTGATTCAGGCGCAAAAAATGCTGAAAGAGGCAACTTTGAGAGCATTATTAGAAGAATATCAACTAGTTGAGGAGCTGAGGCAGTTTGAGATTATGGAAGCAAAAGCAGAACTTAAAAAACTGCGGTATATGTTACGGTTTGTAAAAGAAACGGGAACGGATAAGGTTACCGAAGCCTTCCTGCAAGAAAGGATAGGAGAACTAAGAGAGGAGATAAGGATCTTGCTGAATGCACCTGAAGCAGAAACTGCAGATGAAACAGAGGCAGACAAAGACGCCCATGATGCCGGTGTTGATGAAGAAGCGGATGAAGAAATCGCCGAGCGGATAGGTTTTCTGATGGAGCAAATTATTGCGCTGCACAGAGAATATGATGATTTATGGAAAAGCGGAAGTCCTTGTGATGGCTGGAGAATGGAATTGGCCTTGAAAGAGGCGCTGGCAGAAATATCTACGAGGGAGTTAAAGAGAATATTAAGGGAACACGGGCTGGGGAAAGAGATGAGAATGCTGGAAATCGCGGAGACGGAAGCCGAGTTGAAAAAACAGCGGTATATGCTGGATTTTACGGATAAAACGGGTACGGATACATTAGCTGCCCATGTGCTGCGGGAAAGAATAGTAAGAATAGAAATAAAACTGACGCGCCTGCGGAATGATGATGATGACAAAGATGCACATGATGCGGGGATAGATGAAGAGGCAGAGGAAGCTGCTATCGCGGAATTAGCGGTCATGCTGCATATTCTGCCAAGGGAACTCGAAGATATACTGCTTATGGATGATAATCTGGAGTTGATGAATGCCTTAATTAAACTACTCAAGGCTGACGGTGTAATTACAGAGGCAGAGTTACGGATGATTGTTGCCAAGGCGGAATTGGTGGATGCTGTGTTTATGGAAGCAAATATTTTGGATGGCAATCTGCTTGCGCCGGAGATAAAGGAAAAAGTAACAATGTTTTTAGCCTGTAGAGAGCTGGAGGATGCTGCTCGGCCGCAGTTTATTAATACGTTGCGGGAAAAGCTAGAAGAACGGGCGGAACGGGTTGGTGCTTACAGCAGTTATATTCCCGCAGCCATCAACCATCTTTGTAATGAAATAACTGCCTTTGTTAAAGTTGACGGGAATTGGCAGCCAACAAGGTATTTCTCTGCTTTTATCGAATCGTTACGGGAATCATTGGATATTGCTGCGGATTCAGAACTTGCTTCAAATATTCTACTAAATAATCTTATTGTCTATCTCTATGCCCAGGCAGTTGTTGCTGATGCCTTTGCGGTTAATGAAGATCGGGTGGATTTGAGTGCCGGCGATTTTGAGGAAATAATCAACCGCTATGTGCAGCAGCGGGATGAAAGACATGGCGCGGGTATTGTTGGTGTTCTGGCCCTGGATCTGGCGGCTCCCGGCAGTGTTAATGTATCTGCAGAAGCAAGAAAGAGCATAAAAAAACTTAAAAGCAGAAAGGACTTAGCCGACAGAAATTTTGGGGCAGAGGCCTCAGCCGCGATGTCAAAGGAAACAGTTGAAGAAGATATAGTTAATCAAGAAATGCGTTCCCAGAGGGTTGCTGATGTGACAGCAGCACAAACTATCGGTAAGAATCACCAAGAAATCCTGATAACTTATAATCAGCAGGGAGAAAAGTTGCGAGCAGAATGCGGCCTGGGCTCAGAGACTGTTGAGCTTGATGTACAAGATACAACTTTTGCCTATGATGTTACTTCTATTTTTGGCGGAATGAACGAGGTTTTAGATGAAGATGAAAAACTCTATCAAATAAACACTTTAAGTAAAACCATGCTCTGGCTACTGCGGCAGGTAGAGGAATCCAGCCAGCAGACCAACAACAAAAACCTATTTGTTATTGATTCTGCCAGCCAAAGGGAAGGCTTAATCGCTTTTCTGCAAGAACAGGAGATTACAGTTACTGAGGAACAGTTTGTTTTGAAAGCAGATTACCTAGCAACACGGGAAAGAGATTCTAATAAGGTAGTCGCACTTTTCGGTGCGCAATTAGGAGCACTAGCCGGAAGACATCGAGAAGGAGACCGGGTATTGATAGCTCAACAGGAAGATAATGATTTCATGTTGCTGGCCAATATGGCGCTGGTGGCGGCAACAACAGATGAAGTGGAAGGTGAAAACGGCCTCCGGGCCAGGTTCCGGGATTTGTTTCAGGCCTACTTCAAAGGAACGTTAAGCACTGAGGATATTGAAGCACTGTTAGAAAATATTGACTCAGTAGCTGGTGTAATAAAAATTATGTTGCCGCCGATTTCGCCGTTTGTCAGTGAATATTACAATGCCCTGAAGCTGGCCAGGGAAATAATCTCTAAATCAGCGTAAGCTCATTTAGAGATTAATAATTTCAGTAAAAAATCATAAGTGAGACCAAAATCTGTACCAAGGGAAGAGGGATTTTTGTGTCTCATACCCGATAGAGGTTAGAATGACAATAATAAAACGAATTATATCACTAACAACTACTGTTGTTGTTTTATCTTCTTCTTTGGTCTTTTCTGCTGCTGAAAATGATTGCCGTAAAAACACTCTGGCAGTGAATTCCGCTTTTGATAAGGATCCAAGGAATAATGACTGGGTAGGCGATTTAAGCAAGTACGTTGAAGCAAGCGACCCGCCCGCAAAATTGAGCTGGCTGAGAATCCCGGTAAGACATTCCGGGGATTTTGAGTGGTGTTTCACGGGAAAGGTAAAGCAGCAACCAAGAAGAAGTGGTCTCCCTGTGCGGAAAAGGCGCAGAATTGGGACTCTTCTGGAAGTGAAAGAAATAATGATTAATAATCCTCGTACAAGAATTGTCGAAGAGCTAATGTTCGATAATAATCTGTTTAGACTCTATTCAGACAAGAACATAGATGCTTATATCCCTATAAGTAGCTTTGTTTATTTATTGGCAAACGCCCTGGAAAACGCTCTGCTTAGAGCACGAGAAATGGGCTTAAGTCCTGACATCAGAAATCTTCCGGAAGAACAGCTCTTTATTGCTTTACTGGAAAAGTCCACCCACTTTGCCGAGGATCATACGGGTAACGGATTTATTGGTATCCACAGACACGCGCTGGCGAAGTATTCCTGGATCAAGCGCAAGGTAGATCAAGAGCAGGCAGACAGCTATTTGCAGTTACTGCTTGAACACGAACTTATTCATGAGCTGACAGGGATTGGCGATGAAATAGAGGCATTACTGGTCCTCGAAGATATGAAGCAGCTGTCTTTGGCCGATGACCGGGTGCAGGATCTTTTACTGCCGCACAAAAGAGGCATTTCCACTCATTTTCGTAGCATCAGGAAAGTATATGAGGGTGACTCATCTATCGGTATAAATTTGCGTGATTTTCAGGGCAAGAATATCTTTCTAGGAAATGTATTTCGCACAGCAGCAGGGGTTTATCGATATGAGCACTTGGAAATGTATCATAATCTGCGGCTTGAACGCGGCAAAATATATATCATAGGCAGGAATCCGGAATGGATCCCTGAAATAACCGAACCCATCACCATCGCTTCTCCTAATCCAGCATTAGCCAGACATACCTTAGCGCTTTATGTTACAGCCAGCGGCAGATTACAGGTTATTGATCTGCAGCATCGTGAAAAACAGAGCAAGCTGGAAGTGGAACCGCTGCTGCGTTCGTCGAAAGATGATTTTGAAAAAGTTGACACAGCCAGTAGCCTTATCCATAGCTGCCGAAGAAAATTGGTGGAAAGCGGCATTGATGCCGCGGTCTCTGATGATGATGTCTGCTGTGATTCTTCCCTGCTTAATGGCGTGCGTTATGAGTTGCGTTTGCACACGGTGCACAATCCTGTTTTTGGTATTGTAATCAGCCGGGAAGATGATGGAGAAAGGAGACAGCTTTTCATGACGCCATCAGGAAATACGGTTCAATTGCCGCCTGCCGGCGGTTGGCTGCTAGTGGGCAGAAATAATAAAAGTGATGTGATACTGGCCCCTGCTGATTTTGGCGTAATGTTTCGCGAAGATTGGCGTTATTTGTCCCGGGTGCACTGCGCAGTACGGTTTGATCCGGTCAGTAAAAATCTGCAAGTGGTTAATTTATCAGCTAATGGTACAAAGGTAAATATGGTTTTAATCAATGCCCGTGCAGAAAATCTTAGTGAATTACTGCTTCGGGGACGAGAAATGGAACTTGAACCGGGAACATATATTGTCGGCGACGAGAGCAGCAAGAAGCAAATGGTGTTTTATGGCAGAAACGGCCGTCCGGTTTCGTTAGAGCTAAGAAAGCATGGTTTACTGAAGCTGGATGACGGCAGTTATTTAGTAGATACCGGCATTCTGGAAGTGACAAAGGTCAGGCGAAGGAAGTCGCCGGACGATTTGGGCACGGTAAAAATAGAAAGTGACATGCGAGGAAGCACGATAGAAATTAATCTTCGTGAGATACCGCTTGATGAAACCGGCCGGGCGGTGGTGACAATGCCGTTTAAGAAAGATCAGATGGGCGGAAAAATGTGTCAGGGAGAAGAAATCTCCTGGGATATGGACTATAGCTATATGCAGGTAAAATACAATCAGCTTTATCTTTTGCCCTGGATAGAACGGGCGGAACAAATAGGACGCACCGTAAAAGATGAGGATCGAAAATACGAAGAAATAAAGAAGCTGGTGCGCAGGGCATTGCCCAGAACATTGAAGAAGGCACGGGGAAGAAAAAGGGCGATCGTAATGGTGGATGATTTCTCGGACCAGGTACTGCCGGGGGATCATGTGCCCATGGGGTTTTTCCTGGTAAATTCTGATCGTTCCGGTGGATTGGGAGGCGCTGGTGTGTGCCGGCATTACGCGTTTCTTTTTGAAAAATTGGCCGAACATGCGGGCTTGACCGGTGTATCAACAAGGATCGGTCGGGGCTGGCGGGAACGCCATGCCTGGAACTATAAGGATTTTAGTGATGGCCGACTTGTGGAGCTGGATATTTTTAATGATCGCGAGACTCCCCTGGTTGTGCATAAAGAAAACGGCGAGCAAAGGGCAGAAGGCGGTTTATTTGAAGAAACAGAAATGACCATTCATCCCAGGCTGACAAAAAGTGGTGTGCACATCAGTTATGCTGCTGATCCCCGTCAGCCGCTCTATACCATGGTGCTGGATGGATTGGCCGGCAGTATAGTTAATGTGCAGCTAACGCTTCGTCTCAGGAGAACACTTCTTGATTCTGAGGGCAACTATCGTCTGTATTATGACGCTCAAACAGGCGCCTTTTCTTATGAAAGACTGGCTGCTGACGGCAGTGCAGCTAATGATGAAGACACTCTTATTGCCGGAAATCTGGAAGAAACTGATCCAATAAAGGAGAGAAAAGGCATTCTTAATTCCCTTGCCGGATTGCTTGTACGTCCCATAAGAGCTTCTGCCCCAATACACGCGCTGGAGCAATCAATCTAACTCGGGCAATAATAATAAAATGACTACCGACAAAAGAAAAAATGGCCGATTTAATTATTTTATTACTGTTCTGACGGCAGCGGCATTACTCTGCCAAAATATTGCCTGGGCGGTGCCGGAACTTAGTGGAGAAAAATTAGCACCCCAGTCAGTGTTTACAGCAAATCAGGAGATAGAGCAAGACAAAAAATCTTCTGGTGCGTTTAAAAATCTGGGTCCCGCGCTAACAGAAGAAAAGATTGCTGAACTTGAGAAGAAAGAGCCTGAATGGCGGAAACTTATTCCGACTGAGATTATTGAATTTCCCTTCATGATAAATAAACGCGGCGGCCAGCCGGGAGAAAAAGAAACTGTGTTAATTCCGGTAAAATTTATTACGGTAAATGATTTACCGGCCTCTGTCAATGCCTGGAGTTTTCGCGAAGATAAAGAAGATGATGAAAGCCTGCTTGTGATCGTCAGCCGTCATCCGCCCTGGGCCCAATGCTTTGAGGAACTGGTCTATCATGAAGATAGGGAGCATCATTGGTTGAACTCCGGCGGGCAAAACCGCAGAAACGCCCACATTCTTGCCTGCGCGGAACAGGTGCTGGCCTTTTATCGGGAAGGAAGAATAAACTCATATCATAAAAAACAGTTGGAGTCGATGTCAGTTGAATACCTCAACACTCTTATGGATGAATATGACTCTGGGGAAAGAGACCACTTACATTACCCGCTGCTGGAAAAACACTTCAGCGAAGGGGATATAGCACTTATAAAAGAATACGAAAAATTTTTGCGAAACCGTATTGTTCTGTTAAGGCTGGAAAGACAGGTGGAGTCACTGGCCAGAGCACATCGTTGGGACAACAAAACCAAAAAAAGTGCTCTTTCTGCGGCCAGAGAATTATTTGAGGCAGGAATGTTAAGGAGAAATAATTTGAATAGGGTTAAGGCACTATTTGCAGCAATTGCCAGCAAGGGAGAAAAAAGAGCAAAAGATGTATTTGGATCTATTGACACTATTGCCAGAACAGTTAAAGAAGAAGATTTAAGCAAAAATATATTGGATATTGACCTTCTTAAAACAGTAACGGAAAAGGCGGGCCCAAATGCCAGAGGTGCCTATATAGATCTTTGGATTTTAGCGGAAACGGTTAAGGAAAATGAATTGAGTGCTGATATTATTGCTCCAAGACTGCTTAAGGCAATAGCCGAAAGCGCAGCTGAACATACAGAGCGAGCCTATACCGCCTACAGAAACCTGGTGGAAATTGGCACGATAACCAAGCGCAATCTAGACAGGGCAGAGGTTTTAATGAAAAAAATAGCGGCAATAGGCGGTAAGCAGGCAAGTGAAGCATTTGAAATCTTTAAATGGCAGGCCAATGTTGTGAAAAGCGGGAAAATAGACAAGAAAGTATTTGATTTGGAATTACTAATTACAATAGTGGATAGGGCAGGCAAGCGCGCTGAAAGTGTCTACAGTTCTCTTATTCATCTGGCAAAAAACGTCAGAGAGCAGGAGTTAAACGATATAGTGCTAGATATTGAGCTTCTTAAAACAATAGCGGAAAAGGCGGGAGAAGGGGCAAATAAAGCCTATATTTCTCTTTTAGTTTTGGCAAAAACCGTTAAAAGAGAACAACTAAGCATGAATATCCTTGCCCCAGCTTTGTTGAAGGCAATAGCGGAAAGTGCGGGCGAGTATGTGGAAGAGGCATATGACGCATACAGGAATTTGGTAGCTTTAAATATAATCACTGAAGATAATTTAGACAGAGTAGAGGATTTATTTAATAAGATAGCCGCAATAGGCGGCTGGCAAGCAATTGAGATATACAAAGAACTTAGTTTGCCTATTCGCTTGGCTGCGCAAAATACAGTGGCTGGAATCGGAATAGAGTTGGAATCACTGTTGTCAATGGTGGAGGGCAAAAGTGATACGGAAGTTTCATTTATCCGTTTTGACCTGGCCCTGTCAGTTGCTGGCGGATTGGTTGCCGCTGTTTTGGCGTGGCTGGTATTTTCCCCTGTTGGCTTAACAGTCTTGCTGGCAAATATCCCTTTTAATGTTTGGCTAACAACCATCATCTTGATCATTTCATTATTATCTCCCTGGCTGACCCATGAATTCTTCGGACACTTATTTTTGGGTAGAATTTTAGCTAAAGTTTTTGTTAAAAAATACGGCTATCCTGCAGTTCGTATCCATCCCCATATGTTTTGGACAGAAATTAAAACTCGGCAAAAGCCCGAATCATTATCAGAAGAACAGAAAACAAAGGTTCAGCAATTGAAAAAGGTTGTGGCTGTGCTGGGACCGACAGCTAATTTCATTATGTTTTGGACAGGATTAACGCTTATTTTTACGGTCAGCAATCCCTTGCTGCTTATGTGTGCGGTTTATATTTCAATATCTAATCTGATCGCCCAATGTATCAGCATGATTCCGGTGGGAAAAGTTCCCGTTCCGGCAATCAGTAGATGGCGAAGGCTTTCGGGGCGGCAAAGCGACGGGGGAATAATATTTAATCAGAAAATATTAACTGGGGAATTATTGAAAAAAGAAATTAGCCACAGATTAAGATATGATTTAGAGAAGGACCATTTTCCCTCTCTTAGAAGAGAGGATATTTTTGCAGAGATAAAAAGGGATTATCCATATCTCAGAAGCAACTGGGGAAGAGATCTTTTTAGCAGGGCCTTGGAAGAATTGATAGATGAGGGCATAATTATGCGTCTAAGCTTTTCACAAAGATGGATTCTAAATGAACAAGTGGATATCCTTGTCGAAAGAATGAAGATCATCCCCTTAGATCCCAGTATTACTGGAATAAGCATTGCCGGCACCAAGTATATCCTGGCGGCAGATAAGGACAACTTGATAGTA
This sequence comes from uncultured bacterium, assembly GCA_964543115.1. GTDB lineage: Bacteria > Auribacterota > CAZIXI01 > CAZIXI01 > CAZIXI01 > CAZIXI01. Next base: position 19,576 of record CAZIXI010000009.1, read on the forward strand.
GACGAGCGAATTGTGGAAGTTTTCACTTACCGCACAAAAAAGGCATTGACCAAAGATGATGTGGTTGGATTGGTAGAAAGAGTGTATTTCACAAAAGAAGGAGACGAAAAGACACAGAAAAAGAAAGAAAAGAAAAAGGATATAGTGGTAATTGATGTTGCGGGAAGGAAATTGCGGTTTTATGGAAAATTGCTCAATGCCCTGGGAGGGCTAAAAGGAGAGTTAAGGGATGTTTTGGTTTGGTGTATCCGGAAGAATAAAATGGAGAATTTCTTTGCCGCAGTTAATTCTATAATAATAATTAACAATCTGCCTCAGGGCTTGAAAAGATTATTTAGCAATGAGGCAATAGCGAAAAAGGCATTATTGTGGAGCATGGTGCCGGAAAGCAACCGCCCTCAGGGAGATAAACAGACAAACAAGCTGGTCGATGGATTGAGTCTCTACGAGGAATTCCTTTTCACTGTTAATGATGATATAGATTTCAGCTTATATTGGCAATTTATCGAACAACTAATGGAGAATGAACCAGAGCTGGCGGTGCTGCTATTCTGTGTCAGATTTGAACAGCTTTTAGACATCCAGATTATTGGCCGGCAGAGCCAACAATCACTTGTTAGAAATCGCCATGAGGAAATTACCCGTGTCTTTAAACCTTTATTCAGCAAGCATTTTGAAGTGGAATTGTCTATGGCTTGGTTGGACAGGATATTCCAAGCCGCCTTTCCCGCAATTTATGAAAAAGTAAAAGAGAAAAGAGACATTTATCTAAGAGAGGTAAAAACTGAATTAAATAAAAGATTTGGCTGCAAAGGAGAAGGGCAATTAAAAAATGCGCTAAAAAGAATGATAATAAAAGGATTGGATCCTGGGATATTGAGAAAAATCAATTTAGTGGTTACCGCCAGGGAAAAAGGTATCTGGAGTCTTTTTGACAAGACCCAGAGATATGATCTGGGAATAGACAGCATAAAAGACCTCCTGGGTTTTCGGGTGCTTGTTTGTGATAAACCGGGCGCTGATAGATTGACAGAAAAAGAAAAAATAGAGCTTTGTTATAAGATAATGGCAATTATAAACGAATTCGGTTTCCTTGATTACTTGGAAAACTACAGTAAAGATTACATAGAAAACCCTAAACGAAATGGCTATCAATCATTAAATACTAAATGGCTATGTGGAGAGTGGAGTTTTGAAATACAGATAAAAACAGCAGAGATGCACGAAGCAGCAGAAAAGGGCGCAGCAAAACATTCCCTCTACAAGCAGCTATCCGCTAAGGGTGACATTTTTCTTCCGGAAAGAACAATGGTGGTTGCCTATCAAGAGGTTATCGCTGGCCGGCAAATCAATTTATTATTGCGGCTTCCCCGGGATGCAAATCTGCTTGATTTATTGTCAATTCCGCAAATTGATTCTGTCTGGCGATTTGGCGATGACAGTAAAATTATCAGAAGAGCTCCTGGTTTAATTCAGATAAAACGTGTAGGTTTCGCAACGGTATTATCACCGGGCGATATCATTACTGTTAAATTGGGAGAAAGAAGAAGAGAAGCAGTGAATCCTAGACACGCGGAAAATAGTAAACTATATCGCAGTCAGCTTTTGACAAAAACACTGCAAACAGAAGAAGAATGGAGAGAGGGTCTAAAAATGCTGCTAATTGAAATAAAAGTTTTAGAAAAAGTACTTGCCGCAATTAATGACCAGAAAGAGTTATATGCAGGGCTGCTTAGAGGTTTAGGAGAAATATATGAAGGCTACGATTTCACAAAACTAGCTAGAATAGCTAATGAATTAATGTTTTTTAACGCGGAGGAATTACTGACCGCGGTGTACTATGAGATATTGCCTGTGAAATCATTGCTGGCGGAGTTAAAAGTGCCGGTTGATGGCAGTTTATTTGAAATAGAGGAAGATGGAGAAACCCGTTCCGGTCCGCTGAAAAATATTGGGCCGGCATTGACACAAGCACAGATTGACAAGCTTAAAGTAAAAGAAGCCGCTTGGCGGAAACTGATTCCTGCCGAAGCGACAGAATACGAAATTGAGATAAATAAACGCGGGGGTGAGCCGGGAGAGAAGCAAACGGTAATAATTCCTGTTAAATTCATTCGGGTAACAAATATACCCTCCGGTGTGAATGCCTGGTATTTTCGGGAAAACAAACGCAAAAAGAACAGTCAGTTAATAATTGTTGCCCGCAAGGCGCCGCAGAATATTTCCTATTTGCCTGAACTCATCTATCATGAAGCACGGGAAAGTCATTGGGCCAATGGGGGCCTACACAAACGGCGCAATGCCCACATCATTGCCTGTGCCGAGCAGGTGCTGGCTTTTCGGGAGGAAGGAAAACTGACTGCTTATCACGAACAGCAATTACTTGCTATGTCAATCGAAGGGCTAACGGAACTAATTGAAGAATATAGATCCTCCGCTAGGGAGCATCATCATACATTCTATCGTAGTTTCTTTAAGGGGGAAGAATGTGCCGTTCTTTTTGCTTATGAAGAATTGTTTTATCAAAGAGCCATGCTTATTCGTAATATCAAGAAAGCAGCTGCCCGCTGTTCTCTGTCTCCTGCTTTCAAAAAGAAAATCAGCCAAGCGATGAAATATTTACCCGAAGGCTTTAACAGCAGGGTAAGACAAATTGAGGGAAAACGGGTTTTTAGTCGTGATATAGAGAAAACACTCTGCACCTGGTTTAGTCTGTATTTTCTTGGCAAGGCTTTAGGGGTGAGTGTAGATACTTTAAAAAACAGAGTGGATAGGGGAGATATTAAGTCATTTGTCGTTTTTGGCGGTTTAATGTTGTTTCATCCGGTGAAAGCAATGTTGGAATATATGGATTTTGAAGCAAAAAGAGCAGCAATTGCTCCTGTTAGAGCCAATTGGTCAAAAATTGCAAAGGTGTTGGACAGTTATTCTCTGGCTGAATTGCGACGATTGTGGGAAGAGATTATGAGTATTGTCAGAACTGATGGCGGCGGTTATTTTCTTCATGAAGGCAGTCAAGAGTTGAGGGGAAGGATAAAGGATATTCTATTTGATTGGTGGTCACTCACAAAAGTTGCTGCTTCAGTAGGAAGTACATACAGCACTATTGATCTAAGAATGTCTGCGGGAGACATTCAGTCATATGTGTATGTCGGCAAATACCGGCTGCTGCATCCGCAAAAAGCCGCTGCCGAGTATCAAAGGTATCAGGAAAACAAAAACAGAATTGCCGCCCGACGCTTGGCAGAAACAAAATTGAAGCAGGGGCTGGAGAGGCTTTCGGTCGCGGAACTTCAGGCTCTCTGGCAAAGGGTAAAAGAGATTGTTGGAAATATAGAAGACAGTGGGCAAGAGGCTGCAGAGGCAGGTGCGCTGAGGGAAGGATTGGGGGAGATTTTGGCAGATTGGGATAATGTTTATCAATTTGCTGCCGCTAAATTGGTGACGCCGGAAGCAATAAGAGCAAGAATAGCTACCGGAGATATTCGTTCATTTGTGGCTCTGGATAAATTTATTCTGCTGCATCCGCAAAAAGCGCGGGCAGAATATTCTTCTTATCAGGCAGGAAAGGCAAAAATCAGAGCGAATAGGAATATCTGCGGGAAGATTGCAGCAGCGCTGGATAGTCTTTCGTTTAATGAATTAGAGAATTTATGGTTAAAAGTTACAGAACTTGAGGCAATAACCTCCGGAGAAGATCCAGACGTAGAAGATGAGGAATCATTGAGGGCTGGATTGCAGGATGTGTTGTCCAAATGGTACACAATCCCGCAGCTGGCAGAAGATCTTGGTGTCGGCTCATTGTCTATAAGGCTAAGAATAGATGCTGGGGATATTTGCTCATTCATTCAAATTGGTGATTTTACCCTTTTACCAAAGGAAAAGGCCGGCAATGAATACAAGCTTTATCAAGCCAATAAAAGTAAGATAGTTGCCAGTCGTTTAATCGAAACAAGAGTAAAAAAACATTTAGCTGATTGTTCGTCGGCTGATCTTGTTGCGCTATGGAAAGAAGTAAACGCAATTGAAGGAGTAGACAAAGAAATGGACCTGGAAGATGAAGGGCAAGCTAGGGAAGCACTAATGGAAATTTTGATTAATTGGTGTTCGGTGCCGATGTGTGCTGCAGAACTATCCATAAACAAGGTTGTAATACAAAGAAGAATAAAAAGCGGTGATATAAAATCCTGTGTTCAAATAGGTAAACATTTTCTGTTGCATCCGGAAAAGGCGCCGGCAGAGTATAAGGTCTATCAGGTAAATAGAGATGCTTTAAAGATCAAGCGGAACAACGAAAAGGCAATTATGCGTGCCTTAGCGGGATATGGTTTATCATCATTGCAGGCACTATGGGCTGAAATAAAACAAATAGGAGAAATTGAGAATGATGCAGAATTCAATGATAAAGAGGGATTAGTGGATGCAATCAAGGATACATTGCTCGCCTGGCACACTCCCCGGCAAGTAGCCAGGGAGTTAGGGTTAAGCTTTGAGGGGTTTCGCGGGCGGGTGCTGGCCGGGGACATACAATCATATGTAACGGTGGGTACTTACAAATATTATCATCCGGTAAAAGCGGCCGCTGAGTACCGGGCCTACGCGGTCAGCACCGGCAGGAGTAAATACAGAAAAGGACGTGCCGATGGGGACACGGAAGGCGCCTTAAAGAACATTGGCGCCAGATTAACAGAGAAACAAATGACCGTATTAAAGAAAAGGGAAGCGAAATGGCGCAGACGTGTTCCGCAGCGGACAGAAGAATATCCAATTGAAATTAATCTAGAGAATGGTACGGAAGAGTCGGAGGCCACCTTGATTTTTCGGGGAAAAATAATTGTTGAGAGACATCTGTACTACTGTGTGGATTCCTGGAGTTTTCGTGAAGCGGAAAATGACCAGGGAAGCCCAATTGTAGTGGTTTTAAGGAAAACGCCAAAATTTACTCCCCATCTATCAGAAATGTTGTTTCATGAAATGCGGGAACAGTATTGGCTGGCAAACGGTATCAAGAAACAGTGCGTTGCCCATATCTTGACCTCAGCAGAACAGATTATTGCCTTTAAGCGATCGGGCCGCCTGACCGCTTATCATGAAGAAAAATTGACAGAAATGAATATCGATGATCTCAGTTATCTTATTGAGGAGTATCGGTCCCGGGAGAGGGAAAATTATCACCACAAATTATATGAGAATTTTTTTACTGTTGCTGAGGTTGAGGAGCTGTTGGCGTATGAACGTTTATTCTATCAACGGGCCGTGAGGCTAAGAAATATCAGGCAGGCAGTTTTAAGACAGAAAAAGACAACTCGGGATCAAAAAACACTGACAACTTCTGCTGATAAAATCAGTGATGATGCGGCAGCAAAGGTACGGGCAATTGAAAAAAGCCGGTTAAGTACTTATCTCATGCCCGCTATTTTGCAGAATTGGTTTACGCTGAGAATGATGGCAGCGGCCTTGGGCGTGGGAGTTAATACCTTGAAGTCTAGGGCTGCTGCTGGTGATATTAGTTCATTCATTGAGATAAACAGTACGATTATCTTTCACCCGGTTAAGGCTATGCTGGAATATCTTGATTATGAAGACAGAAAAAAAGAAATAAAAGAAGAAAGAAGGTTGAGAACCCATATCAAAAAAGCACTAACTAATCTATCAGCGGGGAAAATCAGGATTTTAGTAAGGGAAGTATGCAGTATTGATGATGATTTAGGCGTGAAAGATTTCCCCGGTTCACTAAAGGATAAAAAAGAAAAACTAACGGAGATCCTGGTTGGTTGGCAGAGGATTTACCGCTTGGCCAGAAACTTGGGTGTTCAGCAGGATTCACTGCTAGCCAGGGTGGAGGCAGGAGACATTACCTCATTTGTGCGGGTGGGGAATACAGTAATTTTGCATCCGGGAAAAGCAGCGGCGGAATACAATGACTACTTGGAGAATAGAGCTGACATTATGGCCGAGAGAATGAGGAGAACAACTCTACTAAATGCCTTAGCTGCACTCGAACATTTTGGGCTTGAAAGGCTTATGGCTGCTGTTGTTGAAATTGATCCGGATACAGCTAGAAATGAGCAGGAAAATCTTGCAGCAGAAGTGCTTAGGCAAAATTTGTTCGGCATTCTCTCTGGCTGGCAAAAAACACCGCAATTTGCCGCTGCTGTTGGTTTCAGCAGCAATGCCATCAACAGAATGATTCAACGGAATGATATTGCTTCGTTTGTTGTTGTTGGCGGCAGCTATTATCTGCATCCGCAAAGGGCCCTGGCTGATTATTACAGCTATCAAGCAGAAAAAGACAAGTTGCGCGCCCAAAGGGCATTAAGGACAAAATTAATGACAGAGCTGCAAGGCTACAATAATGAAGAATTAATGGGTCTATGGCAAGAAATTAGTACACTGGCAGAAATTTCAGAAGAAAATAATCCTGAAATTGATAGTGAGGCATTAAAAGAGAAGATATTAGAGGTTTTGGGGCAATGGCCCACTGCCTTCCAGGCGGCAGAGATTTGGGGTATAGGCTATGATACAGTCTGCGAAAGAATGAGCAAGGGAGACATTGCCTCCTATATTACAATTGGGATATACAGAATACTTCATCCGCAAAAAGCGCTGGCTGAATATAATGAATATCTAGCAAGACAGTCAGAGTTAATGCCAATGAGGCTGAGAGAAACTATCATTGTTGAGGAATTAGAACGATTGGCGCTGGCGGATTTAAGGCCTTTATGGGAAAAGGTAAAAGAGATTACCGGAGCAGAAGAAGACGAAATAATTGCCGCCGAAGATGAAGCTGAACAATTAAGAATCTGCCTGCAGAGACATCTTCGGTCCTGGTTGCGTGTGTCGGCATTTGCCGAAAGGTTGGCTGCGGGAACTGATGCTGTTTTTTATCGGATCCGAAAAAATGATATTACGGCTTATGTCAGAATTGCCGGACTTATTTTGCTTCATCCGGAAAAAGCAAAAACCGAATATATTCGCTCTCAGCAGGAAAAAACCACCGTTATGATGGAACGTTTTCGAGAAACAGTATTAAGGAGGGGTTTAGCAGCCCTTGCTTATACAGATTTAAGAAATTTATTCTCAGCGGTATTGGGAATTGATGCAGGTATAGCCGAAAACAGTCAAAAGGATGTTTCTGAAGGCGTACTCAAAGATAGATTATATGAAATTATTTCCAGTTGGCAGACAATACCGCAATTTGCCCCTGTTGTAGGTTTAACTGACGGTGCTGTTCATAAAATAGCGCAAAGAAGAGATATTGCCTCATATGTTGAAGTTGGCGGTATATATTATCTGCATCCGGAAAAGGCCTTAGTTGATTACCGTAATTATCAAGCAGAGAGTAAATTATTACGTGCCCAACGGGCATTAGTTTCGAAGGTAATGTCAGAACTGAAAAAGTACGATTTTACGGGATTAAGGGATTTATGGCAAAAAATCAGTTTACTTGCGGAACTGCCTGCAGAAGAAGATTCTTCCGCCCTCAGTGATGAAGATTTAAAAAAACGAATTGCCAGTGTCCTAATTAGGTGGCAAACCATTAACCAGGCAAGAAAGGCCTGGAAGCTTAGCTATGATGCAATAGCAGAAAGGATTACAAAGGGTGATATTGCTTCCTGTGTTACCGTCGGCAAGTATAAATTTCTCCATCCCAAAAAGGCCTGGGCTGAATATGAAGAATCATTTTCTCGCCAAGCAGAGTTAGCAGCGGCCAGGGCGCTAAGGAATAAAATAATTAGGGGATTAGAACAATTGACACTATCAGAACTGCGATCATTATGGGAGAAAGTAAGTGAAATTGAAGAAGCAGAAGAGACTTTAGTTGCGAGCAAAGATGAGGCAAAACAACTGCGGTCATGGCTGCAGAAATATCTATTTTCCTGGTTGCGAGTTCCGGCAATTGCCAAAAAATTGGGTGTGAGCAGAGAGGCTGTTCTTAAGCAGGCACGCAATAATCATATTAAGTCTTGTGTAAAAATTGACGGGGTTATTTTATTGCATCCGGAAAGGGCGGTAGCCGACTACCATATTTACCGGCAAGACAGGGATAGAATTGTGAGAGAAACAGCTGCCCGCGGTCGGCTAAGTAAGGCATTGGCAAATCAATCTCTAGAGGAATTAAGGGCTAGTTGGCAGAGTGTGCAAGATATTATGGGGTTAGAGGATTCGGCAATTGCGCTTGGTCAAGGTGAACTTAAAGAAAAGTTAATACAAACTCTTATGCGTTGGGAAACTATTCCGCAGACAGCGAAGAGACTGGGAATAACAAAACAGGGTTTGAGAAGAATATTCCATAATGGTTACTTGAAGTCTTATGTAAAAATAGGCCGATTGGTGTATTTGTATGCGGATAAGGTAATTGAGGAATACCAAGTGTATCAAGCGGGACGTGCGCAATCAGCCGCAGCAAGTAAGGGTGTGCTTTGGTGGAGTTATGGGTTAATCAAGTCTTTTGAAATATTTGTAGGCAGTTTGGTTTCTCCGGAGACAGATAAAGGAATAGTTGGTGAGGAAATAGATAAAGAATGGAAGGACAGCATTGAAAATTGGTCCGCACCAATACTGGAAGAGGTGGTATTAATCAGCTTTTTTCTGGCGGGAGATCTGCTGGGAGCGGGCTGGTGGGTATATTTAGCGGCGCGAATCATCTTTGTCTTTTGGCATGCCTGGCAGGTAAGAGATGAAATTATGTCTGCCGAAAGTGTGTTGCAAGGCTTGATGAATTTTATTAAAACAGTATTTGTTCCAGCAATGATCTCAGTCGCTTCTCTTTGTGCCGGAGGTAAT